>JAILJR010000218.1 GCA_024694565.1 Butyrivibrio sp. | reverse complement strand
GCCGGATGCCTGTATACAGGCATCAGATTCTCTTCCGCTTATTCCTTCCAGGTGGTGTGATATTTTTCATCACAGTACTGGCAGCGATAAAGCTCTTTTTCCTCATCGGCCAGATAGAAAATATGGTTGAGCCCCTGCTCTATGGATGTGATGCAGCGGGGATTCTTGCAATGAATGATGTTTACCAGCCTGTGGGGCAGAGAAAGCTTCTTTTTTTCGACGATCTCGCCGTCCTTGACGATGTTGACGGTGATGGTGTGGTCGATAAAGCCAAGGGCGTCAAGGTTAAGCAGTTCAAGGGGAGCTTCCACCTTGATGATGTCCTTGCGGCCCATTTTGCTGGATCTTGCCTGCATGATCATGGCAACCTGGCAGTCCAGCTTGTTGAGCTTGAGCTTACGGTAGATATCCATGGCTTTTCCGGCCGGGATATGGTCGAGCACGACACCTTCATTTAACTGTCCTACACTCAGCATACTTTCACCCCCAGTAATGTGAGAATCAGAGCCATACGGATATAGACTCCATACTGAACCTGCCTGAAATAACACGCTCTCGGGTCATCATCGACCTCAACGGAGATCTCATTGACACGGGGAAGCGGATGGAGAACGCACATATCTTCTTTGGCCAGATCCATCTTTGCCTTATCCAGAATGTAGAAATCCTTCATGCGGACGTAATCTTCCTCATTGAAGAAACGCTCTCTCTGGACACGGGTCATGTAGAGAACGTCCAGATTCGGAATGGCATCCTCCAGACGGATAAGCTCCTCGAAGGGAACATTGTTCTTTTTGAGTACATCGTCACGGATATAGTCCGGAACTCGCAGCTCTTCCGGTGAGATCAGAACAAAACGGATGCCCATGTAGCGGACAAGGGCGCTGATCAGGGAATGCACCGTGCGGCCGAATTTGAGGTCGCCGCAAAGGCCGATGGTAAGATTGTCAAGGCGCCCCTTGATGGAGCGGATCGTCATCAGGTCTGTCAGGGTCTGAGTCGGGTGCTGATGTCCGCCGTCACCGGCATTGATCACCGGAATCCCTGAGACAGTGGATGCAACGTAGGCTGCGCCCTCCTTGGGATGGCGGATGGCAGCGATATCAGCAAAGCAGGATACCACACGAATTGTGTCCGCAACACTTTCGCCCTTTGCGGCGGAACTGGACTGGGCAGAAGAAAAACCAAGCACTTTACCTCCCAGATTGAGCATAGCTGCTTCAAAGCTGAGACGGGTACGGGTACTTGGCTCATAGAATAATGTAGCAATCTTTTTGCCCTCGCAGGCTTTGGAATACTTTTCCGGATGGAATTCGATGTCAACAGCCAAATCAAGCATATCATCCAGCTCTTTGACCGAAAAATCCATAGGACTCATGCAATGTCTCATCATAACCTCCATTTAGGAAAGGATTGCAAATAGAACAACATTTTTCTTGCCGCACATATATTACACGAAAGAGAGTACTGTTGCAACAGTTATTTGCATCGGCGCCGATCCCGGGATTAGTCTTTTTATTTGCCTGAATCAATGGTATTATAGAAATAACGCAGGTCAGGACTCATTCTTTCGGTTTCCGGATGATATTATGCCTGAAGATGACCTGTGATTGTGCCTGAGGGATATTCCAGTCAGAAAGAGAAGTGTGTCTGCGGCGTAAGGACATTTCGGGCAGAAAGAGAAGTGTGTCTGTGCCGGAAGGATATTCCGGGCGGAAAGAGAAGTGTGTCTGTGCCGGATGGATATTCCGGGGGGAAAAGGAAGTGTTTTTTTGAATAAGTTAGGCAGGGGGAAGGAAAAATGACATTTATTTAGCCGGTGGTTGTGACAAAACAGGAGGATGGAACTTACGCTGGTGAGTTTCCTGACCTTAAAATGTGCTGCTGTAAAGGCGACAGCCTTCAGGATTGTCTGGATGAAGCACAGCAGGCAGCTTACAATTGGATTGAACTGGAGCTTACGGAGGATGACCCGCAGATGCCGCATGTAACGGATCTTGATGATCTGAAGCTTAAAGAGAATCAGGAGGCCAGGAATATCAAAGTGCATTTCCGCATGATGGAAGGCTGGGACGAATAATAATCCATCCTGCATAGATCTGATATTCCAACTGTGGGGCAGCTGTATTTTGGGCCTTCTGGAATGAACAATCCAGCGGGAAGAAAGCTCTGATTCGGCCGCATTCTTTTATTCCTGTGCTCTTGCTTATGTCCACAGGAGCAGCCTTTCGAGTATTGTTTTTCAATTCGGATTAAGAAATAAGCTTCCTGTTTTCCATGATTGCAGGAAGCATTTCTTTGCCTGCCAGGGAATCTTTTCCCTGCTCGATTGTGTCAGATTTTTGTGCTTTTTCTCCGAAGATATGATAGAATAGAATTCAGTTTGCTAATTTTAAAATGCTTTCTTTCGGATAATTTATAATTGCAGGCAATAGGAATGAGCTGCAGGCTTTGACTGTTGCTGAGAGGAGGCATTTTTACAACATCTGTTTTTTTTCGTATTTGTATGCAACAGGTATATGCAGCATTTGCCTGTAGTATGTATTACGGTATTGATATGCGTCATTTATACACAGGATTTTCCTGTGCTGTATGTATTGTGTTCAGTATCTGTGCAGTCAGCATTTTGGAAGGAATGTTTTATGAAAGATCTTTTGCAGCTTCGGGATGAGATTGACAGCATCGACAGTCAGATTGTAAGGCTTTTTGAGGAGCGCATGGCGGTTGCGGATGAGGTCGGACGATTTAAGATTGATAATGGACGGAAGGTATTTGACAAGGACCGTGAGAGGCAGAAGATCGAGACGGTGAAGGGTATGGCCCATGGTGACTTTAATAAGCACGGGGTTGAGGAGCTTTTTGAGCAGCTTATGGCCATGAGCCGCAAAAAACAGTATG
>JAILJR010000215.1 GCA_024694565.1 Butyrivibrio sp. | reverse complement strand
TTGTCTTTAACAAATTCGAGAATGAATTCTCCAATCTTTCCTATGACATCCTCTGCCTTATCTGTAAGCTTTCGCCCTATCTTTCCAACATTTTCAGCACTTTTCCTCTGTTGTTCTGCCGCGTGGACCTGGATCTGTTTTTTCATGAGATTCTTTTTAGTCTGCCCTGTAGCTTCCTGCCTGCTCTGAGCCTTACGTCCATGCATCTGTTTACTGTACTTGGCGCTCTTGATTTTTTTGGCAGCAAGACTTCCTGAAGCACTCATGACATGACCAGTCTCGGAGATAACTTCATCCGCAGTTTCACAGTTATCTCTGTTCTCTTCCTGCCTGGTTCCCCTGCCAAATTCTGATACTACAGTATCTACGACAACTGCAGCTCTCGCTATATTTTTTGCTGTTTCTTTTGCCTTTTCTTTCGCTCTTTCTTTAGCAATCTCCATTCCTTTCTTCTGGCTCTGCTGCTTTAGCTTTTTGGCTTTTTCTATTTCCTCCTGAGTAAGGCTGTTATCAGCCTTACCCTCTCGGAGCTTTGAACCATAGTATTCCCTGCGTGAATCCACTGTACGGAGTTTACTGTTACTTTTTCTCTTTTCACTGCCACTACTTTTCTTTGCTTCCATCTGTACTGTCCTCTGCTTTGTCGAGCCACTTTGTGGTCATGATACCGTAGAGTTCTGTATCTTTAGGGAATCTGTCCACGAAAGGAAGTATCACATTCCCATAAAACAAAAGCCCTTCACCTTCTCCCGAATGTGTTACATACGAGAGCTGATGAGGGCTTATGTTAAGCTGTTTTGCCAGGATCTGCCTGTCTCCTACCGCCTGATTTAACATGAGAATGAAATCTGAGTTTTCGAATATGTTCTCTATTTCGCGGGAAGCAAGCAAATCCTTAATGTTCTGGGTTATACCTGTCGGCATACCGCCCCACTTTCTGAAGCGTTTCCAGATTTCTACCGTATAGGCTGCGGTCTGGTCTTCGCGAAGGAGCAGATGCATTTCATCAATATAATATCTTGTGGACTTTCCTTTCTCCCTGTTGGCTGATACTCTTCCCCAGACAGCATCCTCTACTATGAGCATGCCTATCTTTTTGAGCTGCTTACCAAGATCCTTGATATCAAAACAGACCATTCTGTTATTGATATCAACATTTGTCCTGTGATTAAAGACATTGAGCGAACCAGTGACATAGATTTCAAGCGCAGTTGCTACAAATTTTGCCTCAGGCTCTTCCTGGTTCAGCAGCTCATTATATAGATCTTCCAATAATGGGAAGTTCTCAGGTCTTGGATTCTCAAGATATTTTCTGTATACAAGCCTTGTACATCTGTCGATGACAGTTCTCTCCGTGGGCTTAAGTCCATCCCTTGATCCCAGAATAAGTTCACAAAGGGACAGGATGAAATCCACCTTAAGCATTACAGGATTATCATCATCGGAATAATTCATGTTGATGTCCATGGGATTGATGTACTGGTCTGATGTGGGACTTATGCTGATAACCTGACCTCCCAGATAATCTACCATGGCCCGGTACTCATTTTCCGGGTCGCAGATAATGATGTCATCATCGGTTACAAGGAATGAATTGGCAATCTCTCTTTTTGCAGAGAAAGATTTACCTGATCCTGGTGTACCAAGAATAAGGCCGTTGGGATTCTTAAGAAGCTTTCTGTCTACCATGATAAGGTTATTGGACAGAGCATTGAGTCCATAATAAAGAGCTCCCCTGTGATCCTGGAACAGTTCCTGTGTTGTGAACGGCACAAATATCGCTGTGCTTGAAGTTGTCATACCACGCTGGATATCAACCTCATTATGAGCAAGAGGCAGCGTACTCACAAGTCCCTGCTCCTGCTGAAAATCAAGTCTTACAAGATTGCAGTTATGTTTCTGTGCTATCGATGAAGCCTGAAATATATTGTTTTCAAGCTCCTGCATTGTCCTTCCGGTATTCATGACAAGGAATGTCAAAAGAAACATTCTCTCATTCTGGGTCTGAAGTTCCTTCAGAAGTGCCTTGGCATCATTGCCATAGGTTGCAAGATCTGAAGGAATTATTTCCATATCATATCCGGCGCGGACAGCCTTTTTCTGCTCCTCAATCTTACTTCTGTCCAGTTCTGTGATAGTGTGCTTTATGGTCTTTATCGCCTCGGTCTGGTCAACTGACTGTATATGCATTGTCACAATCTGGGTTGATTCCATTCCAAGGAAATCGGCAAGCATCCTGTCGCTGATATCTGAAGCATCGATTGATAAAAAACTCATTGCACAGTGGAGATCTCCCATCTTGAAGTACCTGCCTGTAGGAAACTCAAAGCTGCTTGGGGCTATGAAATCCTTAACGGATAGCCCAGAGCCCACAAGATATTTCCAGTCAAAATGGAATCTTGCCCTATCGCCCATATGGAGCTGCTTATGCATAAGCTCAAGTCTCTGATATCCATTAAGTGTCTCTGCTACAACACCAAGCCTCTTAAAGTTATTCAGGATGTCCATCTCAATATGGATAAGCCTTGGTTTTGCTGACTTCATGGAATCTGCATAGATACCAAATGTGATATACTTTGTTTTGGTAAGTCCGTTGTTACCTGCTTCCATCTGCTTTAAAAGGACAGTTGAATACTCGTCCCTGACATCATTAAAAGCATCCTTCTGATGAGGGATAGCAATCTTTTTCTCAAAGTCCGTCGCATCTGTTGCAAGGTTCATGAACGAAAGCTCGAAATGAACAGAACTGTCAAAGAAATTAAGGAATGAACACCACTCCTCAAAGATCTCTGTCTTATCCTCCTGCTGTGCCAGCTGATAATTTATATCTTGAAACTGTATTGTCTTTGTATAGTAATTTCTCCCGACTCTGCAGATACCATCCTGAAACATTCGCTCGAACGGTATAGTCTGCTGGGCTGTTCTTGGAGTACCATCGTCGTGCTGGGCATTTTTGATCACTTCCTTAACTTCCAGCTGCTGTTGTCTGTTTAAGCCTTCTGGGATTACAAACTCTCTGGAATCAGTTTTTTTCCTCCATGGAAATACGAACAATTTCCTCCACCTTCCTTTCTGCATCCGCCTGACGTGCAAGCGCTGCGTAATAATTATCTGTTTTGTAAGGTCTTTTCTTGGGTCTGATAAAGACCTGCTGTATAAAGTGGCTAAGAATCACTTCCAAAGGCCTGCCATTTTTCTCATACATTGCAAAGAAAAACAGCGGCATCATGACGACCATCATCACCATGACTGCCACATTTATCTCTGCTATGTTTTTCATGAGGAAAAATGTAGGAACACCAAT
>JAILJR010000120.1 GCA_024694565.1 Butyrivibrio sp. | reverse complement strand
ATAAGAGGTTTTTCGGTAATATCCCTTTTTCCTGTGAACAATATGGCACAGGAAAGGGCTTACCTTCTACGAATATTGGAAAGCTGCGTTAACAGCTGTATTGTTGGGGATAAACTGCTCATGAAATACTTCCCGTGCTGTTCCCTATGGCCTTATATTAGATCCCAAACCTTAAACTATCCTTAAACAGTTGTGAACTATATGTTCCGTTTTCAAATCTAAAGAATAGGAATTTGTTATTTTCAAAGCTTCTTTCACGCTGACTTTACCTATGCGTATAACTGTTCTTTTTTGTGTGGCTAGTAGCATGCAGCACATAACCTGTAGATTACAAAGCTAGTATTCATCTAAAATGTGCAGTTAAGAATGTGTCGAAACACTTGTGTATTGCTCAGAATCAAAATTGTTCATAAAGAAAAGTCCCCATGAAGCAATCTGCTTCACAAGGACTCATAAAAAAATAAAAATGGTCCTATTCAGTCTTTATCAAATACGTTGTTATTGAATAACCTTTTACTAATGCCGAGAAAGAGTCTTCTGACATCGTTATTCTATCTGTACCTGTAACATCGCACCAGTTTTCGCCGCTATCCATATCTCCACTTGTCCTGACAGCAGTGATCGTTGAGATTTCACCTTCCAGACCATCGAAACCAAACTCCCAGATCTGGTCATCAGCGTTTGTATTTAAAGCCACTACGACATAGTCCTTGCTCTCGGGGTTATAAGCAGCCAAGGTCTTTATACCTGACCGGACGATACAGAATCCCGGGCGGATATATCTTGTAAACTGTCCAAATCCATAATACTTCTTTCCGACAAGTATCTCCCCTGCATCGTGATCCGCAATGGCAATTCCCCAGAAGGGTTCTCCCCCGGAAAGAATTTTGTCTGCTTCTGTCCTTGTTAGCGTATCAAACTCATTTTCAGAATCGATATGCATATCTGCAGCATTCCACATAATCCATGCTGAAGGATACATGCCATTAACATCTTTAATTATCTCATCTGCGAAACCAAGCGCTGCTTCCATGGCACCGGATTCCGATCCCAGTGAATATGTGTTATCAACTTCACTCATCCATAGGTTCTTTCCTGCTTTCAACGCTGTTTCCTTCAGTTTTTCTCTTTTATCGCCCTGATAGGCATGGGTGTCTATCCTGGAAAGAGCTTTCTTTGCAATGTCTGATAGCTTGTCAAAAGAACTGATGGCAGTATTTATGCTTGTCTCATCAGTTCCACAAATAATCAGATCAAGCCCCTTGTTCTTAAGCTCTTTATCCAACTCTTCAATAATCTGTGACTGGGAACGTCCCGGGCTGAAGTGGCATCCCTCCTGCTTTTCGCTGAAGGCAGACCAGTAATTTGTCGCAGGCTCATTCATCGGGCTTATGCTCTGGAATTTTACATCACCCTCATCCACAAAATGCTCTATTACATCAGCCATGTAGCAGGCGAAGGCGTGGTATGAATCCTCTCTCAGATTATCGACAGCAGCTTTAGAATTACCTGAACTGCAGCCACTCACTGTCATGAAGTATGGCGGTGAGTTGGAGAACGCCTCGCAGATAAACTCTTCTCCTGCGTATTTTGCTGCTTCGCTTAAAACGTTTACCTGATTACTGTCCGCTTCCCAGTCGTAGTTCCATGCATAGCCGCATTCATAGTCAGCTCTTTTAAAGTTCTCCTCATAGTATTCTCTTGAGTTTAGATCAAGATCGATTTTTGTCACGTCTACAGCATATCCCGGTACTATGGAATCTGATCTTTTTATGTGCGAAGCATGAAGAAAGTCGCTTGCATTATCAGATAAAGACTTGTCTGTGACATTATCCCCACCTCCGATGTTATAACGTCCTATGTTCAGCCCAAGGCCTTTTTCTTTATCGAAAAAAGCCTCTGTCGCCTTGGTCGTCAGCTCATCACTATAGCCGACTCTGTTTGCCCACCAGCAAAGACTTGTTCCCCAGCCTTCAAACTCTCCATATCCGTCCCCGTCAGTATCATTAAAAATTTGATGTTCAGAAATATCTATCCTGACTGTCATGTCCGATGTTGTACTGCTGTCAGCCGGAACACTGCTTTCACCTGCACATCCCGGCAGGACTATGGCTGATAGCAACGCTATGATATTGATTACTTTCTTTCTGCAAATCATCATTTCTGATGGCCTCCGTTGCGAGCACCATATTTGCCAAATTATTGACATGTCATCATTAAAGTTATTATATCATGTAAACAGGGCTCTAAGACTAAGCCTTAGAGCCCATAAACAAATCTCCATATTTATAATTATATGCAACTGTTATCTGATGCCATCATATAATGATAACTGCTCACATCATACGTATTCACATATTATGCTGGTTGACATCGCCTAGCAGTAGCATATCGAGTATGTTATTCAGTCGTTTGCCTCTATCTCAGGCACCCTCTGGGATGATCTCTCCTGATCCATCTCCAATGCTTCCCATGTTCTTGAAGATATGGAAGAGGATTGTTGCGATCACAACTACTATGCAGATTATTCCGAATACATGATAGAATGCTGTAAGCCCTGCAATTGTCATTACCTCAAATACCAGTGTCATTATAATAAAAGCCTTTGCCAGATCCTTCATCATTGTTTTGTCCTCCTATGTCTCCGCTTTCCTGCGGGTTCTTTGTTTTTGTTGAGATAATCATATCAGAAGAACAGTCACAACTTTGTCACACTCTTCGGGTACCAACCATTCAAGTAGACAAAAAATCAGCAAAAATCAGTTTTTATAGACCACCCACAAAGTTATAAAGGCTCCAACGCCCTTAAGCCCTGAAGCCTTTTTCTGTGATCATCATTATGGATTGTTACATTATTCCTTTTTATCCCCATCATACCTGCTTACATAATCTGGACGATTGTCCATAAGGAATGTCGCTACTATATATGCCGGGATTCCTAATCCTGTAGATACTGCAGTTATCGCCCAGATAACCCTTACCACGTCAGGATCCCATCCGAAGTATTCCACGACTCCTCCGCACACTCCAAAGATCTTTCTGTCATTACTTCTGTATAATTTCTTTTCCATTGTCTTACCTTTCTTCCATAATCATGATCACGCCCTATTCATGAGGCTTAAAAGCCCCACCACCAACAGTACCGGCAATG
>JAILJR010000044.1 GCA_024694565.1 Butyrivibrio sp. | reverse complement strand
AAGCGCTCTGACAGTAAAAAAAGCCTATGACCGTTTGGAGGACGACGGCTTTGTCGTTACCGTACACGGAAAAGGAACCTACGTTGCCGCAACCGACAGGCAGCTTGCCCTGGAAGCACGGAGAAAGACGGTGGAGGATGCCTTCGCTTCTGTCATTCAAAAGGCAGGTGCGGTGGGGTTCACTAAAGACGAGATCCTTGAAATCGTAGGGATCATATTGGAGGACTACGAATGATCAAAGTAGATAATCTTGTAAAAAACTACGGTGATTTTCATCTGAATGTTTCTTTAGCAATACCGGATGGAGTCGTTACCGGCATCATCGGAAAAAACGGAGCCGGCAAAAGCACCATCATTAAAGCCATACTCGGTCTCATAAAGCCGGACGAAGGACACGTTACCGTAAACGGCATTGAGTCATATAAGCTTACCGGGCCGGAGAAAGCTTCACTCGGCGTTGCCCTGTCCGATTCCGGTTTCAGCTCATATCTCGATGTGCAGGATGTAATCTGTATTCTTAAAAAAATGTATCCTGCCTTTGATGAAGAGTTTTTCAGAAGCAACTGTGTTTCGCATGGGCTTAGCTTAGACAAAAAAATCAAGGATTATTCTACCGGCATGCGTGCAAAGCTTCGCGTGCTAGTTGCCATCAGCCACAGGGCGCAGCTTCTCATTATGGATGAGCCCACTTCCGGACTTGATGTGGAGGCAAGAAATGAGATTCTC
The DNA here is from genome assembly GCA_024694565.1 of Butyrivibrio sp. Classification (GTDB taxonomy): domain Bacteria; phylum Bacillota; class Clostridia; order Lachnospirales; family Lachnospiraceae; genus Butyrivibrio. Next base: position 1,333 of record JAILJR010000044.1, on the reverse strand, counting down.
GATCTGCTCAGACAGTACCTGACCGATAATGAAAGATGCTCCATTCTGCTTACTTCTCACATATCTTCGGATCTTGAAAGCCTGTGCGATGACATCTACCTGTTACATGACGGAAAAATCGTTCTCCATGAAGACACCGATACCATATTAAGTAATTATGCCCTTCTTAAGGCAAATGAAGATACCTACGCCAGGCTAGACAAAAACTATATTCTCAGCACGAAAAAAGAGTCCTTCGGATATGTGTGCTTTACCAATGAAAAACAGTTTTATGCAGAAAACTATCCGGAAATCGTCATTGAAAACGGCAGGATAGACGATCTGATCTTAATGATGACAGGAGGAAACTAATATGCTTGGTCTTATGGAAAAAGATCTGCGGCTTACACTCTGCAGAAAACAGACCCTCGTGATTTTCTTTGTTATGGCTCTGCTCATGGGGATATCCATGGACGGCGCCTTCATTGTCGGCTATCTCACGATGCTTGCGACGATCATGTCGGTCGGAACCATCAGCTATGATGAATTTGACAATGGATATGTATTTTTGATGACTCTGCCGTTTGACAGGAAAACATATATCAGAGAAAAATATTTGTTCAGCCTGATCATGTCTGCGGCAGCATGGTGTGTCGGTGCCGTACTGTACTGCACCGGAAATCTTCTCCGCCATAATGCAATAAACCTGATGGATGAGCTGCCTATGGTTTTGGCCATTCTTCCCGTCCTGTATCTTTCAGCAGCAATTATGATCCCCCTCCAATTTAAGTATGGAGCAGAAAAAAGCAGGATCGTTTTCTCTATCCTATTGGGCGCCATCGCAGTTTTACTGATCGGAGCAAAAAAATATTTTAACGGTTCCGAGCATATTATAGCGTCACTCGCAAAGACTCTTAATGAGATGTCTTCTGTTGTTATGCTTATTATACTGACCGCCTTATGTTCAATCCTTGCTCTTACTTCCTACCTTATCAGTATACAGATTATGAAGAAAAAAGAATTTTAGTAAACAACTCATCGGGTGTCAGTACTTTTTCATCCCAATTTCAGATCGAATATACTCAGTTGTGAATTTGTCTCAGATAACCATAAACAGTGTTCCTGCACCGATCAGCAAGCAACCTATCACAGACTTTACAGTAAAATCTTCGTGCAGGAAAACAAATGCCAAAACCAATGTGATGACCACGGATAACTTATCGATCGGAACAACTTTGGATGCATCTCCTATCTGCAGTGCCTTATAATAACACAACCAGGAAGCCCCCGTCGCAAGACCGGATAAGATCAGAAAGATCCAGCTTTTCTGACTGATGGACCTGATACCGCCCTG
>JAILJR010000052.1 GCA_024694565.1 Butyrivibrio sp. | reverse complement strand
GAAAAAGGCAGAAAAGATACCAGTTTTAGGTGGGGTGATAGATGACATAGTTACTATGGTCGCTCTCGTGGATTCCTATGTAAAGAAGGAGTATAGAAGCATTCCTCTGGGAACAATCATATCTATTGTGGCTGCACTAATTTATGTGCTGAGTCCGATTGATCTTATACCGGATTTTATACCCGTCATTGGTTATTTGGATGATGCCGCGGTGGTTCTACTCGTACTGGGGCTTGGCGTGGATAAGGATTTGGATAAATATCGCAAGTGGCAGGAGGAAAATAGGAAAAAGGCGCTGGAGTCTTCTGAACTATTACTTGCTGAAGAAATGTCAGGAGTGATCGAACAACAGTATTTAGCGGCCATTATTATTGATGATGACATGAAGATAAAGCTACTGCTTTCAGATATGGATGAGGCAGAATTGCCGATTGAGTGTGTAGTGAAGATCATCAATGTACCTACGAAGGCTCTCGAAGAATATGATGTTACAGAAATAAAGGATATTGTTGAGGCTATCGGAGAAGCATCTGCTTTGAATGTAATAAACTGGTTTGAGGGAGCAGAGAAAAAAGCTTATTATGAACCTGATTTCGATGGGCGTTGGGATGATTATATTATTAAGGAGGATGACCTTTGATGGATCGCTTTATAGAGCAGATGATAGGTGAAATGTCAAAGTCACCTACCAAACTATCAGAAAAGAATAAAAAGAAAATACATGAGTATATACCAGTTCCGAACGATTTTGAGATATTATGGGCGGACATCAATTCTTTTGGCGGATACCCTTCTGGAATCGTTTTGACTAACAAAGGAGTAGTAAGCAAAGCTCCAAGACCAGATATTAAAGAAAAAAAGAAGCAAAAGAAGAATGAAAAAGTATTTGAGATTCCTTATCAAGTTGTTTTGTGGGAGTACTTTGATCCATCCGATTATGAATGTAAGAGATCAGAGGACGGAAGTTGTTTTGTTGTAAAGCGGGATGATCTTGTAGTGACCGTTTTTAAGGATAAGTCTTTAGTAGAGTTTTTCAGGAAATTCGAGGAAAAACTCCGTATGGACGAGGAACTGTCAAATGCTTTGGTTGATGCTGCAGTGATCAGTGAAGTGGGCACCTTTAATATGGAGGCTGTTGCTTTTAATGCTGCTTATGGTGAAGACCAGTCAAAAACTGGGCATGGAATATATGCAGAGGAAGCCGGTGCCGTCCTGGATAAACTGGGCGGGGAGAAATCAACTGTTGTAGGAAGGGACAATGCGAAAAATGGACCGGACAAGCTTGTAAATGGTGCAATGTAAATTCTGTAAGAATGCCGGATCCAGCGTAGGAGCCTGCTTCAAGAAGAACCCTACTACAGGACAGATGGAATATCGTTATTTTGATATCAAATCCGGTAAGCCTATGATGGTCGAGGTTCCTGCTGATCAGTATGAAAAGGCAGTTGAGGCCATGCAGAAAAGGATCCTTAATGGTCAGGTGCCCGGAGTGACAGATCCTGAGATGGCTAAGGATCTTGTGAGAAAAAGTAAGCTAACTTATGCACAGGCTAAGAATCTCGCTAAAGCCGGAACGTTTGAGTCTTTATCATTTGATACTGCCACTGGTGTCGTAAATTGTACATTTGCAGCTGGTATTTCTTCACTGGTATCTTTTGGTATTACTTTTTGGAGAACAAATGATCCAAAGAAAGCAAGGGATGCGGCAATTGATACAGCAATCAATGTTTTTGGTCCTGCACTGGCAGCTAATATATTGTCAAATCAAATAGCCAGAACTGGACTTAGCAAGGCTTTAATACCAGCTTCTGATAAACTCGTAAAACAGCTGGGTAATAAGACTGTACAAAAGCTTATTAATGCACGTAGAGTATTGCTTGGACAGAAGAAGATATACGGAAATGCTGCGAATAAGAGTCTTGCGAAGGCTTTGCGCGGAAACGCAATTGTTGAGGGTATTACATTTGTAGTGTTTTCAATACCTGACACATATAGGGTTTCAACAAAAAAAATAAGCGGAGCGCAATATACAAAGAATATGATTTCCTCAGCCGCCTCATTTCTCGGGAGTATAGCCGGAACTTATGGAGGAGGGATGGCTGCCGGAGCCATAGGAGAAAAGATAGGCAAGAAAATAGATAAAAGGGTCGGAGCGGTCATAGGCTTTATTGCTGGAGCCGGAGGCGGTATGTTGGCAGGTATTACCGTCAATAAGCTTGCTGGATTATTCAGGGAGGATGATTGCATTATTACAGCAAGAATGTTTAATGCTGTCATCGTAAATATGTCCATTGATTATTTTATGAGTGAAGAGGAAATGGATAAGCTGGTTGCTGAACTTGACAATGATAGTAAGAAGCTGGGGAAATTTCAAATTGAGATCCGAAATGCAGATCATCAGTACTATGACATTCAGAAATACCTCGAACCGTATTTCGATAAAGTGGTTGAAGGGCGAAGACGTATTTCTGAACAAGATGAAGAAGCTGCGTTTGAATATGATGATATCATCAATAATGTTGTTGTAACGGAGGGTTAAACATGAAGTGTGCATGCTGCGGAAGGAAAAAGAAGTTACTTGAATCTTTTGAGAACATTGGAGCTGGAGGAGATGTTTGTGTAGATTGTTCTGACATAATGTATCGGATTCATGATGCATATACTGAACAGAACAAAGGGGAGTACGATTTGCGCGTCAAATCCATCAAGGAGTATATAAAAAAGAAAAAGGCTTCTGTAGATTTTGCAAAATGGTTTGCTGATGATTTCATGAAGAGAAATACCCTGTCGGAAGAAAAAAAGTAAGTGTTTGGCCGGTCGCTTGTGAAGAGACCGGTCAAAATCTTTTTTCTGGTATAGTCATATCATCAAAGGCAAAGGAGGCGGAAGCAGATGAAAAGGAATATATGGCTTGATGGTATGATGGGAGTTATCGTGGGTGATGCGCTGGGATGCCCGGTACAGTTTATGAGCAGAGAAGAGATCGCTGGGAGGGCAGCGGGACCTGTTACAGGAATGGAGTCCGGTGGAGTATATCATATGCCGGAGGGTACCTGGACAGATGACAGCAGTATGGCATTGGCAGCTCTGGACAGCATCCGTGAGCTGGGAGAAGTGGATTTGGAAGATGTTATGACCAGCTTCGTGGATTGGTATGAAGAAGGAGAGTATACGCCGTTCGGGGAAGCTTTTGATATGGGCAATACCTGTTCACTGGCAATCGAAAAGTTTGAGAGGGAGCAGAATCCAATGACCTGCGGCGGCACTTCAGAGCGATCTAATGGAAACGGATCCCTGATGCGGATAATGCCGGCATGCCTGTATGCTTATGATAGGAAGCTTCCGACAGAGGCGGCGGTGAAGACAGTTCATGAGGTTGGCGGACTGACGCATAATCATCTCAGGGCGAAGATCGCCTGCGGATTGTACTATTTCTGTGTGAAGGCAATTCTTGAAGAGAAAGATTCTCTGAAGGAACGGTTGCGGAAGGGGTTTGATGAAGGATTTGCCTTCTATGAGAAGAATATTGCCAACAGAGTAGAGCTTGCTTACTATGGAAGACTCAGGGATCTGGAAGAGTTTACTGCAGTGCCGGAGGATGCGATCAAGAGCACTGGCTATGTGGTGGATTCCTTAGAAGCAGCGGTGTGGTCTCTGATCCGGACGGATAGCTTCAAGGACTGTCTGCTTACGGCGGTGAATCTGGGTGATGATTCTGATACGGTCGGAGCAATCGCTGGTGGGATGGCGGCTCTGTATTACGGCTATGAAGGAATACCCGAGGACTGGCTAGCTGTTATCAAGCGCAGGGAGTGGATCGAGGAGCTGTGCAAGATGGAGAGGAGTGAAATGTAATGGGAAGTAGAGAAGATAACGTAGTGATATTCGAAGATACAACGGCATTTGTGGATGAGAATGAGCTTCTTAAGCTGTTTGGGGCTATGGATGAGAGGACCAGACAGATTATGCTGGTTCAGATGAGGGCTGTTGCCAGATTTTAATCATCTGGAGAGGTAAATGGGAGTGTGAAATGATAGATTTGCTCATTCTAGATGGCTAAGCAGAGAAAAAATCTCTAAATAAGCAAATAGGATATTGAATTTCTTTAATTGAAAGCTTATAATTAAAGAACACCCTGGAAAGGAGGCACTTATTATGCTGGTCAAATTGTCTGTAGAAAACTTTAAATCGTTTGATCAAAA
>JAILJR010000012.1 GCA_024694565.1 Butyrivibrio sp. | reverse complement strand
ATCATTAAGGCAGGATCCAGAATCCAGCGTGTATGACAGCGTATCGAAGATCTTCGATAGACAAAAGGCCGGTAGATCGACTTGATGAATCAAGTGTAGTCTACCGGTCTTCTTATCTCAAGCTAGGGTCTGAACTGTAACCAATTCATTTGTCAGCCGGCAGGATCAGGCAGTCTGACAAATTGAACCGAAGTGATAATATGAGCTGCCCGACAAAAGCTCGCCAGTCCGGCTCCGGCTGTGCATATTGTACAATCACTTTGGGCACGCTTTCGCTCCTTTCGCTTCGTAGCGGTACTAAGCTCGAAAATACCTCGCTAAGTACCGACGAGCTCATAGGGCCTCTCAGTCGCTTGTGCAATATGCACAGACGAAGCCGGCCTGGCGGGCTTTTGTCGGGCGACTCATAATATGATGTTGAGGTCAAAATTAAATTCCTGTCTCCTTTTTAATATCTGCCAACGAAAATCCACGACGGAGCAGGAATGCTGTCATCTTCTGCTTTTCTTTGAAGTCAGCAAAGTCAGGGTCAAAATGCTTTTTTAAAAGGAGACTACGAATCTGTTCCTGTTCTATGTCCTGACTGCCTTCTGCATACAGTTCCTCAATTATTGGAATGATCTGATCTTTGGACAATCCTTTAGAGATCAGGTCCTGTATTATTCGGTTCCTGCTGCGGTTCTCCATATGGTAGGTAATATAATCCCGGCAGTAACGCTCATCATCAAGATAATGATAGGAGGTAACATAAGAGATGGCGCCATCAATCATCTCAGGAGTGTAATATCCTTCAAGGAGCTTGTCCCTAAGCTGGGCGGTTGTGTAATCCTTCTTCTGAAGGAGGTTCATGGCACTTTTAATACAGCGCTTTGGAAGAAGCTCATCCATTATCTTTCGGTAAACAAGGCTGTCAATTGGCTGCCCTTCCTTTATTCCGAAGTCCTTAAGCTCTCCTTTATAAAGGACAAAAGCAAATTCACCATCCAGGTATATTTTGGTGCGCTTTGAATCCAAAGAAATTATCTGTGTTATTTCCATTGTATTTTCCTTTTGTTGTCATAATAAAATTTATCCCCTGAAGAGTATGCTCAATCAGGGGATAACATCAGAAAGCTTTCTTTAAATCAATCCTTGGAAGCCTTTTTCTTAGGAGCTTCCTTCTCAGCATTTGCTTCTCCTTCAACCGGAACCTGTCCATCGACCGGCAGTCCGTAGTGAGCCCTTACCTTGGCATCAATCTCTGTAAGTATCTGTGGATTGTTCTCAAGGTAAAGCTTGGCATTTTCACGTCCCTGACCAATCTTCTCACCGTTGTACTGATACCATGCACCGCTCTTGTTGACGATATCTGTTCCGGCTGCCAGATCAAGTATATCACCTGTCTTGGAAATGCCCTTGCCAAACATGATATCAAACTCCGCCTCTTTAAAAGGTGGCGCTATCTTGTTCTTAACGACCTTGACTCTTGTTCTGTTACCGATGTTCTCACCGTTCTGCTTAATAGCCTCTATACGGCGTACATCCATCCTGACTGACGAATAGAACTTGAGCGCACGACCGCCGGTAGTTGTCTCAGGATCACCAAACATCACGCCAACCTTCTCTCTAAGCTGGTTGATGAACACCACGGTACAGTTTGACTTGCTGATAACTGCGGTAAGCTTGCGCAGAGCCTGCGACATAAGTCTTGCCTGAAGTCCCACATGAGAATCACCCATGTCTCCATCAATCTCAGCCTTGGGAACAAGTGCAGCCACAGAGTCAACAACTACGATATCAATGGCACCTGAACGTACCATGGTCTCTGTGATCTCCAGTGCCTGCTCACCGCTGTCAGGCTGTGAAATATACAAATTATCAATATCTACTCCGATATTTTTGGCATATACCGGGTCAAGGGCATGCTCAGCATCAATAAAGCCTGCAATACCGCCTCTCTTCTGAACCTCAGCAATCATGTGAAGTGTGACTGTTGTCTTACCACTGGACTCAGGTCCGTAAATCTCTATAATCCTTCCCTTGGGAATACCTCCCAGTCCCAAAGCTATGTCAAGGCTCAGTGAACCTGTAGGGATAGTCTCAATATTCATCGTATCAGATGAATCTCCAAGCTTCATAACAGCACCCTTTCCGAACTGTTTCTCAATCTGACCAAGTGCTGCCTCCAATGCTTTCTGTTTGTCTTCTCTTTCCATACTATTCTCCTTCCAGGAACATCCGTTCGTGTCTTATAAGTATAATATAAAACAGATGTTCGAATGTGTCAACAATATTTTTAACTAAATTTTTGAAATTCCGGCAGAAATGCCAGACGCAATATAAAAGAAAAACTCTCAAATATTGCAAAGCCCCACTAATATACACAAGTCATTGCTAAGACATAGCAATGACTTGAATATAATATCACATATTTTATTTTATGTCAAAGATTATTATTACGCTTTCATACTGATGTCATATTGCCTGCAAAGAACTGCATACTCCTCATTGATCATCTGGACCATATATGAGTCCCCACTCACATTGTCCGGATGGAATATCTTCATGAGATCCTTGTAGCGTTTCTTTAATGCAAGTGCAGAGTTAACTCCTTTGAAAAGAAGATCCAATGCCTCGTACTCATATTCGCGCTGATATGCCTTTTCTCTCTCAAGCCTTATGAATTCGTTCTCCAGCTTCTTTTTATCTGCGTTGAGCTGATCAAAGCCGCTGTTAAGAATTCTGAGTCTCTGATCGAACAGTGCCTTGTCATTTTCCAGCTTTCTGCTTGCGGTATCAAGCTTGCGTTCAATTGAATCACAGCGCTCCTTAAACCTGCGCTCGTCCTGCTCAAGCCTTTCATACCTCTCTGAGAGAGAGCTCTCCATGTTCTCAAGGCGCACGCTCTCCTTGAAGAGCCAGACTCTGAGTTCTGACAGTTCATCCTCTGTACCGTTTAATACTATTTCTTCTATCCTTTTTCTATCTTCCATAAGGGCCCCCTCACCTTCTGGACATAAAACCTTTACTGCTGCTCTTTTCCCTCTTTTTCCTCAGGAAAAGCAATATCCCTTGCTACATCATTTTCCGGCATGTTTTCCTTTTTTCCGGCAAAATGGTTCATCACATCCGGAACAAGATCAAGGATCTTGGTAACTGCATCCTGATTCTTGATGTTGACCAGCTTTGTTGAACCGTTCTTTATTACAAGGACCGCACTTGGTGACATCTTGGCACCAAATCCTCCGCATCCTCCATCTCTTTTATCGACTGAACTTGTTCCGGCCCCAACCCCGAAAGAAACATCAACAAGCGGAAGAATTATTGTATCTCCAATCTTGGTAGGCTCACCTACAACTGTCTTAGATCCGAGTACTGAATCCATTCCGTTTAATAAAGAATCAACAACTCCTTTAAAATTACCTTCTGCCATGATACCCTCCGATAAAAAATTCCGATTAGTTACAATTTATGATGATATGATCCTTTTGAATCTTCTGACCGTCTTCTTTACATCCTTGTTAAAATAACAGATTGCCGCGGAATAAATAATTGTAAATATCGTTATATGTCCTTTAATATGGACATCTGCCATAACAGCCATTCTGTCAAAGTCCGGCTGGAAAGCTACCCCGCGGCTCAGGAATGGATAAAGCATACCGTAAACTCCGGTGATAGTGGCTGTTGATACAGGATCGCCCGTTCCGGCAAGAAGCTTGATATCGCACTTGTCCGGAAGACTCATCTTCAGGATGACTATCATCTTCTTTTTAACCAGTGCATATGCTCTCTTGAAGATATCATTCTCAAGGGTTGCTCTAATCATATCTATTCTATCACAAGCTCTAGATATTGTATATCTTATTTTTTCAAACACATCCATTGGTACTGTGATGATCTTATCTATTATATCGATTATTGCCCAGATAACATCCAGAAAAGATCCGTCATCTTCATCATTAAGTGAAGAATCTTCAGTAAACTGACTTTCCTTACCATCATCTGTTATTCCGTCCGAATCTGAATTCACCTCAGCTTCAGTACTTCCCTCGGTCTGTGTATTTTGAGAAGCTTCGTCCTGTTGGGAGGTTTCCGCATTTTCTTCAGTATCGGTTTTTTCTTCCGCTTCGTTATCAGCATCTGAGCTCCCTGCGGTATCCGTCAATGCCTCAGCGCCTTCCTCCTTCTCAGAAGAGGTATCACCAAAAGACGTCTCTTTGCCTGTCTCATTTGCTTCACAAGAATCAGCCCCGTGATCTTCTTCTCCAGTTGCGGCATTATCTTCCTTTTCGCCCCCCTCTGAATCTGAATGCTGCAACTGACCTGAAGGCTCTTCTACGGCATCCTCTTTTGCATTTTCATTATCAGCCGGCTTAGTCTCATCTTTACTGTCAGTTACCCCGCTTTCCTTATGCTTTCTTGGATATATCTGAAGTCCGAAGATTTTTATTGTAAGCCTCTTATTCCTGGGATACTCTATCCCGCACCACATTACAAAATAAAGCCATGAAATCGATGCTGAAGCTGTGACGCTTCCGGCATCAAACCCCTTATTAAGGTCTGTGTCCGGTACAAGTGCATCTGCTCTGTACCGGATTGGGACAAAAAGAACCAGCAATAAAAAAACGATTATGACCGCCAATATAACCAGAATTATAATAACAATAATCTTAAGTACAGTTAAAACCCCTGCCAGCATAAACTACTCCAAACAATATTTTTCAACTTCCTCCGACCCCTTTAAGTTAAGGTAATCAAGAAGCCTTCCATCATATCCAAAGCCTGCCGCCTCATCAGAAATCTTAACGACAAGCTCAATCGCCTCATCGTAGCTTGCGGCTATCCCATAGATATATGCAGGTCTTTTGAGATAATATGGCTGTTTAAGGAAGGCACAATGGATAATATCCAGCTGATCACTCTCAATCATTGCTCTTGTAATGCAAAACACTGAAAACTGACCTCTCCCGTGTTTAAGCCTCCACTTCACCAGCAAGTGATGCTTCACCGAATCTCCCCAGTATAATTCCCTATAAAACCGGCAATAGCCAACCTTTTTCATTTAATCAAAAACTCCTCGATAACCACTAAGTACCGACCGCTCACAAGGGCCTCTCAGCCTCCTGTGCAATATGCACAGCCGGAGCTGGCCTGGCGAGCTTTTGTCGGGCAACTCATAATAATACTAATAATAATAATAGCATATCGCTCTGCCAAAAAAAACTCATCCTGCTATCTCCACTTATCGATCATATCCTTCTCAATTATGATAAGCAGCAGATTGTCCTCTGTCAGTATGTGCCCGGGATCGATAAATGCCCAGGTTCCGCCCTTTTCCTTTATCGCGGCTACGTTCATATTGTACTTTTTTCGAAGATCAAGCTCAATAAGATTTTTTCCTATCCATCCCTTCTTCGGCATAAGCTCTATCATGCACAGATTGTCATCGATAGCGATATAGTCATGAATGTACCGTGATGTAAGTATTCTGGCAGAGCGCACTCCGCCATCCTCCTCCGGGCATATTATCTTGTCAGCACCAACTCTTTTCAGTATCTTCTTCATTCTTTCAGAGGATGCCTTTGCAATTACTACGGGAACACCCTTGTCCTTTGCAATAGAAACAGCCATGATGCTTGCGGAAAGGCTGCCTCCCATGCATGTGATCACAATGTCCATATTCTGAAGCCCAAGAGCATTTACTTCATCCTCGATATCAAGATTTGCACATATCGCTGCCGTCACCTTCGGAGATATATCTCTTATCAGACCCTCATCCCTGTCAACAACAAGTACATCCTCCCCAAGACTGTACAAAGTCTCTGCAAGGCTTCGTCCATATTTTCCAAGGCCCAGAACAGCTACAGACTTCTTTACCATTTTTCCCCCTTGTAAATAATTTATCCTGTTTTATCCTACGTAAAAATTTCCTTCTGAATAATTGAGTTTATTCGCCTCCGGCTTACTTCTTGAAAAGAATGCAATGAGCGATATCGGTCCGATTCTGCCAAGAAACATGGTGACTATTATGATCAGTCTCCCATAGGTATCAAGATTCGGAGTAAGCCCTCTTGACAAACCAACTGTACCACATGCACTCACCACTTCAAAAAGAGCATCCTCAAGTGGCACAGGATTGAGGATAGACATAAAAATAGTCAGTACTACTATAGCCAAACCGCCCATAAAAGCAACTGCCGAAGCCTTTCTCATGGAATCCTCAGACACCCGGCGGCCAAAAATCACCTTCTCATTCCGGTGCTGCACATATGTCCTCACATTCATTAAAAGCAAAAATGCTGTTACTGTCTTTATTCCCCCGGCTGTTCCGACAGGCGATCCTCCAATGAACATAAGCAAATAGGAACCTATACAGGATGCGATTGTAAGGTTTTCCTGTGGTATTGTGGTAAAGCCAGCAGTTCTTAATGTAACAGACTGAAAGAGACTGTTTACCAGCTTATCTGCAATTCCGAAATTGCCAATGGTTTCGGGATTATTGTACTCAATGACAAAGAAATAAAGCGTACCTGAAAGGAGCAGAATTGCTGTGAAGCTGAGAACAAGCTTTGTGTGCTCGGAGAATCTTTGTATTACATTGCTTGGCGAAAAGCCCTTCTTAATTCCCTCTTTTATCTTGTCCAGAACATCAAACCATACTACAAAACCGATTCCTCCCATGACGATCAGTATCATTGTCACAGACATAACTATTGGATTATCTCTGTAATCTCCCATGCTGTTTGGCCCGATAACATCCATTCCGGCGTTACAGAAAGCAGATACAGCATTGAATACTGCGCTCCATATGCCTTTTTTTACACCAAACTGCGGCACAAATACAAGGGCATACATCAGTGCTCCGATTCCCTCAACTAAAAGTGTGCCCAAAAACATCTTTATCAGAAAAGCCAGAAGCTTTGAGCTGGTATTGAGATTAAAGGAATCCTGTAAAAGAATCCTGCTCTTTAACGAAAACTTCTTTCCGGTAATCAGCATGATCATGTAGGCAAATGTTATCATGCCAAGTCCGCCTATCTGGATGAGCATCATTATAATGAACTGCCCCGTAAAACTCCAATGTGCATACGTATCAACAACAACCAGCCCCGTTACACACACAGATGTGGTTGCTGTAAACAGCGCCGTCAAAAAAGAAGTGCCCTCACCACTTGCTGAAGACACCGGCAACGTCAGAAGTATTGTACCTATAATGATTGTAATGAAAAAACTTCCCGGAATAATCTGCTCCGGTGCAAGCTTTATGCCATGAAACCCAGAAAACAATTTCATTCATCCCCCGCGAGTTAATGTTTCCTCTTTCTGCTTCCCTTACTTTCTTTTCAAAGCCTTATTTACTTTCTTTCAAAGCCTTATTTGCTCCCCTTTCAAAGCCTCTTCCCCCTTAAACGTAATATCCTTGTAAGATGCCAGCTTATCCGCAAGACACAAAACAAAGGCCTCTTTGGAGGTTGGAACGTTTAAGGATAATGGCCACATATGGCTCTTTATTGCTTTAATACTCACAATATCAATGTCCTTCCATATCTTTCTTGCAGTATCTGCCGAGTTTCTGGGATGCATATATCCGCATTCAAAATCATTTTTGTATCTCTTTTTTCTGCCAAGCATACCAAGATCATGCAAAAGTGTTATTCTGACAACCTTCCGCTCGTCCACCTTTATTCCGCTTTTCTTTAATCTGTCGATTATCCAAAGCCCTATCATGGCCGTTCTGATTGAATGCAATCCGACAGTGGTCTTGTGATGATGAACCTGACCAAGCGAGCGCTTGAATTCCTTTGAGTCAAGAATATCTCTTCCGTGACGTTCGATCCTTTTAAAGCTTTCTTCATCAATTATTTTTTTTAAGCTATTATCCAAAGACCCGTCCCGCATTTTGATCACCTGTTTGCTCCGCTTTTACCATGCATTTCCTTAAATCTGGTCTTTTCCTCATACATATTCTTATCAGCTCTCTTGAAAACAAGCTCAACAGTGTTGTCATCGGAAGATAGCTCAGCCATGCCTGAAGCTGCAGAATATCTCAGCCATTCATCCTGATGATCCATGCCATAAGAAATCTCAAATGAATTGCGAAGATCCCGCAGTCTTTCATATCTCTGCCTGTAATCCAAGCCTGTCAGAACAACGGCAAACTCGTCTCCGCCGATCCTGAACACGGGAGAATTCTTGTAAACCTGGCACACGGTCTTACAGCATCCCTGAATATATGTATCACCTGCTGCATGACCGTATTTATCATTTATTGCCTTAAGGAAGTTTACATCAACCATAACAATGGCGAATTCAAGTTTTCCTTCTCTGAGCGCTCTTGTAAGCTCTTCAACCTTCTTGGTATAGGCCACCTTGTTTCCGACATTTGTAAGCGAGTCGCGGTATGCTTCTTTGCTGATAATCCCAAGCTCCCTGTCCTTCTTCTGAACGTCGACCTCCGCCTGTTCCTTTTCTTTGGTGATAATTGTTATATCATTCAGATAATCAAGGATCCTTATCTGCATTGAGCGAATCTCATTGTAGATATCCTCAATCTCATCATTGCTCTTAATATCAAGATTTATTACCCCTGACTTCTCATATCTGCGGTCCTCGGAAGGTGAAAACTTTTTCATCTCCTCTGTTATCTGAGTCAGGGGATGGATGATTGTTCTGCTTATGAGACTGTTGACCCCCGCAACTATAACAGCTGCTGACACAATTGCTGCGAGTACCAGATAAAGAAAATTCAGGCGCCTCTCACGCATGATATCCTCCATGCCTACATCGCAGCCAACCTGGCAAACAAGCGTACCATCCTCAGCATAAACAGGTGCAAATGCTGAACACAGCCACCCCCAGTCTCCGTTGGAAATGGTCGGCTCAACCTCTACAGATGCATCCATTCCCAAAAGATCCTCTTCGCGTTTCTCGTAGTAGCCGGTTTCATAGATAGGAAGATCATCATCATCATCCAGAAGATACATATCATGAGTAGCATCCTTGTCACCACAGGCAACAATATAAAGATACTTGACGTCATGCATATTGCGAAGATACTGGACGAGCTGATTCCGGTTTTCAACATAGCCCTCCCAGAGTCCCTTATCCTTAAGGTACTGCTCTATAACAGCTTCATCCTCACTTGCCTCAGCCTCTTCTCTGAGCGCCTGATACTCCTCAGACTCGGCTACTGCCCTGAGCTTTCTCATATACTCGGCATCTACCATCCGCGCAAAATTTCGGGCTGTATCAATGGTGAGTCCCTTGAAGTAGCCGTCGATTCGATTTGCATTGATAAAATGTGCCGCAATTGCAACTGTCATGGCAGCTATAAAAACTGTCACTCCAACGAAAAAATAAATTTTCTGTCCGACAGAAATACTGGCTCGCTTTTCTGAATTTTCCTTCATGTCTGTTATCCTGCTCTGATAGTTTTTCTTAAATATATATGAGTTGTCCGACAAAAGTTCGCCAGGCCGGCTCCGGCTGTGCATATTGCACAA
>JAILJR010000008.1 GCA_024694565.1 Butyrivibrio sp. | reverse complement strand
GATTATCATCTTTATTTGTAAGATATATTCTGTCGAGCCTGAAATCAGGCTTTTGTGCCATTACATCTAAAACATGTTCTCCCTCGTCTATCTGCGTACTCTGAACAAGTCCCCAGAACCATATCTGCTGCGTTGAATATGTAAAGGGATGTCCCTTGGAATACTGCTCACTGGCAGGCATGTAATCACCGTCAATTCCTATGAGACAGGTATCTGATCTGTCGTCACCAAATTTCATAAGCAGCCATATATTATATATTCCGCCTTCCAAAATACGGAATTTGTAGTGAAGCTCACCTAATTTACCTTCCCTGCCTGCTGGATTTAGGACAGTTCTCATGGCAAATCCCGAGTCTCCATCAGATTCAGACTTGATATAATCCCATACAAGCCTTCCATCACATCCGGAAATATAGGAATCATCATCCATTTTAAGAGCATATTCCGACTCTATGAAGATTCTGCCATTTTTTTCAGCTACTGCTCCTATTCCAAAATCGCTGATTATGTCTTTTGCAAAGCCTGCTTTATGAGCATATCTACATGTTCCAATATGCTGGGGCTGTTCTTCATTTCTCATGTACAGAAGATCTTTTTTCCAGAAATCTTTCCCAGCAAAAATAAGTTTGGGCAGCAATTCTTCTTCTGTTACATTCGTAAGCTGCTTTTCACATCTTTCATATATCAGTTCTTCCTTTGTCCAGAGAGGAATATCATAATATGTATCCTTATTGGCAAACCTTGAACAGAATGGCGCTATATCGTTAGTTCTTTTATCAGTTGTATATATTACTATCCTGTCAAAAGAAATATACGGATCAATCAGTTTTAGTCTAAGGACATGATTTCCTTTTTCCAGAAAAGGCAGCTTTAAATACAGTTTTTCGCCGTCATTTAAAACAGATTCTCTCCAGCTTCCAAGCCATTCGTCCACTGAATCAGACTCAAGCTTCTGAGGCGCTTTATCATCGATCTGTACTTCGAACCTGATCCTGCCCTTTGAGCTCAGTGTCAGATATCTGGACAGCTCCATGGTAAAAGATCCTTGTGAATAAAGGCAAAATTCATACACAAGCTCTTTTTGTGATGAATCAATGTCGCTGCAAACAAGATCTCCATACATTCTTCCAAGCCCCTGCACACTGTCAATATGCTCATAAGAGCTCTTTGCCATTACAAAATCCGTTGCCTCAATAACAACACATCCGTCTGCTTCAGGCTCTCCATAGGGCTCCTTTTCCCCATAATCAGGCAAAACTATATCCATCGGTATCTCCTTGGTTTCTCCAAGAGCCTTCTCAGAAACGATAAGCTTATAACTCTTTTCTTCAGTAAATGCCTGCTTTTGCGGTCTTATGAGTATACGTTTTTCACCGAGAAACTTTCCGTTTTCCTCGCTGATATCAAATGGTGCATCTTCTTTGTCAAAAGAAATATCATAGTTTATACTCCCGCTTCCCAAATTAAATATCTCGACCCATTTTGTATGTTCTCCATACTCTTCAAATGTAATTGCATCCAGGTCTCCCCATAGCCTTACTCCAAGATGTGCATCACCTATTCTAAGACTTCTCTTCGACGCGGGGTACATAGGAAAACACGGTGGTGGAAAAGCTTCCGGCGTAACAATCCTGTCCCATTTCCCATTTGACAGCACTTTATTGTAATAATACAAAATTTTACGCAGCAAATTCTTCATCTTATCAGCTTCATCCACATAGATATCTGCTGAAGAGTTTTTGCCATGCTCTATACAGTCAAGACTTCTGTCTGCATAATAAAACTCTGCATTCTTGTAAAAAGCTGCTCCGAGTTTAAACGTAAACAGCTCAAAAAAAGACTCTCTTTCATCTTCAGGCAGTCTCTCTTCAAGAGCTTTCATGCAGTCATAGAGTTCTTTTAACTTAAAAAGACGTATCCCGGCTTCATCGCCGTAAGATGACTGCGAAAAAACTCTCTCCCTCAGATGCTCAACCTTACACAGATTCGCTATACGTGCAAACTCACTGTATATTTTGCTTGTTTTGGGCCCTATATCACAGGAATAGTTTCTGTCAACGAATCCGGCTAAAAACCTGTCAGGATCATACGTTACACTGTCTTTTCTCCCTGCGTCCCAGGCACAGGTAAGGAAGTATTCAATATCCTGTTCAAGCGGTTTAAGCGCTCCGACATTCAACACCCATATCTTTCTGATGCACTGCTCATAACACCTTGCAAGCTCAAGCCCCGTCTGAGCCATCGGGATAGTATTTATAAAAAGATAACTCATCCCCGGGTGAGCCCAGTAAGAATTGTGGTAATAAAGCGCATTTCCGCCACTTCTCTTTTTCTCCCTTACATCCGGATACCTGCGAACATACCCAAAGTTATCATCGACCCACATAAGTGTGATATCATCCGGGACATTCAGCCCCTTATCATAAAGAGGCAGAACTTCTTTGTAGGGAATAAACACCTGAAGAGGCTCATCTTCCTCTTTTTCCAAAACAGAGCTTATTATCCTGCGCTGGGTCTGTATGACATTTT
>JAILJR010000240.1 GCA_024694565.1 Butyrivibrio sp. | reverse complement strand
TCACCTGATCCCATCCACAACGCATGATCGCAAGTATAAATCGGATGAAAGATTTATCGGAATCCGTAAGTTCCTCATTGTCGTACAGTTCGCAGACGATATCGGAGTATTCCCCGGAAAGCATCACGCCGGCAATCTCATATTGACCAGTTTTACCCTCGTGCCTATGGGATACTGTTCCCTGATTTTCAATATATTTGTGCTATATACTTATGTACATCAATAATCATCCCAGGCATCTTCATCATCCATAAATCCATCATAGGCATCTTCATAATCTACATACTCATCCCAGTTATCTTCAAAGTAGGCTTCAATATCATGATCATCGGGATCAACAGATGATGAAGACTGCTTTTTCGACCCTAAGGAAGAACTGCCCGTACTGTACCTTTTATGATATGAACCTTTACTGTTCCTTGTATCCCATACCTCTGTGATCTCATGGTCAAGGTAATGAGCCTTGAAAATCTGGACTCCATTCTTATCCCAGTACATATCGCCATAGGTATGCTTTTTGCCGCTCCAGGACTGGGAATCACTTGTCTTTCTTGTTGGCGGTCCTAGTTTGGTTGACTGCGCCGAAGAGACAGACATTCCTGCTTTGGGAATGTCCGGTTTCATCTCATATTCCAGATGAGCTTTAAGTGTTCTCGCCCTCGATAAAGCATTGATATCTACATTATAGCGCTCGGAAAAACCTTCTGCCTCTTGAATGGAACCCTCCAGGCGGTACAAAGAGCGCTCCTCGATTGCATTTTTCAATGAAGTATCACAACCATCAAGAATCACATCCGGATACAAACCATATGCAATATCCATCGAAAGAGCACGCCATTCTTCATCGATATCACCGATTGCATACTCATACGCTTTCAGGCCTGATCCATCCTCCGCAAAAGCAGTTACGGTAAGGATGACCGGGAAGTACTCCCTCTCCCAGCTTGTTACGACGCTGTCTTTGTAGATTCCATATTTACTGTCCGTATCATCAAACAACATATCTATTCCATTCCGAACACCATCATCTGCCTTCTGCTGCATTTGATACATTTCCCCTGCCATAGATATTTTCAGATTTTTTTCTTTCGACTCAAATCCATTCATGGACTGTTTGCTGTAATATAAGATCTCATCTTCGTCAAAACCGTATGGACCATCAAGATAGCCTGAAACATCATCTGTCCACTCAGCCAAGTGGATCAGTTCTTTCAAAAAGCCCTCCTTGGTGGAATAATCTTCTTCCGGGGTAAACACCAGATCCACATTGAGACTCTCTGCGTATTCCCTGGCCACATCTCTTATCTCGGATATTTCCCTCTGTCTGACTATGAAAAACACAACAAACACAATAATTACGATCGTAAGAATACTACCGCCCATTATCCCTTTTCTCATAATCTGTCACCTCACATGATCATTGCCTCTGTTCCTCTTCACATAACAGTACCTTGTCAGCTTCCAAAACAAGTCGCTCATGAAGCGACGCTTCACTCCAGCCCCTCCTCACGCCTGCAAATGTGGTACCACTTGCAGCACAGACAGCAGCTTCTGCATTTCTTATCGTTTATGAAGATTGATGCCATCCAGTATTTCAGCCGTTCTATCATTTGTCCTTAACCTCCGCCTGTATTCTGCCCTCTCCATCTGCGTCCATATAATCTGCTTCACTTACATTCTCAAATCCCATGTAACTGGGCTTATGGGATGCTCCTTTAACTGTATTCTTTGTACCATTTTAGGTGTTCGGAATTTGCGACATATTCTATATATTTATTTTTGATAATTATTACTGTGCATTATGCTCTAAAAAAACCTCCGGCAGCGGTGTACCGGAGGTGATACTGCACTTTCTACACTTCCATTCCAATCGTCAGACAACTCATAATTTCCTACTATCTAAGCTCCCCTGGATATTCTTTATATCAGTTCTATGTTATCTTAATTTATGATACTAGACTCGCAGTCAGGAAAAGGAGAGAACGTTATGCCATTTATAAACTCAAAAGTTTCTGTAGAAACTACCCCACAGCAGCGTCAGGAGCTGAAAACACGTCTGGGTCAGGCAATTGCTTTGATTCCCGGAAAGAGTGAGTCCTGGCTCATGGTCAACCTGGAAGACGGACGAGACATGTATTTTCGCGGAGAAAACATAGAGCCTTCCGCTTTTATCAGCGTGAATATATATGGGAGTCCTGACCGTGATGCTTAT
>JAILJR010000196.1 GCA_024694565.1 Butyrivibrio sp. | reverse complement strand
AGCTCATAGGGCCGCTCAGCCTCCTGTGCAATATGCACAGCCGGAGCCGGCCTGGCGAGCTTTTGTCGGGCAACTCATCTTATTATACATTAAAGTTGTTCAACGTGAAAATCAAATCGGTCCGGTCATTACATTTTTCACCTGCCCCTCACTTAGGCGTTTTAAAGATTGAAATAATAAAGCCTTATTTTAATACTAAGAGTTCGGAGATGTCTTCGCTTTCGGGGCCTTGCATGGAGCAGCCTTTTTTCATGGCGGTTTTTATGTAGGCAAGGATTTCCGGGGTTATCATTTCGCCGGGAGATACTATAGGTATGCCCGGGGGATAACACATTACGGACTCAGCACTTATGCGCCCTATGGTGTCATCCAGGGGGATTGATTCCTTTTCTGCATAAAAGGCCTGCTGAGGAGTTGCTTTTACTACGGGAGTCACGTACTCTGCCGAGAAAAAGCTCTGCTCGGGCTTTGAGTACAGGCGCCTTATATCTGCAAGAGCTCCTGCAAGACGCTCTATATCCTGCAGACGGTCTCCTATGGATATGTATGCCATAACGTTCGAGAGGTCGCCGAATTCCATCTGAATGTCATATTCATCCCTTAAAAGATCATATACCTCAATACCGGTAAGCCCTATGCTTCTTGTATTTACAACCAGCTTGGTGACATCAAAGTCATAGATGCTGCCGCCGTTGATCAGTTCCTTTCCATAGGCATAATAGCCGCCGATATCATTTATCTCTTCACGGGCATACTGTGCCATCCGGGCAACCTTGTCGAAGCTGTAATTGCCATGAAGTGCCAGATTTCTCCTTGAAATATCAAGGCTTCCAAGAAGCAGATAGCTGGCAGAGGTGGTCTGGGTCAGATTTACTATCTTGCTGATGTATCCCACATTGGCATTTGGACCGCAGAGAAGAATTGAGCTCTGCGTAAGGCTTCCTCCTGATTTGTGCATACTAATTGCTGCCATATCTGCACCTGCAGCCATGGCGCTTACAGGCAGTCCCGGTCCAAAGTACAGATGTGTTCCGTGGGCCTCGTCAGCGAGAGCCTTCATGCCGTTCTCATGAGCAAGCTCCACGATTCCCTTAAGATTCGAGCATATACCGTAATAGGAGGGATTATTGATAAGAATGGCCTTTGCATCCGGGTTTTCCTCAATGGCCCTTTTTACATCATCAAGCTCCATACCCAGTGGAATGCCAAGCTTTGTATCCACTTTGGGATCGATGTAAACAGGAATTGCCCCGCACAATATCAGTGCATTGATGGCACTCTTGTGCACATTCCTCGGCATGATTATCTTTTCACCCATCTTGACCGTGGAAAGAACCATCGCCTGCACTGCACTTGTTGTACCGTTCACCATCATAAATGCATGTGCTGCACCAAAAGCATCAGCCATAAGCTCTTCCGCTTCCCTTATGACTGATACAGGATGACACAGATTGTCCAGCGGCTTCATGGAATTGACATCAATACCAACACATCTCTCACCCAAAAAGCTTACCAGTTCCGCATTGCCTCTTCCCCTCTTATGCCCCGGAACATCAAAAGGAACAACTCTCTGCTTCCTGAATTTCTCAAGTGCTTCATAAATGGGAGCACTTCTCTGTCTCTCAAGATTCAATTACAAACCCTCCAACAAATCCATAAACTACGAAAAGGAGCGGCACCACACATGCTGATGCTACCCCTTCAAATATCAAATTAACAAATTCCATAATACTATATATCTTACGCTAAATAAAGAGATTTATTGGAAATAATGATATAATAACATTAGGATTTGGAAACAATTAAATATTCTTTTAATTCAAAGTAAGGAGGCTCCTATGGCATTTGAACCAACAATCAAGCGCTCAGAAATGTTGTCCTGTTCACTATGTTACAATGCACCCTGCGATTTTGCCTGTCCATATTTGTCTCCTTCTGATCTTCTCAGAAGTATCTGGTTTGGCAATCAGGCTGCTGCATCCAAAAGTCTTCCTGACACTGAAGTCTGTGCAGACTGCAGTGCTCCATGCGAAGACGGCTGTATTAAGCCTCATGATATTCCCATAAAAGCTCTTGTTACCAGGCTTCAAAATGAGATCAAGTGCGCTTATCCTGACCCTCTCCCCAATAATTATGATAATCTGAAGACCGATATTTGCGGTATCGAGCTTGAGAATCCCTTCCTGCTCTCATCTTCTGTAGTTGCAAGCACCTACGACATGTGTGCAAGAGCATTTGAGGCAGGTTGGGCCGGTGCTTCATTCAAGACAATCTGTAACTTCGATATACATGAAGCATCTCCCAGATTTTCAGCAATAACAGGTCCTGACGGGACCATTATTGGCTTTAAAAACATTGAACAGCTCTCTGATCACAGCGTTGAAGAAAACATGGAGATATTCAGGCAGCTTAAGAAAAACTACCCTAAAAAATTTATTCTTGCTTCAATCATGGGTCGCGATGATTCTGAATGGGAACACCTTGCCGGAGTCTGTCAGGAAAACGGTGCTGATGCAATTGAGCTGAATTTTTCCTGTCCAAATATGATGGATGAGGGACTTGGGTCAGACATCGGACAGATTCCCGAGCTTGTTGAGCGCTTCACAAAAGCTGCCAGGAAGGGCGCATCAATTCCCATACTTGCTAAGCTGACTCCCAATGTGGCAAACATGTCCCCTGCTGCTGAGGCAGCCCTCAGAGGCGGCGCTGACGGAATCTCTGCTATAAACACCATAAAGAGCATTACCGATGTCAACCGCCACACCTTCGTTTCAGCACCTGCAGTACATGGAAAAAGCGCTGTCGGCGGCTACAGCGGGAATGCTGTTAAGCCCATTGCTCTTCGCTTTATTGCAGAGCTTGCCAAAAACGAAAAGCTCTCCAGAATGCATATAAGCGGTATGGGCGGAATTGAATGCTGGAATGATGCACTTGATTTTATTCTTCTTGGTGCAGGTTCACTTCAGGTTACCACGGCTGTTATGCAGTATGGCTACCGGATTATAGAAGATCTTAAACAGGGGCTTTCCTATTACCTTAGCTCCAAGGGCTTTAAAAATGTAAGTGAAGCTGTGGGTCTTGCTCTTGATTCCATCGATTCCAATACCAATGAAATTGAGCGGGACACCATTATCTACCCGAAATTTTTATCATCAAATTGCTCAGGCTGCGGCCGATGCGTGATTTCCTGCGCAGATGGCGGACATCAGGCAATACAGCTGAATAAACACAGAAAACCCACGCTCAATCCGAAGAAATGTGTTGGCTGTCACCTCTGCCTGCTTGTATGTCCTGAGGACGCGATTGTCAGCAGCAGAACACGTCTTCAGAAAACTCCTCTCAAATAAGAATAAAAAGCGTCCTTATCTCATTTAGAGGTAAGGACGTTTTAGCATGGTCAGCACTCCTTTATTCTTTTATTTTGTCTAAGATCTTAACATGAGCCTTGATAAGTGAATAACACTTTTCTCCCGTCTCTTTACCATAGTGTGACATCAGTGACGAACGAAAAGAATTGAGATTCTTTTTCTTTCTCCAGGTTGATGTCACAAAGGATGGAAAGTCTTCAGGCATTGCCACTGTGTTGCCGGTAACGGCAAAGACAATCTGGCAATAGGATTGATATTTCTCTCCAAGACTCATCTTTGCATGATTTGCAATAAATGTGTTATATGCTGAGTTAGATTTAAATATGTTGTAATAGGTCTTGCCGTTTTCACCAAAAATCTGGTGAAGCGACTCATGTAATGGCTGCAGCTGGTCTCTGCCAATTATGAAGAGTATCTCCTTAGCTTCATCCGGAATACTATCTTTGGATATTATATCCTTCGAAGAGCCTTCCTTTGCATTATCCCGAGGTAAACTATCCTTCGGGGTATTGTCCTTTAAAGAATTATCCTTTGAAGAATTGTCTTTTGTAGAATTATCCTTAGATGAATTATCCTTTGATGAATTATCCTTTGAGGTCCTGTTCTTCCTGGTATTCTTCTTATCAGGAACATTTTCAGCAGGAAGTGAGGTGACCTCTTCCTCAGAGGCAGTCTTTTCCTTTTTGTTTGTGATCTGATGGCCCTTTACACAGGCTTTTCCGGTAATTCTCTTAACAGGTACGTTTCTTTTGTTCCAATACTTAACAACAGCATCGTATCCGGTGTCGTTGGTCACAATAATAAATTCACTGTCACCAATATCATTTACCTGAAAGCCCAGTTCAGTACACAACTGGAAATCAAGTGCATTGCTACCCTCAAAGCATTCGATGAATGTCACACTCTGAGCTGAATTCTTGAGTGCAATAAGGTTCTTGTAATTCATATGCGGACTATTCGCAGTGTAAAAAACAAGGATCTCATCCTCAGCTGAAACGGTATCAAGCAGGGAAACCCAGTTATCGCCTACATTCTCACTGTCAATAAAATATTTTGTACTCATTTTTCCCTGGCTGACCATGCTTTTTCATTATACAATGATTATCTGCATGCATCAAGAAAAACACATGCAATCAGCTTCACTCAGTATTTGACTTTCTCGGGCATACCTTTTGCCCACAAGAATCCTGCATTACGCAGGATTCTTGCAGGCAGAAGAAAAACAGGAATCTATACTATCCTGATGCGGCTTCCGCCACTCTTTTCCTTTGTAACTACTATCTGCCTGTCAATTCTTTCCTTGAGGTCAGCGACATGTGATATAATTCCAACAAGTCTGTTTCCCTCGATGAGTCCTGCCAGTGCCCTGTAAGCCATATCAAGCGCTTCCGGATCAAGTGATCCAAAGCCTTCGTCGACGAACATCGTGTCGATCCTGATTCCCCCGGCCGATGACTGGACTTCATCAGAAAGCCCCAGTGCAAGAGAAAGCGATGCCATGAAGGACTCTCCTCCTGACAGAGTCCTTACGCTTCTCTGTGATCCGTTGTAATGATCTATCACGCCAAGATCAAGCCCGCTCTGACTCTTTACATTATCGGCTTCTTTAAGTCTTACAAGCTCATACTGCCCCGATGACATGGTTATGAGCCTCAAATTTGCCCTCCTTATTATCCTGTCAAAATATGTGGTCTGGATATAGGTTTCAAGCATTATCTTGTCCTTGCCGGAGAGCTTTCCGTTTGCTGTGTCAGAGAGCGCCTTTACCCATCTCAGTTTTTTCTCGGTCTCTGACATGGAGGATGCTTTACTAATTATGCAAACGCGGGTGCGCTCATTGTTATTCAGCCTTCCGGCAACTATTTCTCCCTGTCTGATGCACTCATCCTGCCGCTTTTTCAGATCCTTTTGTGCCTTCTTATCCTTTTCAATATCTGTCTCCTTAAGCTCACTGATATTCTTCTCATTCTCTCTTATCAGTGTCTTCAACTCTGTAATATAATTCTTCTGATCCTTCAGTTTCTTATCTGCAGCATCATACTCATTTTGCAATTTTCTGGCTTCGGATAAAAGTCTCCTGGTTTCTTTCTCGGCATCCTTTTTGGTTTCATAGCTAAGCCCCGACAAAAGACTCCCGGTTTCAGTTTCTTCAGATTCTTTTTTAGCCTTTGATGCAGACAGCTTTTCTTTTATTTGGGTCAGCTCAATCTCTATCGCTGATATTTCATTTTCCAGCTTCGGAATAAGCTTATCAACTGATTTCCTCCGCTTTTCAAGCTTTTCCAGGTCTTTTAGTTTTGACTCAAGGAGCTCTTTTTCATCACAAAGCTCCTTAAGCTTATCAGCAGCTGCACCTGAAGCTTCTTCAAGGTCTGTTTTTCCAATGAGTTTTTCGGTTTTCTTCTTGAGTCCATCTTCAATCGTCTTAAATGAATTCACGAGACCGCTCAGCTCCTCGGCCCTTTCATTCCTGATTTTTCTTGCTTTCTCGCTATTCTTTTTGGCATTTTCCAGTTCTTTTTCTGTCGGAATCTTTTCTTCCAGAAGCGCAAGGTGAGGATGGTGAACAGAGCCGCATACCGGACACTCCATCCCCTCTAAAAGATCCTTCGCCAGAATTCCGGCCTGAGCATTTCTAAAAACCTGCTCCTTCTTCTCATAAAGATCATTCAGTCTGGTAAAATCGTCGTTTTCTTTATTGTAAAGATTCTGCTTTTCTGAAATCACCGATTTTCTTTGGAAATAGTCCCCCAAAGCTCCTGACAGTTCCTGTGTCTCCTCTTCAAATTTTGTGACATTGACAATTTCTGCCTTGATCCTTTCGATTTCAGCTCCGTTGTCCTTAAAAGACTCCTGTTCCTTTTTTAGCTTCAAAGCTTCCTGCGTTTTACTTTCCCTGTTGCAAAGGCACTTGTCAGCCTCCTTGCCAAGCTCTGAAACAGTACTGTCTATCGCCTCGATATCCCTTTTAAGCTCAACGACCCTGTCATATTTGGAAAAGTCAGCTTCTATTCTTGCAGCCTTGCGCTCAAACTCTGCCTTGTCCTCAAGTGAAAGCCTTGCAGACTCAAAAAGCTTTATAAGCTCCTCCAGCTTTGGTTCTTCCTCTTTAAGCTTTCTCTCTGCTTCTTCCTTGGACTGTTTTGCCATTTCAAGAGTTTTGGCGCTTCCCAGCCTCTTATTTACCTCTTCAAGCTCCAACGACACATTTTTAAGCTCTTCGTCCAGCTTTTGTTTTTGAAAGCTGTCCTCATTGGTAAGCCTGTCAAGAAGTGCTGTTACATCCTCCAGGACAAGCTCGCCCTTTTTAGCCTTCTCAACCTCAATCGACATTACATTATCGCTGTCAACCTGTATTCCGCTTATATACTGACTTATACTTTTCTTTCCGTCCTGAACCTGACCGTAAAGCTCTTTACCTGCTGCATCCAGGTTCTTCTGAAGAGTCAGATAGTTGTGCGTCTTAAACAGATCACGGAATATTTTGATCCTGTCATCGGTCGATGCCAGAAGAAGCTTCAGGAAATCGCCCTGTGCCAGCATTGCTATCTGGGAAAACTGTTCCCTGTTTATACCGAGGATTTCCTCAATCCTTGATGTCACCACCTTTATTTTGGTGATAACACTGCCCTCCGGCATCGTCAGCTCAGCCTCCGGAAGCTGCCTGGTCTCACCGCCGCCCTTTTTGGCAGGGCGCATGTATTCCGGGTTTCTTTTGACCGTATAGGTATTGCCCATATGACTAAAAGACAGCTCAACTTCTGTAGGCGTCTCAGGAAGTGCATACTTGGAGCGCAGCATTGATGCATCCCTGCTCTGTCCGCTTGCTTCACCAAAAAGGGCAAAACAGATCGCGTCAAAAATTGTTGTCTTGCCTGCTCCGGTATCACCGGTGATCAGATATAATCCCTTATCCCCAAGCTTTTCCATGGGAATTACTACATTGCCGGAATAAGGCCCAAATGCGGAAATTCTTAAGCTCAATGGTCTCATAAGATCACCCCCATATCCTCTGAATCTGATCTTCGACGAAGGCAGTCTGCTCTGCTGACATCTCCTGATTGTTCTGTTTCTCATAGAACTCGGAAAACAGTTCAACAGGTGATTTGGTATCAGTATCATCAGCACCATCTATCTCCTGTCGGTTCCTTGTTCTGGCATTGTCATAGCTGAGCTTCATAAGATTGGGATATATAACACGCAGCCTGGCTGCTGCATCAATCACATCCTCCTCATCGGTAAGAACGGCATGAATATAGTCATCAGTTGCTGTGCCCTCATAATTTTTTTTGAGCATCAGCTCATCATATTTGCCCTTTATCTGACGAAGATCATGCTTTGGAACCAGAGGGATCTCACTGATCTTCACCTCATTCTTATTTGCAATTTCTATTACAGTGACCGATTTTTTATGGTCTTTTTCCGAAAAAGAATATTTGAGAGGGGTGCCGCAATACCTCACGGTCTCTCTTCCTATTGACTGCTTGCCGTGTATATGCCCAAGGGCTACATAGTCAAAGACATCAAAAACAGATGCATCTACATTATCAAGCCCGCCAACTACAATTTCTTCAGAATCACAGCGCAGTGCTCCGGTTACAAACTGATGAGCGACGAGGATGTTTCTTTCCTCTTCGTTTACATCCATATGTTCAACAGCCACTCTGCAGGCATCAGTATAGGTCTCTATCTCGTCATCGGGAAAAAGAGCTCTGACAGTCGATGGCTTGATAAATGGAAGCAGAAATATGTTGAGCCTCCCATACTCATCAGATCCCTCGAGAGTATACTTACAGGTATTGCCGCTGTAAACAGGGGACAAATGAATCCCTGCAGTCTCAACCAGATGACTGTGATCGGAAAATCTGACAGCCGAATCATGGTTGCCGCTTATGGCATAGAGAGGAATCTTCTTTTCGGCAAGACTTATAAGGAACTCATCCCAAAGCTGCATGGCCTCTTCACTTGGTACTGAGCGGTCATATACATCTCCTGCCACAAGAACTCCGTCGGGCCTTTCGCTGCTGATTATGGTGAGGATCTCTTTTACGATATACCTCTGATCCTCAAGCATTGAGAACTCATTGACACGCTTTCCAAGATGCAGATCTGACAAATGTATGAACTTCATTCTATCGCCTCCTGTCTAAGAAATTTCGGAAGCGCTGTCCTTCCCTTTCTAAAGCATTCCTGGCAAACATTAAACTTGTACGACCACTTCAGCTTCTTCCCGCAATGCGGGCAGGTACGCAGACTTAGCTTCTGTTTGTCAAGTATAACAAATATCTTGTCCGATATATTTCTCTTAATCCTGATAATTTTTGACAGGTTCTCTTCTTCTCCAAACAGACGTGTAAAAGAATAGAGCATATCAAATATCTGACTGCTGGTCTCAAGTGTCTGAAGTGCACTCTTGCTGTCAGTATCAATAAAATCACAGTTGTATCTGTCCATTACATCTATAATATCAACCGGCACTTCATTAACCATGTCGCGATAGAAGCCACGGAAGATATCAAAGATTTCCCTGTTGTCAGCATTGACAGGGATCCTGATAAACTGTCTTATCAGCTCCCTGTTGTCAGATATTGCTTCAAGAGCCTTAGCAACCTTTATTTTCTCCGATATATCTCCCTTGTCGTAAAAATTGGCAGCAGGAAGCTGATTCCAGAGTTCAAGTATAGTTGAAACCTTTCCGTCCTTTTCCAGAAACTCGGCAGGTATTCCAATCATCGCCTTTCTAAGCGGAACGACATTCTGATTTATAAGGTTTTCAATTAACCAATAGTCATAGTAGGAGGTCACAAGTCCGGTATCATATAGTCCGTATCTTCCTGCGCGTCCGGCTATCTGTTTAACCTCCGAGACTGTGAGAGGTCTCTCTTTTACACCGTCAAATTTAATGGTCTGCAAAAACACTATGCGTCTAATTGGCAGATTCATTCCCATTCCAATTGCATCAGTTGCTACGACTACGTCAGTTTCTCTGTCTGCAAATTTCCCGGCCTCTCTGTGCCTGACATCGTAGGGAAGCGATCCGTATATTATGCTGCAGGTTCTTCCGGCCGCCTGAAGCTCAGCCGCAACACTGTGGACGTCCCTTCTGGAGAATACAATAAGTGCATCGCCTTTCTGCACATCCTCCGGAAAGCGAAAGTCCCTTGCAGAATCATCCATTACAAGCGGAGTCATCCTCTTGTGATAAACAACTTCATAGGTATCCTTGCAGGAGTTGATCATTTTGATCAGCAGCTTTTCGGCATCCTCTGAGGCACATATGTGAATTACCGGGCAGCGCAGTCCCAGGATTGCACCGGTCCAGGATCCACCCCTCTGTTCATCGGAAACCATCTGTGCTTCATCTATTACAGCCATATCCCACTCGTCTTCCAGATTCAGCATCTCGATAGTGGATGACTGATGAAAGGAGCCACCTTCAAATATCTGCTCCTCACCGGTTATCATCGAGCATGGACATCCCTCACGGTTCATCTTTTCATATTGTTCATATGCCAGAAGTCTTAGTGGTGCCAGATAAATTCCGCTCTTAGCATTTTTAAGCTCCTCCATTGCCTGAAAAGTTTTCCCTGAATTTGTGGGACCTATGTGCAGTATGAAGTGCCTTTTCATGCTTCTTGCAAGAGGAAAGAGCTTGGTGTAGTCACTCGGAGTAGATGTCTGAATATTTTCAAGGAGCAGCTGCTTAGCCATCATGATACCCTTGATTCTTTGAGCGGCATGCATATAATGAGGATTTTCCAGAATCTGCTCATATACCATAAGCTCTGTAAGACTGTCTTTTATAAAGGCTATGATGCTCTTGTTCTTCTTGGTCTGTCTTAGGTGATCCAGCACAATCCTGGTGGT
>JAILJR010000195.1 GCA_024694565.1 Butyrivibrio sp. | reverse complement strand
GGGTATCTGAGTGACAGCTATGTAAAAACACTTATGAAGTACTGTAAGGCATTTATACAGCCGTCACTGAGTGAAGGCTTTGGCATTCCTCCCTTAGAAGCTTTGAGCGTCGGTGCGGAGATTATCGTTTCGAATGCGACCTGTCTGCCTGAAATCTATGGGAATACGGCTCACTACATAGATCCGCTGGATTATGACAACATAGATCTGGAGGCGATTCTGAGCACACCTGTAGAAAAGCCTGACGCGATTCTGGAAAAGTTCAGCTGGGATCATGCGGCGCAGAGTCTGGCCAGTATTGTGGAACCGTTATTGTCTTAGTCTTGACAAGCAGGAATGTATTTACATGAAAACACTGAAAGAACTATATCAATATAGAGCGATGATCGGATCGCTGATCCGCAGGGACCTCAGGGGCAGATACAAAGGATCTGTCCTTGGTTTTGCGTGGACTTTTATCAATCCGCTGCTGCAGCTGGCGGTATATACACTTGTGTTCTCAACAATCATGAGATCAGGGATCGAGGATTACTATCTGTTCCTGTTTGTCGCATTGATCCCATGGCTGTTTTTTTCTTCATCCATATCTGCAGGCGCGGGATGTATCCTTGCCCAGAAGGAGATGGTCAAGAAGATATACTTCCCCCGGGAGGTGCTGCCCATTGCCCATGTGACCAGTGCCCTGATTAATATGCTGCTCACATTCATAGTGGTTTTTGCAGCACTGATCGTATCCGGGAAAGGATTGAATCCCATTGCGCTTTTATACCTTCCGATTGTGATCTTTGCAGAATACTTACTGGCCATCAGCATTACGCTGATCGTTTCTGCTGTTACCGTATATTTTCGCGATCTGGAGCATATCCTTGCGATCGTTACGATGGCCTGGCAGTTTCTCACTCCGATTATGTATTCTGTAGAAATGGTGCCTGAAAAGCTGCTTCCCATATTCAATCTGAATCCCATGACGCCGATTATCATCGCGTACAGGGATATCTTGTACTATAAGCAGATTCCTCATGTGAAAACCCTTCTCCATGGCTATCTGATCAGTATCATACTTCTGATTGTCGGATGGCTGATATTTGGAAAACTGAAGAAACATTTTGCGGAGGAGATGTAATGAAGCCGGGAAACGCAATTGAAGTTCATAATATTACCAAGAGCTTTAAGATCTATCTGGATAAAGGATCTACATTAAAAGAACGGATTCTGTTCAAGAGCCGGCGCCGTTTTGAAAACCGTCATGTCCTGAATGGCATCAGCTTTGAAGTGAAAAAGGGGGAGGCCATCGGCCTGATCGGCCACAATGGCTGCGGAAAAAGTACCACCTTAAAGCTTCTTACTAGAATCATGTATCCGGACACAGGTACCATAGAGATGGCAGGGAGAGTCTCCAGCCTGATCGAGCTGGGCGCAGGCTTTCATCCGGACATGACCGGCCGGGAGAATATCTTTATCAATGCTTCTATCTTCGGTCTGTCAAACAAAGAGATTGAGGAGAGACTGGATGATATTATCGAGTTCTCGGAACTGGAGGAATATATCGAGAATCCGGTCCGGACCTATTCATCCGGTATGTATATGAGGCTTGCATTCGCGGTGGCGATTAATGTTGATGCGGATATTCTGCTGATCGATGAAATCCTTGCTGTCGGTGATGCCAGCTTTCAGTCAAAGTGTTTTGATAAGCTCAGAGAGATTAAGGCACAGGGCACAACGATCGTGATCGTGTCACACTCCCTTGGACAGATTGAACAGTTCTGTGACCGGAGTATCTGGATCCATGATGGCGAGATCCGGGAAGAAGGTGTCCCCTATGTTGTCGATATGAACTATCTGGACTATATGGGACAAAAAAGAGGTGAGAGAAGAGAGGCCAAAAAGGAGCAGGAGAGGGAAAAGGAAGACCAGTCTAAAGCGGGCCAGGGGACTGAGAAGGGAGAACCAGAAGAGCGTGTAAGAAAGGTGACGATTCTGGGCGCGCATCTGGAAGTAAATGGAAAGGAAACTACGAATATTAAGGTTGGAACCCCGGTAACCTTAAAACTGTTTTATAAAAAGAACGAAGACGTTCTTAATCCTCTTATGGGACTCAAGATCTATCGAAATGATAATGTTATTGCATATGGAATTAATTCTAAGAATGAGAATTTTGATCTGGATCTGAAGGATGAGGGATGTCTGATGCTGGAGTTTCCAAAATGGAATTTCGTCCAGGGCGAGTATCATGTGGATCTGGCGATCCGGGAAGAAAACATGACAATATGTGATTACAAGACAAATATCATTACATTTACAACATATTATCCGATTTTCGAGAACGGTATGGCACATCTTGATCATAGCTGGAAGTCAGAATAAGTTTGGCTGACAGATGGGATTATTAAGAAGGAAGTATTAGATATGAGTAATATTAAAAAGTGCGTGGAAGCCCTTCCGGAGATTTATCAGAATATATATGGTCATTCTGAGTTCAGCGAAGGAAAATCCAGAGATTGCAAAGAGCGGTTGGTATATGTTGAGAAGATTATAAAAGGATATCAGGAGTTCAGCGGCAAGCGTGAACTCAGAGTCCTTGATCTGGGATGTGCCCAGGGGTTTTACTCATTTTCGCTTGCATCCATTGGGTGTATTGTTGACGGGATTGACTTTAATGAGCAGAATATCGCGTTATGTAAGGAACTGCAGCAGGAGAATGGTCTGCCGTGCACATTTCGCCAGGATGTGATCACGAAAGAAATGGTCGATCAGATCGATGAAGGTGCATATGATGTGATTCTGATCTTTTCAGTGATTCATCATATCGCGCATGAGCATGGGTTCGAGTATGCGAGAGAGCTCATGACAAAGCTGGCAGAGAAATCAAAATATGTTCTGACGGAGCTTGCGGTAAAAGAGGAACCATTATACTGGAATCAGAATCTGCCTCCAAAGTATTCGAACTGGTTTGATAAGGTCGCATTTTTTGATGAGCAGTGCTTTTTTGGCACGCATCTGTCTGATACCAGAAGGCCTTTCATCTTCTACAGCAACAGTCTGTGCTACGCAGAAGGTATCTTTTATCCTGTCACAGAATATAAGCAGGCAGCTTATAAAGAAAAACCGGTCGATCCGGAGAGAAGGTATTATCTGTGCAATGATAATACGGTATTGATTAAAGTA
>JAILJR010000162.1 GCA_024694565.1 Butyrivibrio sp. | reverse complement strand
TGCTTCAAACAACAAAATTCAATGTAGAATAGACTCTTTAAAACAAGAGATTTTAGTATCCCAACTTCAGCAGTGAATGATGGATACCGCCAAAAAGCATCTCTATAGAACAATCCTAATCCAATAGTTTTTTTTGCTAATATAAAGTTGTTTATATCTGAAAATGGAGCAACAGGAATATGATCCTTATTGCTTAAACACATAGGTACATTAGCAGACTCAATATACATAAACTCTAATTCAGGATCTTTCAAGGCATCATGCAACATCGCCTTTCTGTGCTTTGTGCTACCATTTATACTAATAACGTGATAGCCTATACTCTCAAATGCTCTTTTCATTTGTATTGGGCGAACAAGTGTGCCGGAATTCGAGTCTGTTCTATTATCTATATATAGCGGTTGATACAAAATCATCTTTTTCATAGTATTCCACCAAAATCCATAGTCAAGTCCCGAAAAGTGTGTAAATTCATTTCAGGCATAATGTAATAGTCACATATTTAAGCGAGCTCCAATCTCTGAGCAGCTGCTATCTCGATCAACTTTAGTGGTATATCTGAAACAAGGATATTTTCAAGTGCTCTCTGCCCGAAATATGTTTGCTTGTTCTGCATGAGCTCATCGATCTCAATAAGTACTGAACCGATCAGACGGAGTAGAGACTTTTCATTTGGAAAGACATTGATCACTTTTGATCTGCGTTTTAGTTCACCGTTGAGCCTTTCTATGTGATTCGATGTGCGAAAATATCTGCGAAGATAGTTTGGCAGCACCATTACTGTCATAGAATCTTCAAAGCCATTATCGAGACAGCTCATCGCTTTTTCAGCAACTTCTTTGTACTCTTCGATAATGGAATCGCGTTTGATGCGCGCATCTTCTACAGTTTTACTGTTGAACATACTACTCAGTTCCGCATGAATTGCGGCCTGGTATTTCTTTGGCGCATTTTCGGTTACGTTCTTTGAAAAATGAAACTGGCAGCGCTGCCATGATACTTCAGGAAACACTTTACTGATGCCGTCACGAATACCCTCATGAGCATCTGATGTGATCATCATGGTCCCATGTAATCCACGGCTTTTCAGGCTTGTAAAGAAGTCTTTCCAGGTATCTTTAGCCTCCCTTGCATATACGTTGAAGCCCAGAACTTCGCGAAGTCCACGACTGTTTGTACCGTAGGCTATCATGAATGCCTTGGAAATGATCCGGCCATGTTCCCGTACTTTGAAATATGTGGCATCCACATCGAGAAATGGATATATGTCATCCAGCGGTCTGTTTCGGAATTCATCCACATCTTTTTCAAGATCTCTACAAAGCTCAGAAACTGTAGATTTTGAATATGACTTTCCACATAGCGTCTCCATCACAAGAGACACTTTCCTGGTGGACACGCCATTAACGACCATTTCAGCCATGCTTGCTATGAGAGCAGCCTCGCTGCGTGAGTAGTTATCAAAGATCATCGTCTTGAACGGCACGTTCCTGTGCCTCGGTACATGTAGCCTGATGGTACCGATACGAGTGGTAAGATCACGATCACGGAAGCCATTACGACTATCGGTCCTTTCTTCTGTACGCTCGTAAGGTTCAGCGCCTAGCTGCGCTGAGGATTCGGCTTTGAGCACGCTGTCCAGATTGCTCTGAAGCAATTTTTTTAATGCCTCATCGCGATTACAGCAAAGTAGTTGTAGAATTTCGTCCAGATTCAATGTAATATTGAGTTGAGCCATTGTGTTCTCCTTTCGGTATTGAGTTTTATTTGGTCGTATAACATTATACCTGAAAGGCAGGGCCACTGGCTCTTTTGATTTTATGAATTTACACCATTATACGGACATAACCAAGAATCGTTCTGTATGCTACAGATTCTGAAAGAAACGAGCTTTCGTTCTACAGGAAATCCACTCCAGGGGCTCTTCCTGTAGATCAATCAGTAAGAGGTGTTTCAAGTGCTACGATTTCTAAAAGAACTGAGTGATTGATCTACAGCAGACCCACTCCAAGGGCTCTTCCTGTAGATCAATAAGAAGGGGTCGCTTCATATGCTACAGATTCCTTAAGGAAAGAGTTTTTGTTCTACAGCAGTATCCTAACTGGTTCGGTCGGTGTGTGGGTAAGGATGTGTGCGGATGAGGGCAAGCGGCGATAAAAAATGATGCTTGTCCTCTGTCCGTGCACGGGCTTATCCACGCCCGAATAGAAAAACAATGGGAGGCGAACGCACTCAGGAGGCCGCGCCGGGCGGAGCCGTTCATAAAGGCTCAGGCCGGCAGAAAGGCGAGCCTCCTGAGCTATGCGTTCTCCGCAAGCGCCCGTTAAGCGCGAGCGGGCTGACCGAAATACTGTATGATGCGTTCTCCGAGAGCGCCCGTTAAGCGCGAGCGGGCTACCCGAAAGGACCGACGACCGCATCAAACATAAGTGTATAAACCTACTCAGGCATAAGTGTACAGACCCGATCAAGCATAAGTGTACGAGCCTCTTCAGGCATAAGTGCACAAGCTTTATCAAGTATAAATGTAGAGGCACTGAATACATAAGATTTTTGACAATGGCGGTTTAATGTGATAAACTGCTAAATAGATTATTTTGCATGGATGGTATGCATTTAATGATTGGTTTATTAAAGGAGGAATGAAAAATGAAAAAGTTTCTTGTATTACTGTTAGCAGTTGCTATGGTATTCGCAATGACAGCTTGCGGTGGATCCAATGGCGGCTCAGGTGAAGGCGGAGAAGGCGGAGACAGCGAAGCTCCTATCAAGATCGGATTCTTTGCACCGGTTTCTGCTCCAGCAGCATCAGCTGATGGAACATCTTCACTGAACTCAGCAAAGCTTGCTGTAGAGATCTGCAACGCAAACGGCGGAATCAACGGCAGACAGGTAGAGCTCGTTGATTACGATGACAAACTGGATACGACAGAAGCTGCTAACATTGCTGAAAAACTTGCATCCGACAGCAGCATCGCAGCTGTAGTTTCAGGATCATATTCCGGACCTACAAAGGTAGCTGCTCCTATTTTCCAGGATGCAGGGAAGCTCATGGTTTCAGCTTACGCTGTACATCCAGACGTAGTAAACGCTGGAGATCTCATCTTCTCACAGTCATTCCCTCAGAAACTGCAGGGAGCTGCTGCTGCACAGTATGCAACAGATGAGCTCAAGGCAAAG
>JAILJR010000178.1 GCA_024694565.1 Butyrivibrio sp. | reverse complement strand
ATAACCTGGTGATGCTGGCAATGATTTTTCAGGTAAAGATAGATGACATCATTGTTGTGGATGTTGAGACAGATTTATTGGAGATCCTGATTGTGAACTTCCTCTATAATTAACACTCGCTCTGTTTTGAATGATCGCAGTTATCAAAAAACCTTTATTTTAAGCCAAATATCTGCTGTTTTGCTTGCAAAATTGGATATGTGGTATTCTTATAGAGAGTTAGTTAACACTCTAGGAGAGAGCCATGTATCTTAATTTTACAGTCAAGATACCAGAACTGAAATCGGGTATCTCCAAGAAAAAAATCAAGGGTACAACTTACGTATATTATGAGCATGGAAGGAAATATTATACAGAGAAAAAGTATACGGTTCCGCAGTGTACATCGATTGGTAAAGTATGTGTAGATGACCCTGTCATGATGCAGCCAAATACAAATGATCTGAAAGTGTTCCCTGATGCAGAGATACCGGAAATACTGCCGGCATCGGTACGAAGTGGTTGTCTTAAAATTGGCGCATGGCTTGTTATACGTAAGGTCATTCAGCATTATAAACTTGATGAGCGGATAGCTGAGATCATCGGTGATGACAGCGGCCTTTTTCTAGATCTGGCAGCCTATCCTTCAGGCTTTTAACCTTACTGCTTCGAATGTCATGAAAGAAGCAGAAGCGTTAGGCAATCAGCTGGCCGTATTAACGAACTGAAGGGGGATATCATGGCAAGAAAACCTTTGGATATAAAGATAAGGGTTGAGCGACAAGAAAAAAGATCCTGAAATTAACGGAGCAGCTTGAAGAAGCGAAAGGCATATATGAAAAGCTTCTGGAAGAACAAAAAGAAGAGGACAAGAAAACCCTTTTTGAGGCTTATAGAAAAAGTAAACGAAGTCTCGATGAAGTCCTTGAATTTATGAATGGGAGAGCAGATATATAGTAAGATTCTCTTAATAAATATGCATGAGTAGGACATGGAGAAATACGTTTGATAGAGTGGGGAAAAGCGAAGCAGATATGCAATAAGGGAACCGGAATTTTCCGGATTTAGGCAAATAAAGACGTACGAGAGTTAATTTTTTGGGAAGTTCACAGTAATACGCTTATCATTTTTCATTTTTTTCTTCTTTAGTCTACATATTAAGGGAAATTGTAGATTATATTGAAAAAAATTATTTATTGTCGTTTGACAATAGACACATGTCGATTATAATTCAAAATGATACACAAAGTTAAATTGAAATATTCTGGTAACTATTCAGTACCCCAGGCTCGGGTCGCAGGACGCCCCTCGCTGTGGGTGGTCAGAGTCGCTTCGCGCCTTGTCCACCCAGGAATTATGTAAGAAATCAGCCTGGTGATGAGGCTCCCCATTCTGATTTTTACATAATTCCCGGGGTGCTGAATAGTTACATATTCTGTAAGAATACATGATTACAGGAGAAATCACAGACAGTAAATCAAAAGACAAAAGGAGAAAAAGCATGAAAAAGAGTATTATTTCGGTTCTCAAAGTTTTACTCCCAGTGAGTATGGCCTTTGCAGGTTCTTGCCGGCAGTCCGTGGCATTTGCTTCAGCACAAACGGAAGAATCCATTCTATGCAGATAATTCCATGCCTTTCCGGACGGGGAATTATCTGTACAGGCTGTGAGCCAAGGTCCAATGGGACCTTTGCGCAGCAGAGAATCCTGGCTTCCCCGTTTAAGGCTGCTTAGAATTTCAGGATATGTCTGGGAGATAGAATGATACGGTAACTTTTGGGGAGAGTAAGCAATGTTGTTTGAAAGCTTTGAGAGAAGAAAAAGCAGCATGGTCGGGAGTCATAGTATTTTTGTTTTTAATTGTTCTGAGGACAGGTATGCTGATTCTATAAAAAATATTGATAATTATAGATATGGAGATTTGAAACAATGATATTTGAAAGCCTTGATAGAATGAAACGAAGTGCGATCATGACTACAATCGTTCTGATGGTAGCAGGAAATGTGCTGATGGTATTGCCCAATTCAATTCTTCCTCTTTTAAATCATTTGATTGGTTTTTTGCTGTTAGTCTATGCCGCCTTATCTGTATTTCACTTTATGTCCAGCAAAAAAGCTCTTATCCACTATATTAATCTGACGATCGGCCTTTTTGGCGGATTGGTGGGGATCGTGTTTCTCTCTCTTGAGGAAGCATTTATGAATATTATGATTGCCCTTGTTTGTATATTGCCGATTCTTTTAGGCTTGTTTGGCATATATCACGCATTTGCGTTTGCCAGACGGTCGGGACGTAGAGGCTGGTGGATACTTGTTGTTTTATCATCGGCGCTTGTCGCTTTCGGTGGATTTATTTTTTATAATCCCTGGGTTGGATCCACAGTTGGTACGATACGACTTATAGGCGGGACTTTGATGTATACAGCTATGGTAAGTGCTCTAAGCCTGATATGGCTTTGGCCGATCCAGAAAGAGAGGGGGTAAGTTATGGGCAGCAATAAGGAAAAGGGAGGCCTGAAGGAAAAAACACGGAGTCTTGAGATACTCAGCGTATTTTCCAAACATAATTTTTATATTAATGGATTTACCCCTGCAGAGCTGAGATCCACTTTAGAGGATCTGGGGCCGACTTATGTGAAGATCGGACAGATCATGTCCAGCCGCACAGACATTCTCCCGGAAGCCTACTGTCATGAGCTGGAACGTCTTCGCAGTGAAGTAAAAGCTCTACCGTCAGCTGAAGCGAGGCGCGTGATTGAAGAAGAGACCGGGAAAAGCATAGATGAAATTTACGCCAGTTTTCAGGATGAGCCGCTCGGGTCTGCATCCATTGCCCAGGCACACTACGGTGTCCTAAAAGATGGTACAAAAGTGGTAACAAAAGTACAAAGGCCGGGGATCGCCAGCATGATGAGGAGAGACTTTGCTCTTCTGAAAAAACTGGCAGCTGCTGTCAATATAGCAGGTGAGGCTGAGGAAGGCGGTCAGGCGATTGACATTAAAACCGTAATTGAAGAACTGGAAAGGGTTTCGGAGGAAGAACTGGATTTCAGGGTAGAAGCGGAGAACACCCGTGTATTCAGGGAATTGTGTATTGAGGATGAAACGAAGATCACATGTCCAAGGATCATTGATGATCTGACTACAGAACGCATCCTGACGATGACATTCGTAGACGGGTATTCCATCGAGAAAAAAGAGAGATTGCTTGAAGACGGTTATGATTGTAAAGCTATTGCAGAAACTATCATAGAGAATTACCTGCATCAGGTCTTAGACGTGGGCATGTTCCATGGTGACCCGCATCAGGGGAACATTATGGTCAGCAATGGAATCCCATGCTGGATCGATTTTGGCATGATTGGCCATATAAGTGAGAGTGATATAGCAGCCTTGCAGGATATCATACTTGCAATGGTGCAGAAAGATGCAGAGGCTATGACAGATGCTGCACTCTCTATGGGAATCGTCCGGGGCAAGGTAAACAAAACCAAACTGATGGAAGATATCGATTCCATGCTGGGGCGATATGCATCGGTAAAGAGCCTTTCCGATATGGATATCGGTGCGCTTATGACAGAACTGACAACGCTGTTGTCAAATCATAATATTGCCATGCCCGGCGAATATACGATGCTGGTACGCAGTCTTGTAACCATTGAAGGTGTCCTGGAGGCTTTGAGCCCTGAGCTTAATCTTTTTGAATTTCTTTCCCGGAAGATGGCGGAGAGGATGAAAGAGAGCTTTAACGCCCAGGAAAAATTATCTGAATTATTACAGAATGCAGGTGCAATAGGGGCGCGGAGCGCAAGAATGCCGGGTATGATATTTGATGTGCTTCGAAATCTGGTGAAGGGCCGGATCAAAACCAACATGGAGATAACAGGCTACGAAGATCTTCTGAATGGTCTGAACAGTACAATCTTTAATGTGGTGCTGGC
>JAILJR010000177.1 GCA_024694565.1 Butyrivibrio sp. | reverse complement strand
CAGCACGCGCCGGAGCGTATCCTGTGAGAAATCGTCCCCTACAATGATCCGGAATGAATCATGGAGGATGGCTATCTGCGGACGTCCGGCATCAGGATCCGGCTGGCTCCATGCCGCCCGGATAGTCTGGGTGGGAACAGGAACCAAGGCAGGAAGGCTGGAAACGGCAGGATCGTCAGGTTCAGCAGAAGAAGCAGCCTTGATCCATTTTTCAGTCCGTTTGCCATCTCTGGTGAAGCCGAGCTTAAGAGAATTCCGATAAAACAGGGTTTGGGAAATGTCATTCTGCCTGCAAAAATCCGATACATTCATACCGGACCTTGCAGCGTTTTCAAGGATTTCGATCCATTCTTTACGTGATCTGTGTTTTGACATGCAGCGCCTCCATGAGTTTTATTTCTATTATCTCATGGCTGTAAAGAAACCCATTATCTACACTGTACATTGTTAAATGGTTTCCAGCAATAATGCAAAAGCCCTCAAGGATATAATCCCTAAGGGCCTTAATAATATATTTATCTGGTCGATATTATTCCCAACATCAGCTGTTTGCAAATGCTGCCCCTGTAATCTGTCCTGTAGTAGCACTAACTGTAAATTCAACTGTTTTATTTGACTTTGTAGCCAAATTACCAGGATCATCAATAGTAAATGTGAGATTCGAAGCATTTCCACTCCAAGAATTTGCCTGAGCTGTCTGGATAGCAACATTTGCTACACTAATTTTTGTAACCGCTCCATTTGTTTTAGTAATTGTTACATTCGCAGCTGAATCATCTTCAGTAAGTAACGCAGCTGATGCTTCAGCATAGGCTGAACGAATATTTGCTATAGATGCTGAATCTCTCGACTTCTCCAGCTGGCTGGTGAAAATCGGAATTGATACCGCTACGAGCACACCGATGATTGCTACAACGATGAGCAACTCAGCGAGGGTAAAGCCCTTCTTGTTGTTTCTGTTGAATTTCTTGTTAAGTAACTTTTTGATCATGCTATTCCTCCTTCTTACATGAACATAATATGTCAACCGTTTAACCTATTTTTGAAACGTATTGACCGCCTAAAATAACATTACTTATGGAATCATTATCTTTGAATTGTGCGAACTTGTCAAGTAACAAAAAGCAGTTTCGTTAATTTTCGTAATCTTTTTTATGCTGCCAAACTATTCATTTTGTTTTTACTTAACCAGCCTCTGCACTTGTGGTCTCGGCATTCTCTATGATTAGTCCATCCAGGCTTTCCGCACCATATGCAGTCTCATAGAACGTCATACTCATTGATACATTGATCAGACTATTCTCCAATGTCTGAATCGGTTTTTCCGTCTCCGTCTCTGTCTGAGTTTCTGATTGTACCTCTGTCGGTGCTACAATCGTCCCGTCAGCCAGGGTTTCAACCGATCCCCCATCAACTAGCTCTCCAGCCATAGCATCTGTCTCAGATATTACTGACTCAGCATCCGCCAGCGTCTCTTCTGGTGCGGACTGACCTTCCATGCCCTCAGGCATTGCAGACTCTCCTGTAAGCTCCGTCTCCGATGCTTCTGTAAGAGGTTCCCCATTATAGACTTTCATCACGTACGGATCGATCTCATATCCTGCATTGATCAGTGTCCCTACCTGTTTCTTTAGCTGATTCATCGCCTTTTCATCAACTAAAGCCTCTGTCGCCAAGGCTGTGAGATAATCCACTGTTAAGTCTCCAGGAGAAATAGAGATATCCTTCAGAAGAACTCGGTACTTGCTGTTGTGCAGTTGATGAATAATATCCAGTGCCGAATTGTAATCAATGGTAGTAAAGGAAACAGTTACATTTCTTCTTACTGTATCTCCGGTTGCCACAGGTTTCTGAAAAGAGAAATTATATCGAATAACTGGCGCAAAGATATCATTGAGGAGATTAATCTCATTCTTCTGGTTATCATAAGTATACAATGAACTTGTAGAAACCTGACCAATTTCATCAATCTCCTGTGCCATTGCCGCCCACTGAACCAACTGCATCTGTTCCTGTTGAATCTGTGCTTCCATATCTGCAGTATCATACTCGCCTGCCTGATCACGGATATTCACATATACAAACCTGTAGTACAGCAAACCTATCAGGACAAGAATCAAGGCAAATATCAGTATGATCTCACGTTTTGTAAAGGAATAATTCAGTTTCATCTGTCATCACTCCCCCGTAGCTTCCGCAGCTGCTTTCCTTGCCGCAAGCTGATCTGTCACTTCTTCTCCGCTCTCTCGTGCACTCAGCGATAGCCCGGTAGCAGACCGGAACTCAATCGTCAACGTAGCCTGTACCAGGCTTCCATTCCTTCTGGCCAAAGACCCCTGTTCATCCATCGCGGCAGTATCAACCCCCACATAAGAGACAATCGGACTTTCCTCCAGCTGAGCGACGATGGACGATACTTCCTTCAACTCAAGACTCATCAGCCTGACCGTTGCCGTATTCCCTGAGAGTTGAATGCTGCTCAGGCCCTGAGCCAGGCTAATCTCATGATTGATTACATCCAACACATCGATGCGATCCTGAAGAGCTAATTCTTCCGCATTCATATAGCTCTTGCCATAATGGCTGTATTCTTCCTCTATGCCATCATATCGCTTTTGAATTTTTTTTAGTTCATTCAACTGTGCCTGTAAGCTTTCATATTTGACTCGATCTCTGGCTGTCTTACTAAGCTGTTGTCTGACCACAAACCATCCAAAACCAGTAAGCGCGAATATGAATAGAAGAACCACCGAAAAGATGAAGATCCGCCGTCCGGTATCCTTCTCTTTATAAACCAGATTTAATGTCTGCTTGGTTGGGATTTTTCCCTTAAACTTCTTTGGCGCAGACTTCTTTGCCTTGGCTGCCATCCGCTTCCTCCGTTACATTGTCATTCCCATGGCCTGCAGGCCGATCAGGATTTCTTTCTCTGTCAATTTATGCTTTACATTGACCA
>JAILJR010000146.1 GCA_024694565.1 Butyrivibrio sp. | reverse complement strand
CTTCGTTCCTTTACGGAAGCAATCCGTATTCAGAACTCTTATGCATCCCTCCGCCCTTATAGCGCTATTCGGACATTGAGATTATTTGTGTTTCTGGGTTTTGCCGGAGAGTGTTAAGGCAAAAATCGGCAATACACCCCCGACATCTTCACTATACTGCCAATCAATTGATGAAACACGGACACTGCATGTCCGTGCAGTTTGCCATCTGAAACGGCCACCTGTGCCATGTTCGGCGGCCACTGAATGACATTAACACCGTCCACCGAAAGACATAATTAACGGCCAATCCTATAATGAGAAAATCTCCAACAGGAGAAATAAATCATTTAGGAGGTCCGTTATGGATTACAAAAAAGTGCTGAGACTTCACTATGAGAATAAGCTCAGCGGAAGAGAGATTGCTGCAACATCAGGATGCAGCAAAACGTCAGTCAATGAATTCCTGAAGCGCTTCAGAGAGTGTCAGGAACTCTCCTATCCTCTATCAGAGGATGTCACAAATGAGTTCATTGAGAAACTGCTTTATAAAAAGCCGGGAATCTCAAGTGAGCAGTCGCTTTACAGGGACTTCGACAAAGAAGCTGTCCATAAAGCTCTCGCTAGAAAAGGCGAGACGCTGAAACACCTGTGGCAGAAATATAACGCCATCGGCGTTGTCGATGGATTAAAGCCTCTGAGCTACAGGCAGTACTGCAGGCGCTACAATGAATGGATCGACTCTAAACAGATATCTTTCCATATCCAGAGATATCCGGGAGTGAACATCGAGCTGGATTACGCCGGAAAACAACTTGAGCTTCGGGATAAACAGAATCCTGAAAAAAGGACCAAGGTCACGATATTTATCGCCGCGCTGACTTACAGCGACTTCTTCTATGCAGAAGGAATGACTTGCTGCGATATACGTAACTGGATCCGCGTTAACAATAATGCATTAGCGTACTTTGGCGGTGTTACTCCGACAGTAACTTCAGACAACTGTAAGGTCGCGGTACAGGAGAACAGGGACTGGATAGCCCCATCACTTAATAAGGATTTCCAGGCATGGGCGGAACACAATGATACTGTCCTGACTCCCGCAAGAGTCAAGGCGCCCAAATGGAAACCGGTTGTCGAAGGCCACGTCAAGATCATGAACATGCATATCCTCATCGATATGGAGGAGATGATATTTTATTCCCTTGAAGACCTGAACCGAGTCCTCTGGGAAAAGGTATACAGGGAAAACCGAGTCAACTTTTCCGGGCTGAACTACTCCCGATACGATCTT
Source organism: Butyrivibrio sp. (assembly GCA_024694565.1). Lineage (GTDB taxonomy): Bacteria > Bacillota > Clostridia > Lachnospirales > Lachnospiraceae > Butyrivibrio. The sequence goes on along the minus strand of JAILJR010000146.1, from coordinate 1,826 downwards.
TATATACAAGAAGAGAAGGAGGCTCTCCTGCCTCTTCCGCTCACTAAATTCGAATACCTTGAGCGAAAGATCGTTAAAGTGGCACAAGATTTCTCCTTCACCTTCGACAAGGTCCATTATAGCATGCCACGCAAGTATCTTAAGAACCAGCTTGAGATCCGCGCCGGCGAAAAAGAAATATATGTTTACAACCTGAACGGAGATCATATCCGCACACACAATAGAAGCTATACACCGAAAGACTGGGTGATCATCCCTTCTGACATGCCGAAGGAGTACCACGATTACGGATACTGGAACGTGCCTTACTTTCAGATGAAAGCATCAAAGATCGGACCGAACACCAGAGCCCTGATCGACAGGGTAATGACAAAGTTTTCTTATCCTGTTCAGTCATTCCGGAGCTGCTTTGGGATCCTGAGGTTCGCTGAACGGTACTCGCCTGGCGCACTTGAGGCTTGCTGCCATGACGCAGTGCTTGAAGGGAAGTGTAATTACACATATATATCCAATACGATCGCTGCTTATTATTCGGAGCCAACGTCGGTGCAGACAGATACAGGCGATGTCTCCAACGATACAATCAAAGGTGCTTATAAAGATGATGACACAAAATACTCTTTAAAGAACCTGCTTAAGAGACAGGAGCAGGAGGTGCGTCATGAAATCTGACAATCCCGATATCCTGGAAATGCTGGACGTTCTCAAACTCCCTGTCGCAGCAGAAACCTTTAAAGCCCTTCAGAAAAGCCCGGAGCTCGGCCATTACAGTGCCATGCAACTGGTACGTGAACTACTGACGCCTCAGTATCTGGAAACCCTTAATAAACGCTACGAGACGAATCTCCAGTTCAGCGGCGTGATAGATAAAGGAGCCCTGATAGAAAACCTGAAAACTGGTAATGGCCGTATCTATAATGACACAACAGTGGCGCAGATCCTGAACTTCAGCTTTGCGGAAGATCGCCTTAATGTTGGTGTATACGGTGTTACCGGTGCCGGTAAGTCTTACTTCCTTTCTGCATGCTGTGTTGAGGCTTGCCGGCTCAACTTCCGTGGGCGTTTCGTTGATTACTGTGAGCTTCTTGATGAACTGATCATGCTGAAGCGCCAAGGCGATATGAAAAAATATCGGAAAAGGCTCCGCTACTACGCAAGGATGCAGCTTCTTTTTATTGATGACTTTGCCATCAGCCGATACTCCGAAGAGGGAATGAACATCCTTTACCAGCTGGTAAAGATGAGGGCAGATCTTGGAACCTCGACCTTATACAGCAGCCAGTATGCACCAGACGAATGGGGCCAGTACCTAAGCGATGAGCCTAAATGCTATGGGAAGCTTGACGGCATCCGCCGTCGCCTGACAACAGGATTTACCATACTGATTGAAAAAGCATCAGACAATAAATAAGTGGAACAATTGGCTGCTAAGTAATCTGGCGGAGTAGACTCCGCCGGAGAGCTTAGCGTCCTCCGGCCGCATAACACGGCCCTGACTGGCCGTGAAACACGGCCTCATCGGCCGTGGAAGGTGGCCATATGCAGTCCGGTTCTAAAGGCAAAAAAAATAGCCTGTTCAGGGTAAAAAACACAAAAAAAGAGCCCTGCATGATTCGTTATTCACGAATCACACAGGGCTAAGCATATTTTGGCCTGTCATAAACCGTACACACCGTGTCCGTTTTTATATGATTTTTTTACAATGGATCAGCGCCGTACATGGCAAGCTCCTCTTTTACTTCTTCCACTGTCTTTGCATAGAGGTGCTGAAGCGCAAAATCATACCATTGATGATTGGTGTCCCGTAAAACAAGAGGTGAAGGGGA
>JAILJR010000119.1 GCA_024694565.1 Butyrivibrio sp. | reverse complement strand
TGATGCCATCCTCCTGTCTCCTCACGACAAGAGTTATCTTGCAGTGGGTCTTAAGACCCACAAGTCCGTATATGACATGGCACCCCGCCTTCTCAAGCATCTTGGCCCAGACGATGTTGTTCTCCTCATCAAACCTGGCCTTGAGCTCAACAAGCACAGTGACCTGCTTGCCGTTGTCTGCCGCCTTTGCCAGAGCTGCGATAATAGGCGAATTGCCGCTGACCCTGTAGAGGGTCTGCTTGATGGCAAGAACATCGGGATCGGCTGCTGCCGACTCTACGAACCTCACAACATTTTCAAAGGTCTGGTAAGGGTGGTGCATCAGCACATCACCTCTCTCTATCACATCGAAGATATTGTCGGAGCCGTCAAACTCCGGAACCTGCTGTCCTGACTTGTAGCTGTGTTCCTTGAGATTGTCAAATCCCTCAAGCTTTCCATACATCTTCATGAGGAAGGTCAGATCAAGAGGACCTCTCACCCCATATATCTCGTTATCCAGCACTCCAAGCTCTCTTGCTATGAATTTGAGGAGCTTGATGTCAATGCCCCTGGGTACCTCAAGCCTTATTGCCTGACCCCACTGGCGGCGCTTAAGCTGCTTCTCGATCTCCTTTAAAAGATCCTCTGCCTCGTCCTCATCTATGGAAAGATCTGCGTTTCTTCCTACTCTGTAGGGAGCACACGAGAGAATCTGGTAGTTGAGGAACAGCTTTGACATATTCCTCATCACCAGGTTCTCCAAAAGCATGACCTTCCTCCTTGCGCCATCCTTATTTTCAGAAGGGATTTCAAGGATCCTCGGAAGTACATCCGGAACCTGAACGGTGGCAAAATCCACATCATCATTGCCCTCCTTTTTCTTAAGAAGAGCTCCGATATTGAGTGTCTTGTTCCTTATCAGCGGGAAGGGTCTTGAGGAGTCAACAGCCATGGGGGTCAGAACCGGATACACAAAGTCATCAAAATATCTGTCCACAAAGTCCTTGTCTTTTCCCGAGAGATCGCTTCCATCCGTTATCTCAAGTCCGTTTTCCAAAAGAGCAGGAATGAGATTTTTGTTGTAGATGTCGTACTGCTTGTCCACGAAGCTGTGCACCTTGTCGAGGACGCTTTTGAGCTGCTCCGTAGCTGTCATCCCGGCTATATCAGGCTTCTTGTAGCCGGCATTTATCATGTCCTTTAAGGATGCCACCCTGACCATGAAAAACTCATCCAGGTTACTTGAGGATATGCTGAGGAACTTTAATCTCTCAAACAGCGGATTGGAGTCATCCTCCGCCTCCGAGAGAACCCTCTCATTGAACTGGATCCAGCTAAGCTCCCTGTTTATATAATATTCAGGATTGTCAAAATCAATTGTTTTCTTGTCTTTTGCCATATTGACCACCTCTGCCTATGCCATTTTTTTCTGCTTGATTACAGGCATTATTCCAAATACTTCCTCAAAGAACTCTGCCCTGTTTGTGAAAAGACCTTTTTCAAGGGTAATATCTGATTTTGTGTCAATATTGATAACAAGTTCCCTGTTCTTTACAGTGACCTTTATGTCCCTGAACTTCTGCTTGTGTGTCCTGTCAAGACCGTTGGCTACCCTGAGTATTGCGGTGAGCTTGGCAATACGGAGGTAATCGTCGTGGGAGATTCCCTCAACATAACCGCTGGAATTGAAGCTGTCAAACGGCATGTGGTTGTATCGCACCACATTTGCCACTATCCGCCTCTCCATGTGTGACAGTCCTATGATCTCGGTGGACATTATGATATTGTAGCAACAGTCACCCAGATTTATCATGCTGATATACTTGCCGCAGTCATGAAGCATCGTGGCAACCTGCAAAAGGAGTCTGTCTCTCTTTGATAGTCCATGGATCTTGACGGTGTTGTCAAATATCTCCAGTGCGATGTGCTGCAGAGTCTCACGTCTTGACTTGCTTCCCATATAACGCTTGGAAATATTCTGTGCACAGGAAATTATATCGTGCTCAAAATCATGAGGAGCCTTGATATAATCCTTCTTTTCAGCATACTCATAGGCTATCCCGTCGCAGAGCGTAACACCGGGAGCCCATATGTTCTCCGCCTTTGTAATGTCCAGGATACACTTGATGAGGATAGCCGAGACATACAGAAGCGGTACGTTCTCCTCGGGAGTTCCGAACTTTCTGGCGACCGCATTTGCGTTGATGTCTCCGCTGGTCTCAAGAAAGCCCCTGTACTCCTCACTTGTGGCAAAGCCTGCCTTCCCATCCCTGTTGGTCATCTTGCGAAGTACGGGCGACACGTAGTCATCGATCACGATAAGGTTCTCAATTTTCCTGTCCTTTAAATACATTCTGGAAAAGACAGCCAGCTGTGTATTTACAAGCTCGGAGATGAGTTCAAAATATCTTGGCCTTGTGGCATGGACCCTCTGCATCAGAGCGCGCAGCCTAAGTACCCCGGTCTTTAAGTTCTGGGTCGCAATCAGAGCATCCTTTTCAAACAGTGATATCTGTATGCTTCCGCCCCCTATGTCTATGATGGCAGTCGGCTTTTTGATGACCTCCTGGAACTGCCCTCCCTTGAGGGCTATGGACTTGTAATCAAGAAACCTCTGCTCGGAATTACTAAGGACGTCAACAGTCACGCCGGTCCTCTGCTTTATGAGGTCCCTGAGTATGACCACGTCCCTTGTCTCCCTGACGGCGCTGGTCCCGTAAGCTCTGTACCTGGTAGCCCCGTACCCCTTCATGATACGGCGAAAATCACTTAAGATCTTCATCATCTCATCCACGTGCCTGCTTGATATCTGGCCTGTGGCATAGGTCTCACTTCCAAGGTCCATCCTGTGTCTGACATGATCCAGCTCCCTGACACCATTTTTGTGATCCAGCTCGAATATCTTGAGTGCCATCTCATATGAGCCAACATCGATTGCTGCAAATATCTCTCCGGTCACGACAAACCCTCCATTTCTATATTCTTTACAACAAGAAAGAAATCTAAAAGAGCATTACAAATGCCTAATAATTGCCAAGTATTCTCATCATCCTGGCCTCTTCTCTAAGGCCCCTTAATGCATTTTTGACAGCACTGTCCTCAAGATTCCCCTCGAAATCAATAAAGAACCTGTACTCCCAGTTCCTGTCCTCTATAGGTCTGGACTCTATCTTGGTCATATTAAGATTGTTGTAGATAAAATGTGACATTATGTGATAAAGAGAACCTGCTTCATGAGGTATCTCAAGACAGAGACTCACTTTTTTTGCACCTCTTATGAAAACCTTCTGCCCTGTCACAACGATAAATCTCGTGGAATTGTGGTCTGCCTGGTTGATTCCTTCCCTTATGATATCAAGTCCGTAGACCTTTGCGGCATAGCTGCCGGCTATCGCCGCCTGAGTCCTGTCGCCTTCCTCAGCCACCTTGCGTGCGGCAAAAGCATTGTTCTTCATTCCTATCTGTCTTATCATCGGGTACTCACTAAGAAATCTCTGGGACTGCATAAGTGCCTGCGGATGTGAAAAGACAGTCTGTATATCATCAATTCCTGCTCCCGGAACCCCAAGCAGACAGTGCCTTATCTCAATTATCTCCTCACCTATTATGTAACACTCATACTCAGTCAGAAGATCATATATCTCGCTCACGATCCCCGCTGTTGAATTCTCAATGGGAAGAACTGCATAGTCTGCGGTTCCCTCCTCCAGAGAAGCAAAAGCGTCCCTGAAGGTATCCACATGGAAGATATTTGCTGTTTCGCCAAAAAAGCTCTTTGTGGCAGCCTCAGAGTAAGCTCCCTCAGCACCCTGATAGCAAATGCGTGACCCTTCCCTGTCAATGCCGTCAAGAGGTATAAAGGGCAGTCTGAAGGATGCCCCCTTTTCTGTCAGCTTCTGATACTGAAGCTTTCTGCTGGTAGACATGATAAGGGAAAAGAGCTCTTCGATCCCAATGCTGTTAAACTCATTGTGAGACAACGCCTTCAGCGTCCTTATTTTTTCTGTCTCCCTCTCCTTGTCAAAAACTTTCTTGCCGGTAGCGATCTTGTAATCCGCAATCTGTGAGGAAACCTCCATCCTCTCCTCATAGAGGTCAACAATCTTTTTATCTATATAATCTATATGTTCACGAAGCTTAAGCAAATCCATGTTCTTTACCTCAAAAAATTGAATTTCTTCAGAAATTCGCCATCCTTTATATCTTAAACGAAATAAATCTTGATAGCAAGAATAGACAAGGGCTATAATGGTTTTCAGAGAGCTCTTTTTGAGGGGGAAAAAATGAACAGAAGAATCTTACTTGCCTTCATTCTGGCCGGTGTTGGCCTCATTGCTGCACTTGTGATCTACTTTATTTCCAGACAGATTCCCATGAGTCCGTACAATTCCGGCAACACAGCGGGCAACATGCTTAATGGTGGTCTCTTTTTTGAGATGAACGGCAAGGTCTATTTTGCCAATTCTTCTGACGGCAACTGTCTCTATTCCATGAATGTTGATGAGTCCGGTCCAAAACAGCTCACCAGCATGGGCGTCAAATACATAAGCGGCGCCGACGGATATCTTTATTTCTACATGGATTCCACACATGAGTCTTCAAATGTTAAAGGTCTTGGAACCGTATCCAACCAGTACGGCATCTACAGATGCAAGATAAACGGAAGCGCCCAGACGTGTCTTGTCCGTGATTTCTGCGGAGAAGTGCAGCTGTGCGGCGAGTATCTGTACTATCAGGTCAAGGCTGAGAATGGCTCACTGCATAAAATGAAGTGCGACAAGACAGACCGGAAACAGGTAGCACCTGAGCTGATATCACCCATCTGCTATGAGGACGGGACCATTTACTACACCGGTGTGACAAGCGACCACAATATTCACACCATAAGAACCAGAAACAACGACACAGTCGGTACTCTTGTTACCGGAAATTTCTTCAATCCTGTTGTCATGGACGGATATCTCTACTATATGAACGGCGAAGACAACTACAGTCTCTGGAGATTCAATCTCCTGACAGGTGAGTCGTCCATCGTCACACAGGACAGGGTGGATTATTATACAGTCGACCACAGACACATCTACTACGCTTTTTCAGATCCTGATACACCGGCTCTCAAGATGTGTGATGTCAACGGCGACAACAGCACTGTCCTGTTTCCCGGAGTTGTCAACAGCATAAACGTTACATCCCGCAATGTATATTTCAAGGTATTCGGCGACGAACAAACGACCTACCACATGCCTTTAGATGGCTCAATACCCGCTTCACCCTTTGTGGTTGAGGCCAGGTAAAAACCGGATGTCAGCAGCTTAAGAAAACACTTCAAAACAACCAGACAGCCGGGTAATCCGCTAAAGCGGTGTCAACCCGGCACATAAACACAGGAGAATTTATGGAAAAACTAAGACATATGATGAATCCGCTTGATTTCTCAGTGGAAGAACTCTCAGATCTGTTTGATCTTGCAAATGAAATTGAAAATGATATGGAGAGCTTTTCCCACAAATGTGATGGCAAGATACTCGCTACCTGCTTCTACGAGCCCAGCACAAGGACCAGGCTTTCCTTTGAGACTGCCATGCTCCGTCTTGGCGGCAAGTGCCTTGGCTTTGCAGATGCAGGGAACTCTTCCGCTGCAAAGGGTGAGAGCGTTTCCGACACAATACGGGTAATCTCCTGCTTTGCCGACATCTGTGCCATGCGCCATCCCAAAGAGGGTGCTCCCATGGTTGCTGCTTCAAGATCCCGTATTCCTGTGATAAATGCAGGCGATGGCGGTCATCAGCACCCGACACAGACCCTCACCGATCTTCTTACCATCAGATCCCTGTACGGAGAGCTTGGCAACTTCACCATAGGACTTTGCGGTGACCTCAAATTCGGTCGGACTGTTCACTCTCTCATCAATGCCCTCACAAGATACAGCGGAATACACTTCATCTTTGTATCGCCTCAGGAGCTGCGCGTCCCTGATTACATTACTGAGATGCTGGATTCAAAGGGCATCACCTATGAAGAGGTCATCAAGCTCGAGGAGGTAATGCCGAGACTTGATTTTCTCTATATGACAAGAGTACAGAAAGAGCGCTTCTTCAACGAGGAGGATTACATAAGACTTCGCAATTTCTATATTCTCGACAAGGCCAAGATGGAGCTTGCCAAGGAAAAAATGTTCATCCTTCATCCCCTTCCAAGGGTTAATGAGATTTCCGTAGAGGTCGATGACGATCCCAGAGCCGCCTACTTCAAACAGGTTCAGTACGGTCTGTATGTCAGAATGGCTCTCATACTGACTCTCCTTGGCATGACAGATGCACATATGAATGAGGGACTGATACGAAAATTCTGATACGAAGATTCTGAAAGTGAAGGCAGGACTGAAAGACAGGTCATGCTCATAAATAAGATCTGTCACAAAGCTTCTGACCGGATAATTCCCGATATAAAAGCTCCTGATAAAAATATGCTGCACATAAGGCCGCAGTTAAACCTTAACGAAGAGAGGGATTCAAAAACATGCTGAATATTGGACAGATTGAAGAAGGCTTTGTTCTCGACCACATCCAGGCGGGAAAGAGCATGCAGATATACAAACACTTAGGTCTTGATAAGCTTGACTCTACAGTTGCTATCATCAAGAATGCCAAGAGCCAGGTAATGGGCAAGAAGGACATCCTGAAGGTAGAGTGCGACATCAACTCCCTTGACCTTGATGTCCTTGCATATATCGACCACAACATAACTGTCAACGTCATCAAGGACGGAGTCATAATTGAAAAGAGATCTCTGGTACTCCCCAAAGAGATTACCGGCGTCATAAAATGCCACAATCCAAGATGCATCTCCTCTATAGAGCAGGAGCTGCCACAGATCTTCTATCTCGCTGACGAAAAAAATGAAATCTACCGCTGCAAGTACTGCGATGAGAAGTATTCGGAGGGCGACGCCGATCTTCTGTAAATTTCCGGCTGCCACACCATGAGGTGTGACAGCCATTTTATTACCTGAAAGAAGGTTCTCAATTTTCTTCCACGACAGAATGATACCACTGCCAGCAGCTCATAATGTAAATTTGACATTCTGACGGATCAATAGTTTTAATCAAAATCCTTACACATTAATCATGTACAGATTAAATTCTCTAAAAAAAATATAAATAATTTCGTAAAATAGTTCATATTATAACCTTGGTGCTATAATTATTGCACAAGTCTCAATAATTCATGTGTTATGTTTAAGAGGAGCTGACTATGAGTACAATGGACGCAAAAAACACCACTCAGAAATCTGTGAAGAAGAACAGGAAGATCAGTACAAAGCTTCTTACGTACATCATTCCCGTTGTTATCATCACAGTGCTGGCTCTGGTATTCATCGCTGCCAGCGTTTCCCAGAAAAGAATGACCGAAATGGCTACGGAGACTTTGAAATCTTCCATCTCAAACCAGGCTGACAACATTGAGGCATGGCTGAGTGAAAATCTGCAGTACTTCTCCACTGTCAAGTACAGTATTGAGAGCCAGAGCCCGGGTGAAGCCGAGCTTGTAAAGCTTCTGGATACCTACTACAATTACAACTCCAACTCTCCAAAGGGCTTCTATATCGGAACCAGTGACGGCAAGCTCTTTAAAGCAACTGAAAATGATATGTCTGACGCAAATGTTACAGGTTCTGCCTGGTTTAAGCAGGGTATCAGCAGAATCGCCATGGACTACGGCACAGCCTATACAAATGAGCAGGGTGAAACCGTCATAAGTGCTACCGGTATCCTCAATGATGGAAGCGATGTCATCAAGGTCATAGGTGCAGATGTTACACTCAACAAGATCATGATCATCGTAAACTCAGGTGTAAAGATGAGTGATGCCAGCTCTTTCCTGGTGGATACCAATGACTACAAAATTCTTGCTCACAGAGAAGCTGGTATGATAGGCACTACACTCTCAGAGAGTAATTCCAATGCACTTCTTGCAGGAGCAGCGAAATCCATCATAAACAGTGACCTGTCAGGCAAAGAGATTGATGAATACATGGTTGCCTTCGCTGAAGTATCCGGAACCGACTGGGTGCTTGTATCCTACATTCCAAAGAGCATCATCCTCTCATCAGTTTCACAGATGGGAATAATCCTCTTTATCGTCGGCTTTGCAGCTATAGTTCTTATTGTCTTACTCATACTTTTTGTTGTAAAAAGAGTTATCGCTCCGCTTGGCTATATCTCCAACAACATTACATCCATGTCTGAAGGAGACTTCACTATCGAAATTGACTCCTCCAGCAATGATGAAATCGGAGTCATGGGAAGCAGAGTTTCAGACTTTGTGTCCAGCATGAGGAACATGCTCTCCCACATCAGTCAGGAATCCGACAAGCTTCAGGAGGAGTCGGATAACTCTGACAGGGTTTCAAAGACCATGTACGAGGCGTCCCAGTCACAGGCTGAAGCCATGAGACAGCTCAACGACACTGTTGACCAGCTTGCGACAGCAGTCAACGATATTGCGTCAAACGCCACTACTCTCGCACAGGTAGTTGCCGACACAAGAGAAAACAGCGACAAGGCCAGTGACAGCATGAAGGAAACGGTTGAGATCTCCCAGAAGGGCCGCCAGGATATGGAAAAGGTCAGCGACGCCATGATCGGTATATCTGATGCCAACGAAAGACTGGTAGAATCAATCAACAAGGTTGGTACTGCTTCAGAAGAGATCACAAACATTGTAGGAATGATAGGTGAGATTGCCGAGGAGACCAACCTGCTTTCTCTCAACGCAAGTATCGAGGCTGCCAGAGCCGGTGAAGCAGGAAGAGGCTTTGCGGTTGTCGCAACACAGATTGCAAAACTCGCCCAGACCTCCGCCGAAAGCGCTCAGAATATTTCAAATCTGATCGAGGAAGTAAGAAGACTCATTGCTGATGCTGTCGGACAGGCCAATGACAGTGCAGGGAGCATTCAGGAAAACTCAGACCTCATCCATGTTGCAGTTGGAACCTTTGACAAGATATACTCCAACATACAGGAATCAAACACCCTCATTGAAGCCATGCTTGATGACATACAGAAGGTTGACGATGTTGCCACAAATGTAGCAGCCATCTCTGAAGAACAGGCAGCCAGTGCAGATGAGATTCTTGCAACAAGTGAAAACATGGTTGAGATGGCCAACAACATTACACGAAGCAGCCAGGATGTGGCTGACAACTCTCACGAGCTTGCCGAAACTTCCCAGACACTTACATCCTATGTTCAGAAGTTTAAGATTTGAGGAGGCATGGACTATGATAAATTACAGAATAGTTAAAAGAGTTTTTACATGTATTCTCGTAGGCTGTCTGCTTGGCCTTTTCATTGCAGGATGCGGAAAAAGCAACCAGGGCGGCAGCTCAGCAAACGGACAGGGTGTCAAGGTCTATTATTCTACCGTTACCCTGGATGATTTCAGACAGCTTCTTTCGGATTCAATTGTAGATGCCGGATCAAGGGCCGGCGTCACAGTGGTTACAGGCTCGCCCTGCTCAAGCGTCGACGAGCAGGTAGCACAGATCAGGGATGCAGCTTCAGGTGGCTACGACTGTATTATCTGTAATCCCGTAGACCCTCAGACTGCACTTCAGCTTGAGGTGACTGCCAGGGATATACCGATTCTCTTCACCAACTCCCAGCCTGATGAAAACTATCTGAAGGCAGATAAATATATGTATGTAGGAAGCTATGAAATGGACGCCGGTACTCTGCAGGCACAGTACGTTTGGAATAAGCTCGGTAAACCCTCTACCATCAACATCTGTCTTTTCCGCGGCCAGCCCGGTCACCCCGCAGCAGCAGGCAGGACCAAGGCTGTAAAAGAATATTTTAAAAAGATGGGTGTAAACGCAAACTTCGTATTCAATGACACGGCTTACTGGGATACCCAGAAGGCAGCTGATGAGTTCAAGATCTTTTTAAAGACCAATCAGCCCTATGACTGTGTTATCTGCAACAACGATTCAATGGCAATAGGTGTGGTAAATGCCATGAAGGAGCTTGGGATAGATACTTCTGCTGTTCCTGTAGTCGGAGTCGATGCCACAGCTGAAGGCTGCCAGTCAATCCTCGATGGCGGAATGCAGTTCACTGTATATCAGTCAGCTGCAGGACAGGGACAGGCTGCAATTGATACCGCAATCGCCCTCAAAAAGAGTGGTACTGCAAAGAATGTTGAAGGTGTGACAGACGACAGACTCTTCGTATGGGTACCCTTCTCTCCCGTCGACAAAGCCAACGCAGCATCAATAAAATAAGCCATATTAGTACAACGCACCCGATACGAAAAGTATCGGGTGCGTTTTCAATTCCTATTTTACCAGTAAAAAATCAAACAATATCTATCCCACTCATGACCGGAGCAAGGAGTTCATCAACTATGGGCTTTAATTCGTCTACGGCAATGATCATGAACCTGCCGTCCGGTTCAATTTTCATGAAGACTTTTGACGCACAGATGTACCAGAGGGCAAGCAGATACTCTGTCTTCTCATACTTTAGATCAGCAACATAATACATTCCATCAGAGGGATATCTGGATATAATTATGTAGCCATGAATCACACCGTCATCATCGATTACGAGGAAAGAAAAATCCTGCACCGGATAGAGCTCACTCATTACCTCACGTATTTTCCTGGGAGCATTCTCAAGACTATAAAGCATCTCCTCATCGAGGAGCTTAACGCATGCATCCCTCATTTTTGCTGACAAAGGCCCATCCCTCAGAAGAGAGCCAAGGTTAAAGGCGCTTATCACGTAAACAGGCGGCTCATTATCAGTATCCGCCTGTCCCGCCAGTGGCTTATTATGTAATTTATTATCATAATCAGTATTCATCCGGTTGTCTCCAATTAAATGATGTTTGCGCAACTATCATGTCTGTAAGCTGCCTTTTCTTTCCCGGCTCTCATTTCCCGGGATCATCTTAACTTATACTGACATTCCTTACGCCAGTGAGTGTTTCAGAATAATATGATAATTGTCCTTAACTCCAAAGGCTTCCATAATGTCTTTGGACTTTACCTCCTCAAGATGACCGGTTGGATTGTCATTGTCAAAAACATAATTGGAATTGTTAAACAGATTTTGGGCTATTACAGTGCCGAGAGCCTTCTCCTTGTCGGTTACGGCATCTTTCATAAATACATGGGTATTTATGGACATGAATACTCTCGCAAGATCTGTCAGATAATCAGTTGATACAATTCCGGCCTCACGACGGAGCACTTCATCAAGTATGCTGCGGTCTGTATCTGCGAACGCATCCCCCAGCATCCTCTTTATGCCGTCCCTGGTATCCCTCTTATGCTGCACTATCTGTTCTATTGTGTCTATTCCTGTCATTGTGACATCCCAGATACTGTCAGCCACAATAAATATCGGGTTTTTATCGGTACCGGGAACAAACTGTTCAAAGCCCCAAGAACAAATTTCCCGGAGTTTGTTACCATACCCTGCACTTTTTCAACCTATTCCGCTCTGTTCTTTCTTGCGGCAAGTGCAAGTCCCCACTGAAGCTGGGAATTATCCTTCAAAAGCTGTATGAGCTGTCTGTCCCCTTCTGTTTTCTGTGCCTCATCCCTGGTCAGAATACTCTCAAGGCTCGAATTGGCTGTTTCAATGGCAGCAAGCTTTCCATCTGCATTTATGTAACCTACGAAATTTGTTACAAAATCTATACCGTTCTTTATCAGGCCGAAAATCCCACTCATGCTCTCATTGCCGCCATATTTGAATGCGCTTTTCCCTACTGCGGCTATGACTGCTGCCAGTTCTTTGACCGCCTTATAGGTCTTATTCTTAAGGAATTTAAGATCCTCCTGCGGGGAGTAATCCGGATCCTCCTTTTCCTTTCTCTCTATTTCTTTCTTGCGGTCTTTATAGTAATTGACAATGGCGCTGATGAGCTTTACTGAGTTCTTTATGATTGCAGCGACAAAAGTGATTGTTTCACGAAGATCATTTCTGCTGTTCTTACCCTCCTTCAGGGTATCACCTATGGCATAGGAACCTATCTGTGTTATAGCTCCAAGATCAACAGCAAATCTGACTGCATCAGTATACTGCTTTGCAATTTTCATAATGTCCAGGGTTTCGTCTCCCGCCAGCTTAAAGCCTTTAGCCATGTCGACTGCAGCTCCGAAGGTCTGGCTTATTCCCGAAACTGCCGAGCCATCTGTCAGCTTGTACCTCGTCCGCAAACCATTCTCATCTTCGACTGAATGAAGTGTAATCTTATGATGAGTCTTAACATGTTCAAGTGAAGAATCCAGCTGTTTGTTGTTCTTGTCCACCACTACAGAATCCATATCCACTGCAAGGTATGGATTCTCTTCCAGCTCGCCAAGCCTTGTGTCAAGTGCTTCAAGATCAAATTCGCCAACATATTCCTTTATTTCCTTTGCAGGCATGCTTCCGAGAACAGACCTTTCTGCATTCATGTCCTCTGACTTTATGCTGAAAAGCTCCTTGAGATCCATTACCTTTGTAGTTGCCTCATCCTCACTCAGATTCTCATTTCCCGTAGTAAGTTTTCTGTCATACCATCTTTGGAGAAGGTCTCTCATCTCCTCCCTTGAGCCTTCACTCTCCAAAAAGCTCCGTCATCATATTCCTTAGCTCTTTGCCAAGCTCCTTTATAGGATTTGTCATGTCTTCATTTTTTTCCATTGTAGCCTCCTTTGAATTATCTATAGCCGTTATTTAGTCCGCTCCGTTCACATCATATCTGATTGCCAGCATGGTGAGATCGTCAAACTGTTCACCATCTCCTACGAAATTGCTGACTTTCCTTGACATATCCTCAAGCAGCTCCTTTGGCCCGTCTTCTTTAAATTCATTGAGTGAGCTTATCACCCTTTCAATATCAAACATCTCATCAGCCTTGTTGGTGGCATCCGTAAGTCCGTCAGTATAGACAAAGAAAGTATCTCCCTTTCTGAGTGTGACGGAATCCTCATCGTAATCCATGCCGCTTTGAGTTCCAAGCACCAGACTGTGGGGCAGATCAATAATACTGTAATCTCCCGTGCCTGTTCTCACTGCCGGACATTCATGCCCGGCATTCGCCTCTGTGAGCACTCCGGTCGACAATGTCAAAATGCCGAGCCACACTGTCACAAACATCATCTCCTCATTTCTCTCGCAGAGACTGTCATTGACATCCCTAAGTATCTCTGAGGGCCTTCCGCCCATCATAGCGCGGTTCTTAATTATTGTCATTGCCCTGACCATGAAAAGAGCTGCCGGCACACCTTTGCCGGAGACATCCCCCTCCACCATACAAAGATGGTCGTCATCAATCATGTAGGCATCGTAAAAATCGCCTCCAACCTCTTTTGCAGGCTTCATTGATGCATAGAAGGTGAAATCATGCCTTCCCGGGAAAAGAGGGAAATCAGAGGGAAGCATACCCTCCTGTATCTTTTTTGCCACCTCCATCTCTGCGCCGACTCTTTCCTTTTCGGCGGTAAATGCAAGTATCTCCTTCATATAATCATCCATCTTATCAGACAGACTCCCAAAGGTATCCGCAAGTACCTCTATCTCATCGCCAGTGCGATATGCATCCTCTTTTTTGAATACAAAGCGCTCTCCTGTCATCTCCTTTACTCTGTCCGTCATAAGACTGATAGGGTCTGAGAGCTTCTTTGACAAAATTCCGGCAGCAATAAAAGTGAGCACAGCCAGTAAGACTATCATAGCCGCGATAAGGATCTGATGCTCCAGGTAATGCCTGCTGTATTTTTCTTTTGTACCTGTCTCCAGAGCGTCCATTTCATCAAGAAGCATATTTACAGGCAATTGAAGATCATCTTCGGAAACAAAAAAGACCATTACCCACCCCTGATCCATCACTACCGGGGTATAAATTCCATAATATTCACTTCCGTCGATACTCGTATAGCCTGAGCCTACCTGCTCTTTAATTGCAGTATTGAGAAAATCCTTAAGTTCACTGTTTTCAATCGCATCGACATTGTAGTAATCACCGTGATCAACTCCCAGCTCACCCTGGCTTTGGGACGAAAAGATGATCTGTCCTTTTTCGTTCACCACTACGGTAACAGAAATATTGTCCATGTTGAGGTCATACAGGAACTTCTGCATTGTCTTAAGCTCCATGGTCCCATGAACAACTGCTGCAACCCTTCCGTCAACATATACCGGCATACCGAATTGAAGCTCAGGAACC
Source organism: Butyrivibrio sp. (assembly GCA_024694565.1). GTDB lineage: Bacteria > Bacillota > Clostridia > Lachnospirales > Lachnospiraceae > Butyrivibrio. The sequence continues at coordinate 14,203 of JAILJR010000119.1, read as the reverse complement.
TCGCCGTAGAAGCTGTGATCGACCATGGAATAGTGCATTCCGAATTCATCCCTGATTGCTTCCTCATACCAGGGTCTGGTACGAACATCATATGGACGGATCCTGCCGTTTTCATCAAATTTCTTATTCGGAGTTTTGTCAACTGCAAGTGTGATTCCGCTGGGAAGAGAAATATAGCATCCGTTTACATATCCCATGGACCAGTCGATGAACTCCTTAAGAGTCGGAGAAAGAAGCGCTATCTTTCTTATCATCCTGTTGCCTTCTTCATCATTGGCAGCATTTTCATCTGCATAGATGAGCTGGACCGTGTAGTCATCAACATCCTTGCATTCCGGAAAAGAAACCTCCCTCTCGCCGTAAAGCTCCGGATTCTCAAATATATCCTCCACCTGAGCCACTATCTGAACAAAATTCCTGTTGATCTGATAGATATAGCCATCCATAATATTGGAGGCCAGTTCACAGGTTATCTCGGTTTCCACCTCCATGGTCTCCACAATGGTCTCCCATGACTTATCCTTTACCAGCTGACTCTTGGCATCAGACAGTTCTGTCATCATCCTGTTCTGAGTCCACAGAAGCAAATAAGCCATAATTCCACATGAAATAATGGCTACAGACACTAAAATAACACAAAGCAGTAATATTTTTCCCCTTATTCCGCGTATTTTATTCAGACTTCTTTTCATCAGCGCTCCATTTAGCATGTATCATACTTAAGCTTGCCGGGCTGTAAAACACCTCATTCTGATTCTACCCAAAAATAATAAATTGCCTGTTATATCTTTATAAACTGCTGATAAAAACTCTTAAAATTTACGGAAAATTTACTTCTTCAGGTTGTCTTTTTACCAACAAATGAGATAATTATTAATCAAATTTAATTTTCAATTACTGTAACTATTCAGAGCCAAAACTTCGAAATGCATCCGTTTCCTCGTTGTCAGATATCCGCCAAATGGAAATATTTGAAAATGTATCTGCCCGAGCCGGCTTTGCATATGCATTTACTGATATTTCCGCCAGTCTCTTAATAGTTACAAATCAAACATCTGAAAGGAGAAGAATATGAAAGAAAGAAAAGCTATGATAGCCAGACCTGCAAGCGAGACATTAAAGAAACAGATCCAGCTTAAGACAATCGAGTTTGCGGCAGGTACCGTTTCTGATGAAGATATGGATCAGGTCAACGGCGGATTCAGAGAGAATCGCGGTGGCTACGCCAACAACTGTGAGATAGAGTGCCCTTACTGTGGTGAGACTTCAATTAACTGGATCTATGCAGGAACTCCTGACGACACAATCAAGCGCGACCCTTACTACTGCTACAGCTGCGGCAACTGGTTCGAGGTTGATGCTCGCAATATTCTCTACTATACCTGATCTTTCTTGATTTCAGCTCCGTAGATGACTGGCATTATATTTTAAACTTTAAGGTTCTTAACAGTTCCGGAAAGGGAACTGTTAAGAACTTTTTTCTTTCAGATCTATCCTCTGCCTTGCCACAAGAGAAGCAAAGTATCCGCCTTTTTCTATGAGCTGATCATAGCTTCCCTCCTCGATTATCCTGCCGCCGTCAAGAACAAGTATCCTGTCACAGTTTCTGATGGTTGAAAGCCTGTGCGCTATGACAATTCTTGTGCAATTCAGTTCATCAAGTGCCTTTGCCACTTTTTTCTGGGTCTTATTGTCAAGAGCCGAGGTGGCTTCATCAAACATAAGGATCTTAGGCTTTGGCGCCACTGCCCTGGCGATCATGATGCGCTGTCTCTGGCCGCCTGATATTCCCCCCTGCCCTTCACTGATCAGAGTATGCATACCCATCGGCATGTTTCTGATATCACCGGCAATACCTGCAATCTCCGCTGCATCCCACGCATCCTTGAGGGTCATTGAAGGAGCGGAAATAGATATATTGGAAAAAATATCCCCCTGAAACAGTCCTCCGCTCTGCATTACCGCCCCCACCTTTCTTCGAAGCGACTTAAGGTCGAGCTTATTGATATCACGGCTGTCATAATATATAGTTCCCTTGGTCGGCTTCTCAAAGCCCAGAAGCAGCCTCATAAGAGTTGACTTACCGCACCCGGTCTTTCCGACTATGGCAACATACTCTCCGGCCCTTATCTTAAGAGAAAGGTCGTTGATGACATATGGCATCTGCTCATTATAGCGAAAAGATACATTGTTCAGCTCTATGGTACCACTCAGCTTTGAGACTATCTCCCGCCCTTCCGTAACCTCAGGTTCAGCCTTCAGTATAGGCTCCGCTATTTCAAGAATAGGCGCTATCTGCGCAACAGAGAGTGTTATACCTGCAAGAGCAGAGAATGCCCCCATTACCTGTCCATATGAAATCGAAAAAGCATAGTACCCGGAGACTCCAATATTCTCCTTCACTGCAAGGAAATACAAAATGATATTTCCAAACAGGGATATCGCTGTCATAATGACACTGTTTATGCGAAGGAACATCGGCGGACTGTACTGAAATTCACAGACCCTGGCATAGAGCCTTGCCCATTTTGCGAATGCGCGCTTTTCAGCCCCCGAGAGCTTGATCTTCTGAATACCGGAAATAATGGCATACTTCATACCTGATTCCTGCACCGAAAGCTGCATCCTTCCGCGCGAAACCTGGATCTGCATGACAGATGTCACAACCCCGACAACAACTGTTATCAGGATGATGACTATCGCAGGCTCTGCCAGTCCCGGCGCCAGGGAGGCTATCTGGAAAATATACAGTATTGACAGGATACTGGTTAATCCAAGAGAAAAGATATCTCCGATTATCATATTGCACAATGTGCTTATAGCGCTTGCACGTTCGGAAAGATTTCCTGCTCCGAAAGTTCTGAAGAACTCTGCCGGCAGGGATATTGTCCTCATCATAACGGCAGCTTCCACCTGAACCTTCGTCTTATGCTCAATCCGCTTTAGCAGGATCTGCTTGATAGCGGAAACCAGCTGTGATGTCACCGCTGTACAAAGCATGAACAGAGAAATACCGACAAGGAGCGATGTACTGCCGCTCATTCGCACCGTTCCCGTGAGCACCTTGGAAAGCCTTGGACTTATAAGTCCAAGCAATGTCACGCCAAGGCTCGCCACGATCACACCTGCATAATCACTGAGCTCTATACAGTCCTTGAGATAATAGATAAGATCCGGTATTCCTATCTTCTTTAAGGGCAGAGGTCTGTAGAAGCATATTCCAGGTACCGATAGCTGTCCTGCATTTTCTTTATTTATCCTTATCTTCTTCCCTCTTGAATGATCCTTGATATAATAACCGCCAAATTCGTCAGGGAGCAATGCAACAGGTCTTTCCTCTTCTTTTGTAAAAGCGATCATGGGTCCGAAGGCATTTTTGTACCAGCCCTCAGTGAGCTTCACCTCTCTCTTCATAATGCCGTGAGGTCTGAAGGCCCACTCCATCTGTTCCTCCAGTCCCTTGACACTGTCGGGTATATTGGAGGGCTTGTAATGATAGTATTTTAAAATATCATCAATGGCACTCTTGGTGATCAGCCTCTCCTCATTGATCTCATCAGCTGCCTTGCCTCCCATCACAACGGCTGCAATCTGAATGATCGAGTCCTCGAAGAGCTCCTGGTCACTTTCTTTTCTTGTTCTGATCTGTTTGTCAAACCAATTCAGCATATATCCTCACTCACTTGTCACAAGTTCAGTGTAATATCCACCCTTCTGCATAAGCTCATCATGGGTTCCGCGTTCAACTACAACTCCCTTGTCAAGAACCACAATCTCATCGCAGTCACGTATTGTTGAAAGCCTGTGGGCTATAACTATACAGGTAATTCCCCTGTCCTTTATTGCCTTTACAACCTCATATTCCGTCTTTGCATCCAGAGCGCTTGTCGCCTCATCAAGGATGATAACAGACGGATCCTGGGCAAGTACCCTTGCTATCTCAAGTCTCTGCCTCTGCCCGCCGGATAAGTCCTTGCCGCCCTCGGTCAGCCTGTACTCATAGCCGCCCTCCCTTTGCATGATGTCCTCATGGAGCTGCGCGTCTCTGGCTGCCAGGACCATCTCATAGTCCTTGATTGAGTTGTCCCACATCTTTATGTTGTTGGCAATGGTATCCTCAAAGAGGATGATGTCCTGATCCACTACTGCAAGCGAACCTGTAAACACGCTCCTGTCAATTTCATTTATGGGCTTGCCGGAAAAGAGAATCTCACCGCTCCAGGGTGTGTACAGCCCTGATATGAGCTTTGAAAGCGTGGACTTTCCGCAGCCGCTGCTGCCTACAAAGGCAACCCTGCTGCCGGGATTTAATTTGATCGAAAAATCCTGTATCAGAGGTTCCCTGAGCTTGTTGTAGCCAAATGTAACGTTCTTGAGCTCCAGTTCACCGGGAAGCTTGCTGTAATCCATATCCTCTAAAACCGGCTTGTCCATTACGAACTGGTCTATGGGATAGTTCATCACATCCTCTACCCTCTCCATGTCCGTTCTCATCTCCTGCATGGTCTGTCCCGCGTGGATGAAGGTTGCAGCCGGCTTCATAAAGGAATTCAGGAAGCCCTGGAAGGTCATTATGCCTCCCACTGTAAATCTGCCGTTCATTGTCAGCCATATTCCAAGAAAGAGAACAATGTCATTGGCAAATACACCGGCAAGCGAAGTCAGCATCCCAAGTGATTCATTCATCCGCTCATACTTTACTTCCTGAGAGTTGACCGACGCCTGAAGACCTGCCCAGTTGGAAAAAAAGCTGTTCTCTGCTCCACTGGCCTTGATCGTCTCCGCCATACTCATTCCGGTAACGGTAGCAGCCGAGAGTTTTCCAGCATCACGCATCTGTACCCTTGTGATGTTTACTCTTTTGTCAGCTGCCGCTCTCGAAAGCAGCATATCCAGAACTATGGCCGAAATTCCGATCAGTGTCAGCATAACACTGTATTTCAGCATTACAGTCAGGTAGAATATCATCATGATGCTGTTCAGAAACAAAGGTGCAACCGTGTTGACCAGGGTTCCGGCAATCGTGGCATTGGTAGTCTGCCTCATTATGATATCTCCCGCCATCCTCTGGGAAAAGAACTCCATAGGGAGCCTTAACACCTTCCACATGTAGGAGGTGCTGCCGACCATTGCCATCTTTCCGTTAATCTTAAGTGAATATACAGCAGCTGCCCATTCGACAATTATCTGAAGTATCGCCAGAAAAATCATAATTGCCGTAAAGGGATAAAGCCAGTCTGCATTCCTTCCGGTCAGAAGCCTGTCCATAAAGATCTTGCTCATTACGGGATTGATCACACCGAAGAGATACGAGATCACTGTTGTGATCACAACAAAGGCAACAGCAGCCTCAGCTCCCTTGAGCCGCCCTCTGGCAAACTCCAGGGTACTTTTTCTCTTTCCCTCCGGTTTAAAGTCCTCCGTTGTCTCAAAAAGAATAGCAATACCCGTGAAGGATTCATCAAACTCCTCCATGGACACCTTGAGCTCGCCTCTTGCAGGGTCATTTATATATGCCTTGTTGTTCTTAAACCCGTCAAGAACAACAAAATGATTAAAATTCCAGTGTATTATGCAGGGGAAGGTGGCCCTTTCCCTGATTCCCTCCACACTATAGCGCATTCCTGTCGCCTCAAGGCCATAGCTTCTGGCAGCAAGTATAATGCTCTTTCCATTGGAACCGTCCCTTGAAACGCCGCAGTCAGCGCGCACCCGTTCAAGGGGTACCCATTTGCCGTAGTATGCCATTATCATTGCCAGTGATGCTGCGCCGCATTCCAGATCCTCCATCTGCATAACGACCGGAACCTTTGCAACACCTCCTGACACAGGTTTTTTTATCTTTACAGCCATCTGTCATTCTCCGGATCAATCAAACAAAAGCTCAAAAGGTGTTATCTGCTCGACTACTATTCTCGCCCTGTACTCTCCGTCAGGCACATCCATGGAAGCACCGACTGAGGTTCTCCCAAAATCATCCTTAAACACCTCTCCGACTTTGGATTCATTGCTGCCGACTATAATAGTCTGTCCCTCTCTTACGTGCTCAGCCCCGTCCTCTGTCACAAGGACTGTGATATAACCGCCTTTAGCAGTTGCATCACCTGACACAGTCGTATTCAGATTGCTCAGAAGTGACCAGATTATTATTCCGGCCAGCATTGCGATAACAGCTCCAAGTATCATCCAAACAGCCGGAGTGGTAACCTTCAGATAATCATTGAGCTCTTCCGGTGAAGCGATCCTCTGAAGACTCTTCTCCCTGAATATAGCTGACTTGCCGGTATTTTCTTCATTGTTGCCCATCATTACCTCCGTATCCCGATGAACCGTGCCAATCACTTACCTGTTTATTTACACCACAATTCCTCTTTTGCCATAATTAAGTCACAGCTTTTTCCAGAAGGTCAGGATATTTTTGCCATCACAGTAGTCGTACTGCGTCCTGTCCATTGTATTTTTTACAATAAATATACCAAGCCCACCCGGCTTTTTTTCCCTCAAGGGCTTATGAATATCAGGGTCCTCTTTCTGAAGAGGGTTAAAAGGAATGCCTTCATCCGTAAATCTGAACATGACCGTCAAAGGGTCATCTGCAGTATCCATCTGAAAAACAATCTCACCTTCTTCATCCTGATATGCATACTCGGAAATATTTACAAAGATTTCCTCAACTGCCATATATATCTGCTTTCTTGTCTTTGTCTCAAAGGAATAAGGTTCCAGATTAGCAGCGACAAATTCTAAAAGCTCCTCGATATTTTCTGTTGTAGCCCTCAGCACTTTTTCCTTCATATTTTACGCACCCGATCAGTCGCCTCTTATCAGATAAATTTGAGATCCTCCGCAAGTCCGGTAAGCTCAAGTACATCCTTCACATCCTGTGTTACATCCTTAAGGACAAGCCCGTTCTTTTTCAGCATTTCAATATCTACAGCCATTATCACACGCAGTCCTGCACTAGAAACATACTCAAGCTTTCCCATATCCAGAACTATGGAGTCTGCCTTTTCTATATCCTCTCCGATTGCCTTTTCAAGCTGTGGCGAAGTCAGGGTATCAAGTCTTCCATCAAGAACCACTACCATTTCATTTCCGTTCATACTCTTTTCAATATTAAGCATTGTCAATTTCCTTTCTTATTCCATCTTATCGCCATCATTGTAATGTCATCAAACTGTGTTGCCCCGCCGGCAAAGCTGCCAATCTCCTCTGATACTGCGCCAAGGATGTCCTCCGGATTAAGGCATGCGGTCCGGCTTAGTACTTCAAGCATCCTGCCGGTTCCGAATTGCCCGGAATCCGGATTCTCAGCCTCATTGACTCCATCCGTGTAGACAAAAAGGCAGGAGCCGTCAGATAAGTCAAATTCGTCATTGGTATATTTTTTCCCCGGTCTTATACCGAGACAGGAACCGTGCTTTTTTTCTATCAGCTCAAAGCACTCCCCATTTAAGCAGACTGCAGGATTTGTATGGCCTGCATTTGCTTCGATCATATGCCCGGTTGATATGGTCAGTATACCAAGCCATACCGTAACAAACATCAGGGCTGTATTTCCGTCTCTCAGTTTTTCATTTACATCCTCGAGTATCTCTCCGGGCGTCCCTCCCATCATGGTGCGATTCTGAATGAGCATTTTGCTCTTTACCATGAAAAGAGCTGCTGATATACCTTTCCCGGAAACATCTCCTATAACCAGTGCAAGATGGTCGTCATCGATCATGAAGATGTCATAGAAGTCTCCGCCCACTTCTTTGGCGGGCTTCATGGATGCAAATACCTCAAACTCACTGCGCTCGGGAAACATAGGAAAGTTCTTGGGAAGCATATCCTCCTGGATCTTTGCGGCAACAGACAGCTCTGCTGCCATCCTCTCTTTTTCCGATGTCACCTCCATCAGCTCCTTGATATACCGCCTTGTCCTCTCCGACATATCCTCGAAGGCGTCAGCAAGAATCTCAATTTCATCTCCGGTCTTATATTTTTCATCAGCCTCAAACACCAGATTTTCACCGGATATTTCCTGAACTTTTTTTGTTATCAGCTTAATCGGACCTGTTATCCTGGATGAGAAAAAAAATGAGGTAATGACCGCTCCTAAAACTAAAAGTGCGAAGGCCAGTACCATTCTGAATACTGTACCGCTGAACACAGTGGCATACTCCTCCAGGGCATCTGCACTCACCTTATTAAGCTCAGAAAGAAGCTCGTTTGTGGGCCGTTCGATTTCCTCCTCAGGAATAAACATCACCAGCTTCCAGTCGACGGAACGAATAGGAGCATATGAAGCATAATATGGCATTCCATCCACAGTCAGCCTTTTAAAGCCGGCCCTCCAACCTTTCTCCATCAAAAGTGCTTCCTCAAGCTTTTTGTTGACCTTTCCCTTAACAGGCGTGCTGACCTTATTATCCATTGAAAGCTCGCCTTCAGTTCTGGGCGAATAGATGATATTATCGGCTTCAGTTAAGATTGAGAATCCGTTTTTACCGTATTCAATATCCGCCACCATTTTTCTGATAGTATCAAGATTTATAGAGCCCTCCAGCGCAGCAACAAATTCTCCGTCTATAAAGACAGGAACCCCAAATATCACCTCTGTCAGATCATAAAAATAGCTTGGAACCGCCGACATAAAGACCACATAATCCTCAGTTGTGGAAGAAGCTTCTTTGAACCATTCTCTGGTTCTTACGTCATAGTGCTTAAGCTCCCCGTCGTCGCTGTACTTTTGGCCCGAAAACTTGTCCATCATAAGGACTGTTCCGTCAGGAAGAGCAATATAGCAGTCCATAAGAAAATCACCGTTGTCGCCAACTATCTCAGACATCATGGGCTCAAGATTTGCAAGCCTCCTTATGATGTACTGAGTCTTTTCGTCTGTCTTACTGCTCTCCTGCGCATACATAACCTGCAGAGCATATTTCCCCTCGTTTTCCTTTTGAGGAGAAAACACCTCTACCTCGCTGTATTTCTCAGGGTACTTTAAAATATCCTTCACCTGCTCATCGAGAACAAAAAAGTCATGCTCCATAATCCAGAGCTTTTCATCTATCAGCCTGGCAGCAAGCCCCGCTGTCTGCGCCAGATTATCACGGGTAATCTTCAGCATAGAGTCCCTGGATGTCTCCTGGATTATCTCTGCCTTGGCCCTGCTCGTATTGCCTGTAAGCTTTCCGGCAGACCTTATCTCGATTATTCCCACTACAGACGCCACTACAATGGCAATGACAACCATTGACACACTCAGCATGAGAATCTTTCTCTGGAGGCCGCTCTTAATCTGTCTTTTCTTTTCTTTCATTATTCTTTGATTCCCGTTTCATCTCATACATACGGCCATCGGCTAAACTTACTACCTTGTTCATGTCAATGCTCTTATCAAATATAGTTGAATGAGTTCCTATACTGGCTGAAACCCTGAATCCGTACTCATCGCTGTACTTCTCCAGAATCTCATTGAAATCTTTGGAAATCCGGTCAATATCACACTCTCCGAGGATCAGAGCAAGCATCTCGTCGCCTCCGACCCTCACACAGACAGCATCCTCAGGGCATGCCTGTTTAAGGGCCTTTGCAGTCGCAGCGATAGCTTTATCACCATAGAGATGTCCCAGACTGTCATTAATTTTTTTAAGCCCGTTCAGATCAGACATAATTATGGTTACTTTTTTTCCGAAATTAGATGATTCCTTTATCATCTCATCCATAATCGAGACAAATGCAAGCCTGTTATACAGTCCTGTAAGGGCATCCTTCTCATACATCTCTCTAAGCTTTTCGCGCAGATATTTCTGGTAGTTATTGATGACGTAGCCACCGATCCCCATGCTGAAGCAGTTGGTCAGATTAGCAGTCTGTGTGTAGTCAATAAGCTCCACCTTTGGAAATGAATAGCATACAAACCCCGGCGACTTTGCCATGTATTCAAGGCCATTGAATATAACAGGGTATCCCTTTTGCAGTATTTCATCCAGATGTGGGATTATTGTTTGGGGATCATAAGGGTACCTGTCGGTATTGTCAGAATATGAATCAAACACAACTGTCATGCCGCCCTTAGTACCTTTGTCAAAAAAGAAATTGTTCTCCTGATCAAAGCATGAATCCTCCACAACTACGCAGGCATATTTAGCAAGGTTCTTCTTGAGGAATCGAAGATTTCCTTCCATATCCCTGCCCACCATAAGTTTGGACGCAATCTTCTGCATCATGTGAAGATCATCCTGATGATGATAAAAAATATTGTTTAGACCGTTTACAGCTGTCACAACATCAAAACCGCTCTTTGCGCAGCCGCAGGATTCATTGGAAATAAACGTAGGGAGTATCCATTTGCTGATATTCCTCTTCCCGTTAAAGGTTTCTGCAAGAACCTCCATTACCGCCTGTGCAAGCTCAATTCCGTCGCACTTTGCTGTAGTGATTCCCGGATTGGAAAAGAAAGCCTCCTTAATGCCATCAAAACCTGTAACAATAAGGTCCCTTGGAACCTTATACCCTGCATTCTGGAAAACATCGCATACGTTTATGGCCATTATGTCGTTGGCGCAGATTATCGCCTCCGGTATTTCTTCCCTCTCAAGGATTTTTTCTGCAGCTGCCCTGCAGGGAATAGACCAGAAATCTCCATAGCTTATCATGGAATCATCGAAGGGGATACTGTTGTCCTCAAGTACCTTCTTAAAGACCTCTTCCCTCTCTATTGAAAACGGACTGGTTTTCTTGCCTGCCATCATATGCGGTCTCTTGACCCTGTGACCTTCGATCACATGCCTTACTACAGCTTCAAACCCCTTTCCATAACTGTATCTTACTGTAGACGTGTTCTCATATTCACCGTCAATGATGATAACCGGTATATCTGCGGAAGCTGCTTTATCTATGATATCCTGACATACCTCCCTGCACTTTATCTTCTCATCAATGATGATAATTACATCAGTCTTGTCATACGCAATCCTTTGAAATACGGAAACCTCAGCTACTTCATAGCCATTATTGGCTATCTCGGTATTCAGAGCATAGATGAACAGAGCACAGTTGTTCTGATTAAGGAGACGATTAAGCTCACTTATAAAAGCAAACTCCTGTGCATCAAAGATTCTGTAAGTACACAATGTCACCAGACGTTTTCCATTTATCATAGTCGCTTCCTCGAGGGTGAGATTAATGTTTGAAAAAAAGAATGACTTTAGAATATTATAACATAAAAAAGCATCAGCCCTTGTCAGATAAAGGGCTGATGCTTTTTTATTTGACTATATTAATATCCAAACTCCTGTGCCCAATACCAGGAACCATCATCTACCTGGCATACGGCAATTCCTACTGTCTTGTAGCCGCCGTCCATGATGTTGGCTTTGTGTGTGGGTGAATCCATCCACGCCTGGAATACACTGTCAGCTGACTGATAGAGCTTTGCAAGATTCTCACCGTACTGAACGTTGCTGTCTACAGTCCAGAATGCCGAACCATTGGGCCTTGTGTGTGAGAATGATGTTGTGATCTCATTGGCACGTACCTGAGCTGCATTGGTAAGAGCATCGCTCCATGAAAGATTTGAAAGTCCCTGAGCTGCTCTCTGCTGGTTCATAAGTCCAAGTACAGCTGAGCATGCATCAAGTGCAGCCTGAGATGATGCTGCGCTTCCGGCAAGAGCAATGGCCTCGTCATCGATCCATATCTCACCGGCCCCCTCTTCAAGGCCTCTGACAGCAGCCTGATCATCGACAACGGAGTTTGATCTTGCTCCACAGGCTACAAGTGAAAGTGCAAAAACACCGGCTAAAACTACTGATAAAACTCTCTTCATTGTAAACTTCTTCATATTTTTTCTCCTATACTTACCCCAAGATTTGTAACAATCCCAGTGAAAATCATCCACTAACACCTATATATGGTTACACATTAATACTAAACTAACCCGCATGACTATTCAAGAATAAATGACCAATTTTTATCAAAAATTAAATATTAATTTCAAAATTTCAAATCCTGTGCTGAAATTAAATTTTACTATGCCACGCCAAAGGCTTGCAGTGTAATGATGGCATGAACATTACGGTTTTTGCCGGTGACATCATTTTTGAGGATTTTCTGCATTGAAACGGCAATCAGAAACAGAGCCGCTTCATATCTTCCGGGAAATCAACATCAAAGCAAAGAGGCATCCCTGTGACCGGCTGAAAAAATTCAAGATGTGATGCGTGGAGAGCCGCTCTTTTCATTCCATAGTTTTCAAGAGATGCTCCGTACAGACTGTCGCCAATAAGGGGATGCCCAAGGTGCGCCATATGCACTCTTATCTGATGAGTCCGCCCTGTGTCCAACAGGAGCCTTATAAGAGCATAATCCTTATACTGTTTCTCCACGCGGTAATGGGTTACAGCGGCCTTGCCGTCTTCCATGACTTTTCGCTTCATCAATACGCCATCCGGAAGTCCTATAGGTGCATCCACTGTTCCGAAATCCCTCTCAAAAACTCCGGATGCATAGGCATGGTACTCTTTTCTCCTTGACATGCCCTCGCTTTGCCTGGAGAGAACAGCAGCGCTGTGCCTGTTCTTTGCAAAGAGAATAAGGCCCGAGGTCTCCCTGTCCAAGCGCCCTATTGCGCGAAGGACATGCTCCTGCCCTGTTCTCTCATAATATGCCACAAGCGCATTTGACAGAGAATCAAAGGGGTGTGCATAGGAGGGATGGACCACCATATCTCCCAGTTTATTAAGGACAATGATATCTTCATCCTCATAGACAATATCTATGGGTAAGTCATTTGGAGTTATCACTGTGGCATTTTCTGTATCCTCGTAGATCTTTATCCTGAGAATATCACCTTCATGAAGGATTTCCCTCACGAAAGCCTTTTGAAAATCCTCACTTTCAGACGCTGCTCTTCTGACAAGTACCCCGTCGTCAAACTGCTTGCTCCTTGTTATCTCTTTGGCAGACATATGAAGAACACCCTTCATCAGCAGCCTGACATTCATTCCGTCTTCTTCGCAAAGGACAGTATGCTCAAGTAATCTGATGTTTGAAGGCTGCCTCATAGAGACTTAACCTGAAAGATGCATTCTCCCGATCGCAGCGGTTTTTTGGATAACAGCCTTTTTATTATCTTTTTAGTTTTCTCGGAACTGATGTTTACATATATCCAGATGTTTGTCAGTGAGTTTCTGGCGACCTCTTCCTTGGCGGCGCTGATAAGGCTCAAAAGGATTGCGCCGGCATCTTTACCGGAAGAGTACAGACATTCAACCTTATAGTCGCGGCCGTAAGCGCTTAAAAGCAGTGCCCCATGGCACTTTCCCGCCTTGTCGACAGCAATGATTGACAGCCTTGGATCATAGTAGTTCCGGTCGGACAACTCTATTTCCGAGCCGGTCAGGTCATTTTTGGCAAGCTCCAGCTTTTTATTTACCAGATTCGCCCATGTAGTTGACATCACTTTTCCAAGAGTTATGAGACTATAGCTGATAGGCCTCCTCTCTGTTATAACAGCAGTAACAGGCATGGCATACACCGGAGTTCTCAGATCAAGTATTTCTACAAACCCGGCATTTTCAAGTATCTCATAAAGTCCCATAGTCTCATCATTCCTCACATGGGAACAGGATATATGCTCAAAGCCATTCTCCCTCGCAGTTTCAACAAAAAACCGTATAAGCTCCGCGCCGGCTCCAAAGCCTCTGAACCTCTCTGCAACATAGACATAGCAGATATCAAGTCCGTTGAATTCCGTCATCTGAGCGCCGAGCACACCACATGCAAGACCTGTTTCCTCATCAATAACGCCGACGTAGGTGTTGCAGATCTTCTTCACCACGTTACTGACACCCGGCAGGAACATATTCTGATTTTTTTTATTAACTATTGTACCAACCATCATTTTCCCATCCTGTACTATTAAGTGAATACCTGAGCTGTCAACAGGAAATGCAAGGCTCCGAACCCCCCGCAAATCCATTTTATGAGTTGCCCGACAAAAGCTCATAGCGTGAGTCGCCCGACAAAAGCTCACCAGTCCGTCTCCGGCTGTGCATATTGTACAATCACTTCGGGCACGCTTTCGCTCCTTTCGCTTCGTAGCGGTACTAAGGCACCAAAATACGGTGCCTAAGTACCGACGAGCTCATAGGGCCTCTCAGTTGCTTGTGCAATATGCACAGCCTGAGCCGGCCTGGCGAGCTTTTGTCGG
>JAILJR010000010.1 GCA_024694565.1 Butyrivibrio sp. | reverse complement strand
CAAGCAGATATAGCTTGTTGTTGAATAGTAATCTGAAGACTGTGTCTTTGTAGTTTTTTGTATCTATTTGCATTTCACTTTCCTTTCAAAAGATTCTCGCACGCCTGCAGGACTTTGAGAACAGACAGCTGATAAATCAGCTGGCAGATTTTTAGAAGGCTCAGATGTGAACCGTGGATTATGATAGCAGATCTGAGACAGGAAATCTTTAAGAAAAGCGAAAGATTTTCTTAAGATTTTTTGTAGAAGACAGGGAGAAATCTTAAGAATTCTTAAGAAATGGTTTGTGGTGGGGAAAGATTAAAGATAACTTAAGAAACAGTTAGTGGAGGGGAAAAAACAAAATAACTTAAGAAACAGTTTGTAGGGGGAAAGATATAAGATGAAAATGTTGAAGTGGATGCCTGTTTTACCGGATGGAATTGAATGGGAGTTTTGCTGCGTTGACAGAAGTTATGGTAAGAATTGGTTGGGGTTACCGTTGTAAAGCCGGACGCCATCCTTGATACCAATAGTTCTGAATGCTGCTGCATCCGCACCGATGGTGATGGACTCATGAGCAGCTGGTTGGCGTCACCATCGTCCGTTCCAGTTTAGCATTCAGAACTATTGGTATCAAGGACAAGCCGGCTCCGCCGGTGGCTCCACTAACCTCATGTTCAGGATCTATGAGCAGCTGGGTTTCTGCGGCATATAAAATTGAGGATTTACTGAGTTTTATATGATTAAGCGAAGCGGATACAGTTGGTTTTGCAACAGTATAGTGGGTATCAGGCATATAAATTGGGGTACTTCATGAGTATTATTTGCCAAAGTCGCAAGTCGGGTGAAATCCTGAGAAATGGTAGTTTCAACCATTTTATGAATAGAGTGCCTTCAGAGACGTGTATCTTGATTATGAATACATCTAAATTTTCTGAAAAGCGCATTTGAGATAGCAGGATTTTTATTACTACATCTAAAATTCTTAAACTCAAAATTTAGATGTGTCCTCGCTCTCTGAGCCATGTATTGTATACATCTAAATCGTGAATTATGGATAAAATAGATGCATGAAAACAACTTTTTTCGTGTTTTGAAAATTTTGGTTTAGTCAGGAGTGAAAATAGAAGGGTGAAGTGATATCTAAAATTGCGGAAATTAGCTTTTGGGATGTGCGTTTATTTTTGACGATATCCGAATTTGGAAAAATCGATTTTTGGATGTGCAGAAAAGAGGCGGTAATTGATATTTAGATTATTTTAGAACGTGTAAACGCTCACAAAGCCATTGAGTTTCCTGCAGTATAATAAGGATTGGTGCAATAACCATCCCAATCATTTCTTTACCTATTTGCACCATCTTGCCGCCATATGTCACATTGTCATCAGGCGTCAATGCACCCGCATCGACTCCCTCTTCCGTCTTAAATATGACGGCAATCCGGCACAAATATGTTAAAGAATGATTTGGACTTCACACTAAAGGCAGTACAAGCTGCTTGTACGATTTATCGCAGGAGACGGCAATAGTTTTCACTACACATTGACTCTGCCCGTTACGAATCTGATCAATACGCCCAATGGAGCTCTTCGGGCGCGGCGATTGCAGGATGATTCAAAGAATATTTTGTGCGCCGCAAAAAATCAGCCTAACATCAATATATAGTGCATCTTTCCAAAAACAGTGCCTATATATAGAGAAAAATCTTGTTAACATCGTCCTGATAAGATAAAATATCATATATGAAATTATGCGTGGAGATTCCGTTTATGTATGCGCGCATGATATTGAACCCGGATTAGCTAAAAGAAATACTCATCTGACTTCATTTAACACAATATATAGTACGTAATAGCGATAATAATGTCTAGATGTAGAGAAAAATCTTGTATCATGAACCTCAATATTATAAAATATCATATAAGGCAGACTTTTTTGCAAAACCGCTCATTAGCCTGTAAATTTTCCTTTTGTAATGACATCAGGTCATCCAAAAACAATAGTCCAACCTGATTATATCAACCCCGGAAGGTATTCTACAGGATAGGGGTCGATGAGGTAGACGATATGGCATTGAGACTGTATTTAGACTCTAAGCAGATAGCAGATAGGAACAGTGTTATAAACCTGAACGATATTTGGTTCCAAAATCATATTAAGGATATTAGTTTCGGTGAGAATGAACAGAATATAGTTAAGAGCATCGATGGAGTGACATATGCCGGGAATAATAAATTCAATTCAAAGTTCATGAAAGGTACACTGGTTGATGCCTCTGAACTTTCTACCGGATGTAAAACAGCTTTAAATATAGCTACTTTTCAGAGCAAAATATTCAATATAGCAGAATGTGGTGATAACGCATTGCAGCTGATAATGAATATGAAAAGTGGTAACGCGTATATAGACTATTTTTTTATGACTGATGAATTCCAAAATGATATTGATGTAATCATAAATAATGAAGTTCATACTATATATAATAATGACGAATTGGATGATTTGTTAGAGGCTGTAAGAGAATGAGCAATATTATCATAGATAGAATAAATCTTTATATGTGCGATGTTGATTTCAATCTGGTATTTGATGATCGATTAACTTTGGTCTTGGGTGATTCAGAAATCGGCAAGTCGATCATGTACAAGGCTTTCAGATATAAATCGGCAGAAGATGACAGAATTGAATGTTTTGATGGGATCGATTTAAAGAAAAATGATTTTTCTGAAGTTATAAAGAATTAAAAAAAAGATAAGTGTTATATTTCAAGATATAAAAAGAGTAAGGTTCTCAAGGCAGATGATCTTTGGGGTAGAACATTGGCCAGCGAGATAGTTTCTTTTCAGTTTTAGCAATACCATATATTGGTTTGATATATAAGGTTTTGTTGTAACAGAATGTATGTGTGGGAGCATACGAAAAAAGAGGGGTAGCGATATGAATTTGAAGAAACAGTACAAGAACCTGAAACTTGGTGCGAAGAGGCTCTTTGTGGGGTTGATCATCCTGAGTCTGTTTTGTACTGCCACGGGGATTGGGTCAATCTTTGCCTATGCGGGTGAGGAGATCTTAACTGCATCAGAAGGAGACTCGATTTTTGAAAAGCTGGAAGAGAACGGAACCGGCGGCTCCGAAGGTGGAGAGGGCGGTGGCACTTTGGGCTCCGCTGAAGGCGACACAGAGGATGATGAAAAACTTGATAGCTTTGTCAATAACCTTATTGAGGGAGCAGGTGAATCGACATCCGAAGTATCTTCACAGACTGATGGCGACGGCAATAGGGATGTTGTCGGCACAGGTTCCGGTGAGAAAAGCGGTGACCTGGTAGCGAGCGACAGCGCTGCGTCCGGTCGAAATACCAATCCCGATGGAAGTACCGGTTCTTCAAGTGGCACAGTTGATGAAAAGGAAACCGGAGCAGAAGGCGATGGAAGTCCTGCAGCCGGGGGCACAGCATCTACAGCGAGCACGTCAGCTTCTACTGAGAAAACATCAATACCGGTTGAGGGAACTACAGACGCAGCTGATGGTTTATTAGCTTCTACAGAAGGTAAAAAAACAGCTACTGAGGGGATATCGGCAACTTCTGATAATAAAGCAGCAGATGCCAGTGGTAGTGCGGTTTCATCTGCATCATCAGATGCGGTTTCTTCAGATGCTTATTCATTAGCAACATCAGATACGCAGCTTCGCAAAGCACCCAGTACACTGGATGCGTCTAAGGGTGCGAGTGTAGAGCAAGTGCATGACTATACATTTAGCTATGATAAAAAGGATGAGATTCAGCACTACGCAGCTTCTTCATTAGCAACATCAGATACGCAGCTACGCAAAGCACCCAGTACACTGGATGCTTCAAAGGGTGCAAGCGTAGAGCATGTGCATGACTACACATTTAGCTATGATAAAAAGGATGAGATTCAGCACTACGCAAATTGCTCATGCGGACAATCTGTAGCAGAAGATCATAAATTTGGCGACTGGACATACAACAATGATGCTTCAAGTGATGGTACGAATGCTGGTACGCATACCTGTACTTGTGTTTGTGGTGCGACAAAGACGGAGAAGTGTGATACAAATGGGACCGATGGGAAATGCTCTGTTTGTGGAAGTGATTTGGCAGCGAAGAGTAAAGCTATGCTTAAGGGAACAGGAGGGGCAGGCTTACTTCCTCCGGCTTATACATTTGATGATTTCTTTGCAGCAGTAGGCGGAGATCCTACAGCAGCCAAGGATCTGGTTTACAACGGCAAGGAGCAGTCTCTGTTAAAAGGCTTTAAGTTACCGGAAGTGCCTAAGAATCTTCCGGCTGATGAAGATGTAACTCTTGTTTATTCAGGAGATACTCCTACAAGCAGGGAGGATGACTTCAAGAAGACCAATGCAGGTGACTATAAGGACGTTACTTATAATGTCACATATCTGTATAAGAAGTATAAGGATGATACGAAAAAGGAAGTAATATTTAATAAAGCAATAACAGTAAGTAAGAACTACGGCACCATCCCAATTGCCCAAAAGCCCATTTCAGAAGTTATAACACCTTCATCCAAGCTTGTCACAGAGTCATCCGGCAACTACGACTACGTGAAGAGCAACGTCAATTTTGAGAAGGATGCATTTACCCTTTCAATGAACGACAAGGCACTGGTAGAGGGAACCGATTATACACGCACAATCAATCCTGCACTTCCAAAGTCAGGCGAGATAGCACCGGTGGGAGAGCACTATGCGATCAATTACACCGGAAAGGGCAATTACACAGGAACTGTGAAGTATACAGTTGAAGTTGTCGATGAAGACGTGACCTATAACGGCAGCAAGACCAAGAAGAGCAAATATCCCATCAAGGTTAAGATCGGTGCTCCGAGTGGATTTAAGATCAGCTTCGATGAAAATGGTGACTTTAATGATTCAGTAACCTATGACAAGATCGGCGAGAGCCAGACTGTAACGGTTTACCTGAAGAACGATGCAACCGGAAGGATGATCTCCAAGAAGATAACCGGCCTTACCATAACCGGTCTGACAGTTCTTTTCGATGGCAAGCCAACACAGAATAAGTTCTACTACACCAGCTGCCGAATCAGCGCTGACGGTTATACAGTCAGCTATGTGAACAGCGAGGAGAGCAAGGACTATGGACAGTACTACCTTGCCAACAAGGCAGGTAAATATCCTGACTTCCCGTTGTACTTCAGAAATGAGGATACAGGCGAGATCACCAAGGTCATCATCTCGAACCTCTGGATCAAGAAAGACATCGACCTTCCCGTAAAATACAACGGCGGAACCTACAGAGAATGGTTCAATACCGATGTCAAGCTCACCTGCGACGGCTATGAGATTTCCGAGTCAGGCAAGAACAACTTCAAGGATTACTATCTTGTGACAAAAGACGGCGTGAACACATACACTCTCGATTTCAGGAGTAAGAGCGACAAGGCTGACATCCAGACCTTCGACATCATCATCAGGATCAGGAGGTCCATGTCAGGAAACATGCTCATAAGGGTAAGCTCCCAGGATGTCAATGTGACCAGCAGCTCCGACACCAAGGCTGCAGAAGAGGAAGCAGCAGCAAGAGAGAAGTTCCAGAAGTACTTCGACGCCTACAAGAATGGCGAGATCCAGAAGACCGAGGACGAAGAGCTTAACAAACTGCTCGACGCCTACAAGGAAGGAACAATTACAATTGACGACGTAGTCGAGTACTACAAGGCTAAGGACAAGAGCAACAATAACGGAACGAACACCTCCATCGTCAGCGACGACTATACCAGCGACGAGTGGAAGGGCGATGACAGTGTCGGCCTTATAACCAAAGAGCCAAGGAAGATCTCCTTTGAATACAACGCTCTGACTACAGACATCGACTACATACTTTATACAATAAGCGAACAGTTCTATTCGTCAGTAGGCGACATGGAGGCTGAGATTTCTGAGAAGAGCTCAGTATGGAGAGCCTATGACGACGATGCAAGACCGACTCTGCCCAAGAACAAGAAGAGCTATGTTTATGCCAAGTTCTATGACACGGCCGGAAACTGCACAACACTTTCAACCGGAGCCCTTATTTACGACACGGTAGTGCCGAAGATGTCAACACTTTCAATAACATCCAAGGAGGGTACGGAAGGAACCATCGTGGCTGTGGCTGCGAAGGACACACTCTCAGGAGTGAATAAGTTTAAATTCAAGTACGAAGAAAAGACCAAGGAGAAGAACCCGGAGACACCAAAGAAGACAGATCTCAATGAGAACGGAACAGTGATAGAGGTCAGCTCCGAATCGGATGGATTCTCAGGCGGAACCTACATCGTCAAGGACCTTGATCCCGACAAGACCTATGTATTCTTTGCAATCGCCATCGACAGAGCCGGCAACATCAGCGAGGTTGACAGACAGGAAGGCCAGGGCGTAGGCGGCAAGAAGAAGGAAGAGGAAAAGAAAGCCGACTCAAGTCTTACACCTGCACCCAACGGAGCAGCCGGAGGCGGAGAGAAGCAGGCGGACGCAGGCAGTGGTTCAGGCGCGGGAGCAGGAGCAGGCGCAGGAGCAGGCGCAGGAGCAGGTGGAACCTCAGGCGGCGGTTCTATCCCGGACAAGAAGGACGAAGCAGCAGAAGGCTCAAGTGATTCCGGACTTGGCAAGAACGACAGGGAGATCACAAGAGATCCATATATCGAGGATGCAACAGGCAACGTAAGGATAGGTAAGAACGAGACCAGCGGATGGACCAAGATCACAAATGAGATCAACTCAGCCGACCAGGGTGCAACAGTATACGTTCAGATGAGCGGAACTGCAGAGGTACCAAAAGAAATGATAGATTCCATCGCCAAGAGAGACGTGGAAGTTCAGTTCATGGTCAACGACGGAGTAAGATGGACAGTCAAGTCATCTGACCTTGCAAATGCACAGGCCAATGATGTGAACATGTCTGTCAAGATGGGCTCGAAGGACATTCCCATCCAGGCACTTAATGACCTTGTTGGAACCAAGCAGCACATCGAGTTTGGCGTACAGAATCCCGAGGACTTTGGCTTTAATGCCAGAATTACCGTACCTGTCGGAACCTCCAACAGAGGAATGAAGGCAACACTTTATTACTACGACACTGAAACCAAGGAGCTTAAGGCAAAAGAGGAGTCTACAGTAGACGAAAACGGAAATGCAAGCTTCGACCTCAATACCGCATCAGAGTGCACGATAGTTCTTTCACCTGATGGAATGCTTGCAGCCGGAACGGGACCAAGTGCATCAACAGAGCTGCTTGAGTACTATCCTGATGTCAATGAGGAGCTCGTGAACAGGGCAGCAATAACCTTGCCCGACCTGTTCAGCCTCAACGGAAACGTAAGGATCTGGCTCTTTATCATAGCCTTTACAAGTGCAGCACTCTGTATCGCAATCCTGTTCATGCCTTCAATGCAAAGCAACAACGACAGAAGAAATTCGTACTAAAAAACAATGCCAATAACTAAAGATATTCGTATTAACTAATGAGTAGCATGATACCGTAAGCACATTTGGGTTACAATTTAGTTGGCAGCCGGGGCAGGACAGGCCAGAGCGAATGTATGGCTGAGCCGGAGAGCATTGAAAAACGTCGGCACTTAGCGCTCGTATTTTGGGCGCTTAGTACCGCTACGTTTTTCACTGAGCGAAAGCGTCCTCCGGGCAGCTATACATTGCGGTGGCCGGTACTGACCCGGATGACAACTGAATTGTAACCCTTCTTGGTGGTTACGGTATCGGCATACCTGCATATTTACAAAATAATGCTACGAACTAACACAGAGAGGACTTAACGATGGCCCTAATTGATGAGATTTCACCGAATAACCTGGCAGCCTACGACCCATTTTTGCCCGATATGCTAAAGGCAGCCTATGTCAGGGAGTCCGGATACAGGTTCTATGGAATAAGCGAATCGGATGAAGCAGTTGGAACTGTCATTATGAAGCTGACAGGCGATGAAGCCAGTATCAGATATATGTATATCATCCCGTATTTAAGGGGAACAGGGGTCATAGACGAGGCTCTGAGCTTTCTCTTTTTACAGCTTCGGGACGAAGGCTTTTCGGCAGTGACGATGGACTATTTTCCCAGTGAATATGAGGTGCTGCGGAACATATCCTACCGCTTTGGCTTTACGGAGAGGAAGCTTGGCTATTCCTACGTTCGCTTTGAGGTAAAAGACATAGAGAAGTCCCGGGCTGCAGCCTTTGCGCCCAAGGATATCATAAGGCTCAAGTATCTTCCGCAGCCTAAGAGAGACAGTCTCTTCAAGCTGATCGACAGGCATATTACCTTCTACGACCACAAGATAAGTCAGATGACAGACATCCTTCCCTACAGTATTGCTTACATGGAAAAGGACGATCCCAAGGGAGCGCTGGTTGTTGAGAGTCCCAATGTGGAAATCATCCCGACTACAGATGACATGAAGAGATTTCCTGAGCCCGGAGCCTATGACATTACACTTTTCTTCGTGGGAACTACAGGCAAGATGGCACCTCTTTACCTTATGAGTGGTCTTTGCAAGATTGTCAAAAATGAGCTTCCGGGCAATGTTATTATGACAGGCTTTTTCCCGGAGGGGCATGTTGCGACCTTTATTGAGGGAGTACTGGGCATAAAGGGTAAAAGAGAAGTAAGGGCAACACTGGATCTGTCAACACTGAGTTAAAGACGTTCTTTTTTCAGTGTGGACTGTAAATCAGATTATCATAGTAGCAGACCACCCGGGGGGACGACGTAAACAGTCCCCCTTTTGGAGTACATGGAGGAGTTTGTAATATGGAAGCAGGTTTCAAACAGCTTGATGAGCAGAAACAACAAAAACAGCCGGATTTTGAACAGCTTAAGGAGCAGCAGAAGCAAAGATTACAGCAGACAATCACCGAAGATGTGATAAATAGAGATATTGCTCTTGGTAAGCAGGAGGAGAAGGGCTATAGCGACGATTTCATTAGTGAGCAGGTAAGGGATCAGAGAGCCTTTTACGCCGATTACAGCAACAGGTGGAATAAGGATTATGAGGGACAAAAGGTCAATATTTCCGCCTATCGAGATCCTGTGGATCAGCAGATCAGCGAGGATAATCTGAAATTCTTTAACAAGTATTCCAGAAAAGTAGTCAAGGCCAGGGAAGACGAATGGAATGAATTGATGGAGAATGTCACGAAGCTGACAGTTGTTGACACTTCCAAGAAGATGAAGCGGGATAAAGAAGGCAAGCCTGTATATGAAACTAAGGAAGTCTACAAGCAGGAGGCCTATAATGGATTTAAGCTTCTTAAGAAACCCAATGCCTACACCTTTGAGATCATGAAGAGTACGGTGCGCATCCAGACTCTTGAGAGTACAAGAAATAGAATCATTAATCAGATCTATGATGAACTTACAAAGGAGGAGGGTTACCAGAAAAAGTATGGTTATGCGTTTAAGCATATTGACGAGATAATTGCACTGGCACCGCAGATTAAGACAAAGATTGCGGAAGTTGCCCCTGGCAAAGATGATGAAGAAAATATACTTCATAAAGATGATTATCATAACTTTGGAATTGATCAGAACTCAGTTGAAGAATTTAAGGCATTTATTCAAAAGGCATTTAAAAATCCTGAGGAAACTCTGGCAAATGCAGTCACTGATGCACTTAATTCCTTCAATGAGGTATCTATGAACATGCTTGACCGGCATGCTCTTCCTCAGAAGATGGATGAAGCCAAGCTTATGAGGGATAAATATCAGGCGGTAACAACGCTTTTCAGCAAGTCACTGGAAAATAAAGATCCCGATGACCCTATATTGAAAAAAATGCGGGAACTCAGGAAAGACAGCGATCTGGCAAAGGAAGACAACATTCATGTCGCAGAGATACTCTACAGGAGTATTGACGCTGATATGAGGTACAGTTTCCTTAATAATGGTGTGGATTTTGTTGATGATGGCTCCTTCCTGGATGAGACAGCACACCATGCATCTTATTACTCTGCGAATGTAAAAAAGGCCAAGGGAGAACTGACCAAGCAGCTCTTTAACCAGATAAAGAGTCAGGTGACAAGTCAGGGAAGGCGTACCAATGAGAGGTACTGGGAAAAAGAGTGCAAAAAGCTCATTTCAAAAGATAATGAGGAGAAAAAAGCAGAGTATAAGGACGATTATTATATCGGCAAAGGCATACAGAATATCAAGGAGACTCTGCAGAACAGTGTTGAAGGCGATGTATCCAAGGCACTGTTTAATCAGCTGTGCGAAAATGGCAATATGCTTGCGAGAGCCATCTTTGATATAGATAAGGAGCTTGCAGACAGTGAGGATGTTTTAGAAAGGCGCCAGGAAGAGCTTAAGGTGCGTCCCGGAATGAAAAATCGCCTCAAAGCCCATATCGAAAAGAGAAAGCAGGAGCAGCTTGATCTTCTTGATCGTGCCAACGGAATAATAAATGCCCTCAAGTACCTTGCCGGCGCAGAAGATCTCGAAGAAAACGGCAAGCTTGTTCTTGATGACGCAAGATTTACCATAGAGAGTACAAAAGTCGATGTTACGGGAAATGGTGAGTTTGACAAAGTAAGGGAATTGGATTTTGATGCTATTGAGCTGAGAGAGATGGATCACAGATTATTCGGTGCTCATAAAAACTTAAATGATTTTGCCAAAAATCCAAGGACCTTTGAAATGTTCAAAAAAGATCTGTCAGAGAAATTCAAAGATGTCAATAAGGAGGATCTGGACAAATTCCTTAATAAGCCCGGGCTTGCTGAATATCTTGATCTGCTCACGATAAAAAATGTTGATGTCATGTCGCTTGAATTTCAAAAGCTGAAGGAAAGGGTTGATGAGGTTGAAGGCGATCAGAACCTTAGGGGGAAGATCATGACTGCAGCTGAGATTGCCCTGCGCAGAGATATCGATCTTTTGTTTAAAAAGGTGTATTTCAGCGCTGATTTTCAAAAGGATAAGGATAATATTATCAGGCAGTTTAAGAACCTTGAACAGAGAACCTACTCTATAAACAGAATGTCAAAATTAAAGCTCGGGAGCCAGACGTATAAGGATTTCTATCCCCAAAATGAGACTCTGCGCAAATTATATAATCAGAAGTTTACCATAATCAAGCACAGACTTAATATGTACAGGTATGATAAGCTGACTGAGTATGCCGGAAGAAGCGGTCTTGCCGAGGATATGATGACAGAGGCTGAGTGGAAGGAGGTTCAGAACACCAGGAAGAAGGCTGTTCAGGAGAAGAATGGCAAGTATAAAGACGGAAAATCTCCGGATATACTTGTCTTAGAACTGATGCAGCGGAAAAAGGCGGCAGCATCAAACAGCTGGATGGCTCGTACTAAAGAATATACAGAACTGGTCAGAAATGATTATGCGTCTAAATCGCTGTATGTAAAGATCAAAGAAAAATTAAATGAAATATTAGTTAAGGAAGAAAAGGAAGAAAAGGATCGGATATTCTATGGTGGAAGTCTTACTGATAATGAATACCAGGACGATAATGCACTGTTATTAGATGAAGAGCAGAAGAATGAAGAGCCGGTAAACGAAGAAGTAGATCTTGAAATAGAAGATTATTTGAAAGATTTTATTACCAAGCTGGAAGCCAGAAAATCCAAGACTGCCACAGAAAAGAAAGAAATAGAACTGAAAGAAATAAAAGAAGAGAAAAAAGAAGATAAAAAAGAGGAGAAAAAAGAAGAATTAAAAGAAGAGAAAAAAGAAGATAAAAAAGTAAATGATGATGACGATGATGAAGATGGATTTAAGCAGTTCGAAAAAGATCTCGATGAAAGACTTAAAGAGCAGCAGGAAATTGTAGATAAGATTTTTCAGAAACAGAAAGAAAAGGATAAAAAGAAGCAGGAAGACGAGGAAAGAAAGAAGCAGGAAGAAGAGGAAGAAGAGGATGAAAAAGTAACCCTCGAAGATGTTTTCAATGATTATATTAACGAGAAAGGCATAAAAGAAGATGGAACGCCTATAACGACAAAATCTAAGCAGAAGCAGAGTGAGAAAAAGCAGGATCAGAAGGATCAGGATCAGGAGCAGAAGCAGAAAGAGCAGGCAGATGCAAATAAAGACTGGTTTGATGTAGAAACACAGAAGTTCCAGTCTGCCAGCCCGGAGGAACGTGAAAGGATAAAGAGGAGACTTTTTATTAAATCTTATGAAGAAAAGCAGAAAAGAGAAAAGGATGAAGAAAAGAATAAGGAAGAAAAAGATTTAACTATCAAAGACGTATTTGATGAGTATCTGGAAGAAGAAAATTTGAACGAAAATACTATGCCAAAGACCAAGGAGCAGCTTGAGCGTGAAGAACAACTTAAGCAGAAGGATCTTGAAAGAAGGCAGGCAGAGAAGGAACTATATGAGAAGTACCTGAAAGAGGAAGAAGAGGAAAAGCTTAAGAATCAGGATGATCTGAAGAAGCAGGAAGAGGAAGAGCTCAAGAGGCAGAAGGAACAGCAAGAGCTTAAGAAGAAGGAACTCGAAGAGCAGAAAAAGAAAGAACTCGAAGAGCAGAAGAAAAAAGAGCAGGAAGAGATTAAGAAGAACGAAGTACTTAAGAAGCAGAAAGAGCTTGAAGCGCAAAGGAAGAAAGAGCAGGAAGAGCTCGAGAAGCAAAAGAAGAAAGAGCAGGAAAAGCTCGAAAATCAAAGGAAGAAAGAGCAGGAAGAGCTCAAGAAGCAGAAAAAGCCTAAGAAGCAGGAAGAGGAAAGAAAGAAAAAAGAAAAGAGTGAGGAGGAACTCGATAAAGAACTTAATGAACTCGAAAACGAAGTCTTAAAGGACAAAAAATACTTAAATGACAACGAAGGCATCGATAATCTCATCAATCAGACGAAGATGAGAGATAAATATGTCAAGAAAATGGATAATGAAGAGAATGTCCAAAGTCAGTTTAAACAAAATGTGTCCAAATCACGTAATAACATTGAAACAGACAGAATTATCCTGGCATATCAGCTGGAAGAAATGAAATCAAGTGAACGATTCAATCCGAATAATGTTGATCGTTATGTGGAGGTTTATGATCAGATACCAGAATTTAAGAATGTAGACGCCTATGTAAACATATCCGGTGAACTGATAAAGGATATCCTTCTTGCAGAAAAAATACCGGATATCCTGAAAATAACTAAAAGTATACGGGGAAAATTCAAAGATGTTCAAGGTATTGACCCGGCTATGAAGTCCGTTATGACTATAACGGGAAGTATGTTTGATGTGAATACTATAAATACTGAGGTCGTTAAAAAGTTATATGGAAACGCGCAGGTTGATCTCAAACAAGTAAGTTTAAAAATTAATGAGGACAATGAGGACTTTCTGTGGGTCATAAACGAGTTGTCTAAGTGCCAGGGTGTTGCAGATATCCAAAATCTTCGAAGTCTTTGGACGGACAGGGAGAGGTATTTTAAGAGTCAGAATGTTCAGATAGATCCTGAGGTTTACCATAAGGTTGATGCTCTTTTAAATGTATTTGGAAGGGCATGCATCAGGTATGAAGAACAAGCCTCAAATCAGCAGATGGTAGAGATGCTCGATGCTTATAAACCCAAAGAAGTCAAAAAGGATTTTGACCTTAAAGAGAAAGACACGAAAAACATATATTATTTTCAACAGAAGCAGAAGGAAAGTCTTTCCTGCTGGGCCGCATCACATACCTATGTTGTTAATACCTATATGAAGGTTCATGGTATAAAGAAAGTGAAGTCCTTTGATGAAGGGACATTTAAAAGCTTAGATAATTATACCCCTCATGAACTTGTTAAGGATAAATTGAAAGATAAATCCGATAAAAACATAGACAGCATGAGCTTTAACCAGGAGGCGAATAACATAAAGGAGTACCTTACTCAGAATAAGGTGGGCAATCCTTATACAGTAGCAGATTCAGTTATTACTAGGGTTCCTAAGACTGCAGAGCATCAGATGATATTTACCTTCCACAAACTGGAAAAAATGAGTTTTGAGCAACGGGAAGCTGCAAAAGAAAAACTCACCTCATACATAATTGACAAGGTTGAAAGTGAGCTTGAAAGGACAAAAGCTCCTATATCCTGCTTAATGCCGGGACATTATCTTTCAATTGTAGGCGTGGACAGAAAAACTAAGCAATTCAAGACAATGGACTCCAATAATGATCTGGATAAGCTTAATGAATACAAAATGCTCAAGATTTCGGATCTTATTAATCCTCGCGACGGATTTTCACTGACATTCCCGGAATATCTGGATGATAAGAACATGGCATATCTTTCCGATAAATTTGGATTTGGAAAAGGCTTGTATGATAAAAATGGTGATATAGTCGAATCCGAAGAATTGCTGAAATCAAAGAAAAAGATATTGGAGGAGCCTCAGTACATGATGCATGTTCATGGCTATGAGTTTAATGCACAAAAGCATGATACTGACTTCGAAAGCGATTTCCTCGAAGACCAGATTTACATGCCCAAAAGCCTTAATCTCCCCGCCAAACTTGCCAAGGAGCGTGGTAGGAAAAAATAAGATCAGCCTGGCCAGCGAGATGACCGGGAAAATAAAAACATCCAGTCGAGCGAGATGACTGGGGAAAAATAAAAACATCCAGTCGAGCGAGATGACCGGGAAAAAATAAAAACATCCAGTCGAGCGAGATGATTGGAAAAAAATAAAAACATCCAAGCGAGCGAGATGATCTGGAAAAATAAAACAAATCTTACCAATGAGATGACTGGTAAATAATAAAACCAATAATCAATGCAGGATAAACTTATATTTCTTGAGAATTTGGATACTGTTAGCGCATGAATTATTAGGCGCTAACAGTATCCGCAAGAGGCCGGACAAAATCAGAAATAATCTGGCATTTGATAGGAGCCGGATACCGTTAGCGTACGTCTTTTAGGCGCCTGCAGTATCCGCAAGAGGCCGGACAAAATCAGAAATAACTGGCGTTTATAGAGGAGAAACGTAATGTTTTTGATAAAGGAGCAAAAGGAAGGCAATACACTTACGCTAACTGTAGAGGGAGATATTACAAGTAAGACAGCGGATGAGTTTAACAGGTCAGTGGAGGGCAGGCTCAAGGGCCTTGATAAGCTTATCCTGGACTTTGCCGGGGTTGGCTATCTGACCAGCGCCGGACTTCGAATCGTGCTGTATGCCCAGCAGGAGATGGAGGATCAGGATGCAGTGATGATAATCCGCAATGCAAACGATGAT
Organism: Butyrivibrio sp.; assembly: GCA_024694565.1. GTDB lineage: Bacteria > Bacillota > Clostridia > Lachnospirales > Lachnospiraceae > Butyrivibrio. Next base: position 68,676 of record JAILJR010000010.1, on the reverse strand, counting down.
ATCATAGAAGTCTTTGAAATGACAGGCTTCAGCGACGTACTGACAATCGAATGACAGCACAAGGGAAAATCAATGACAGCACAAGGGAAAATCAATGACAGCATAAGGGAAAATCAATGTCAGCACAAGGGATAATCACTGTCAGAAGAAAGCGATGCATTACAAGGATCGATCAGCTACTGAAACAGGCGCTACAGCCCAAGAAACGGTCAGCGGCAGAAATATGAGATACAGCCCAAGAAACGGTCAGCGGCAGAAATAGGCGCTATAGCCCAAGAAACGATCAGCGGCAGAAATAGGCGCTACAGCCCAAGAAACGGTCAGCGACAGAAATATGAGATACAGCCCAGGAAATGGTCAATGGCAGGCAGTACTAGTATGTACTGCCTGCTTTATTCAGTTGTAGGAGCGTTTCATCAAGATAACGGAACAATTGGCAATAAATCCCAGCAGAAAAAGCAACGGGAAATGTCACGCGGGAAATGCCAATGGGAAATGCGTGGCTTAATGCTTTACTTTTCTTTCTGAGTGAGGTATTATAAATTGCAGTTTTACCTTGCATAGCTTCAATTAGAAGATATTATTGAAGCTTTTATGGCTTATAGCTTTTAGGTAAGCAAAAAACACATCTATTATCTGTTTTTAATCAAAAAAAGATAGGTCTATTTCTGAGACTACATCTGGATTCCAAGATTTGTGAAAAAAAGATGTTAAAAAAGGGGGTAACGAAGTTACTACGCATCAAAAAGTGCCAAAAATGCAACCTTTTTAGCTGAATCATCAAAAAAGGTTGCATTAAAAGAAGAGATTTTTCTATTTTTACTGGTATGGTGACATCTAAATTTGAAAAATTAGAAATCTGGTTGTGATTTTTTTTTTATCGCTATCTAAAAACGAGGATTTATGAAAAAAAGATGTGCCATGATCATCATGAATACTCCGGACGGTCTTTTACCGCCTGTCTGCTTACAGTAACCCTGCAATAGGCCTACCGAACCCCTGCAATAGGCCTACCAACCCCCTGCAATAGGCCTACCAACCCCCTGCAATAGGCCTACCAACCCCCTGCAATAGGCCTACCGAACTTCTGCAATAGGCCTACCGAACCCCTGCAATAGGCCTGCCGAACCCCTGCAATAGGCCTACCGAACCCTTGCAATAGGCCTACCAAACCCCTGCAATAGAACTACCGTAACCCTGCAATAAACCTTGAATAGACCTGCAGTAACCCTGCAATATACCTACAGTAAACCGCTTCTTGACCATACCAAAAAAATAGTAATGAGAATTTAATCCGGACAGATGTGCCACGCCCCTGAAAAAACATAAAAGGAGAGGAAAAGATGAACAATTTCAAAGAAGAATTGAACAATAAGTTGTATGAGCTAAAGCAATTGGAATTGCAAACTGAGCGCAGGCTTAAAAGATACAAGGGCTTAGAAAAGGGAAATATCAGAGCTTGTACTCATAATGGAGTAACGCAATACTACTTGAAGAAAATGGGGGACGATAAAGAGCATTATATCCCCAAAATAGAAATGAACAAGATAAAGCTGCTTGTTCAAAGGGATTATGATGAGAAGGTAAAAAAAATAGTTGAAGAAATGATAAATCGATTAGATAAATTTAATAGAGCATTTGATGTTGACATAATTGATCGTGCTTATACAAATCTTTCAGCTGGAAGGCGAGAGCTTATTGATCCAATACTGCCTACAAGGCAAATGATCATTGAAGAATGGTACAAGAACCATCCCGGAAACATGAACACATTTGAGATAAAGCATGAATTCATGACAATAAAGGGAGAGGCTGTAAGGTCAAAATCGGAAAAAATGATCGCAGACTATCTGAGTAGGAAAGGAATTCCTTATGTTTGTGAATCAGAAGTTGTTTTAAAGGATGGAAGAAAAGTCTATCCGGATTTTGCTGCATTGAATGTGAAAAAGAATAAGACTATCTATATTGAACATCTTGGATTGGTTAGTCAGGAAAGATATGCAACAAAAAATTTCTATAAGCTTATTGACTATGAAGATGTAGGTATAGTTTTGGGAGATAATCTGATAATTACCATTGAAACTGAAGAAAGACCACTGGATATGAAGGTGGCTGAAAAAAAGATTGCCTCGTTTCTTTTATAAAATTGAATGTGCCGCCCGACAAAAACCAATCCGACCAGCTTTTGTCAGGCGACTCATTGTATCTGTGAACAATTGAACGAGCAATCGAAAAATTCTCCCATCCGGCATTCTGACAGCCATCCGGATTGTAACAAACGATTGACAAAATTCTCCCATCCGACGCTTTGACTGACCACTGAATTGTAACAAGTGCATTGTGACGTTTGGTACAGTCTGCTTTTAGTATTTGTCCGCAAGGATTTATCTTTGATATAATAATGAGAGTCAGAATAATAATAGAACTGGCCGGATACCGCGCTTATCTTATCTATAAAAGGGAGATGCAGCTTATGCAGAACAATATACGTTCATCCTATGATAGCTTTAGGGAATTGCGTGAGAGTAATTCTTATTACGTAGACAAGTCAGAACTTCTTGAAGAGTATCTTATCAGGCGCTTTGAGAAGACTGTTCTGTTTGCAAGGCCCAGAAGGTTTGGAAAGACTCTTACCATGACTATGTTCAGAGATTTTCTGGATATAAGACAGGATAGTCGGGAAATATTCCGGGGACTTAAAGTGATGGAATATCCCGATGTAGTCAGTTCATATATGAATCAGTATCCGGTATTATTCCTTTCGCTAAAGGAGATTTTTGGAGATACTTTTGAGAAAGTTTTTCGGAATTTCCAGATAGCAATTTCGTCACTGTGTGACGATCATGAAGAGCTAATTGGAAGCGATAGAGTAAGTGATGTTCACAAAGAATTTTTTGCACAGCTTCAACGTAAAGAGGCAGGGGAGGAAGATACTGTTCAGGCAGTTGGTCTTATTTGCAGGATGCTGCGTGACCATTTTGGCAAGCAGGTATTTGTCATAATAGATGAGTATGATGTTCCTATGGCCAAGTCATTGGGAACTTCATTTTACGATAGAGTCAGAGACATGATAGAGCATATGCTGAGCTATGTCTGTAAGACTAATGATAATGTCAAAGCAGTGATGCTTTCCGGGTGCCTGTATACGGTAAAAAACAGTACATATACCGGAGTAAATAACATTATTCCTTATACAGTACTATCCCCGATATATGCGTCTTCAATAGGCTTCACTGATGATAATGTGAAGTCAATACTCAGGGATTTTGATCTGGAGGATCTATATGACACTGTGGTCGAATGGTATGACGGATATATTTTTGGAAGAGAAAAAATGTATTGTCCATGGGATGTGCTTTTGTTTGTAAAAGATTTGCTGGATGGAACTTACAGTTCAGCGATGGGACCAAAGTGCTACTGGCTCAATACTTCAGAGACATCGCTTAACATAATACATGGTTTTCTGGGTAAGACAGCCGGAGTAAATGAGAGCTTTGAAAAGCTCCTTGCAGGCAAGACAATAAAATGTACTGTCAAGGATATGCTTCCATATCATAAAATTCATGAAAGTGGTGAAAATATCTGGTCAGCCCTTGTTGAGACCGGATATCTTACAAAAGCAGTAACCGAAGAGATGCCACGTATGCCGCTGCGTATCCCAAACCGCGAGATCAGGGAAGTGTTTCGAAGGGAAGTATGGGACTATTTTAGGGGTAAAGTAAGCAATGCTTTTGTAAGTGATTTGGAAAATGCTTTATGGACAGGTGAGGTAGATAAGGCTAAGACGGCGCTTGAACAGATTCTCGAAGCAACACTGTCATTTTACCATGAGTATCATGAATACAGTTATCACTTGATATTGGATGGTTTCTTTACCGGTCTTGAGTATCGTGTCCTTTCAGAACAGGAAACGGGATACGGTAGAAGTGACCTTATTATTCTTGACCCGTCAGACAACAGAGCTATGATCCTTGAACTCAAACATGTCAGTGACGAGAAAGAGATGAAAAAAGCTTTAAAAGAAGCCACAAGCCAGATAGCACAAAAAAAGTATGAGAGCAGACTGATTTATGACGGGTATGCAAAATGGATGAAGTATGGAATGGCTTTTTGTGATAAAAAGGTACTTATAAATAAATTGTAAGATATATCAAAAACAATTGCGTAAGAATTCTGAAAAATATTGTTTACGAGGTAAAAGATGGGCGACGAATTACAGGTAAATGGACAGCAGACTACGACTATCCAGACTAATACCACAACAAATGCTACCGTCAATGGAGCAGCCAATACGACGGAGCTGATCAATCCGCAGCTTGAGTCCTGGAACCTGATACGGAATTATCACACAACAGCCAAAATACAGACTGCGCAGGGTGTGAAATATTCTGATCAGGACGGGGATATTTTTGCCATGAGGGACAGGCTGGCTTCTGACGAGGACAGCAAGTCAGAAAGTTACAACGAGATGCTGAATGCCGTGAACAACCTTCTGAATCTGTCCGCTACGCAGGGTCATTACAAGGACAACAACGGACAGAATATGACTGCGGATTTTTTTGACACTTTCTTTGTTGCGAAATCGGCGGTGCGTCACTATATTCATACGCACTCCGGGTACAGGTTCACTGAAAAGGGCCAGAGAAGATTTCAGAGTGCCCTAAGGATAAATCAGATCCTCGACGCTATTGAGAAGGATGTCAAACAGATAAGGAGCAGTCTGTCTGAAGCAGATCAGAGGGCAATCGAGTACAATATGGCAGGCCTGTCCGAGGAAGGCATCATCATCCGTGAGGATATGCATACCCTCAATGACGCAGCAAAGGATGTATTGCAGGTGGCAATATCCGGTGAGTACGGGCCGAAAATGGCTGTTGAAGCTGCCAAAACGTCCAGAGATAAGTGGCTGATGGGAAATTACACCGATTGCCTTATTGACATGTTAAAGGGTGTCGATGCCAGCGAGCTCAAAGAAAATCGTGATGATTTCATAGCATATCTGGAGGACAGGAACAACAGGCTCCTGGCCAATAAGGTGGCGCTCACGATTATCACTGATACGGCTAAGGATGCCACCCTTGACATCCCCTGGCTCAAGGAAGACCTTCAGAAGTACGTGTCTGAAAATCTTCTCGACAGCGAGTGGGAGGCGGATGTAGATAAATTTGCTTCCAGAGTAAAAGAGATATCTGTCGAGTACTACAACAAGTATAAGGATAATATACAAAAGACCAGAGAGCGAAGGGATAGAATAATAACCTCTCTGCATATGCCCAAGGGTTATCAGACTCTTTATGATTTTCCGCAGATCAAGCAGATGATAATGTTTGACAATGAGGAAGATTTTAATGAGCAGCTTGGCGTCTTAAAAACACGCATGGTTGAAAATGACACCTTTCTGCAGGGCGTTATTTCCGAGAAATATTCGGTTGCAACCCAGAGCTCCATAGGCAGGGCGCTAGTTCGAAATCTGGGAGCACTCAGAGTTCTCGGAACCAGGGAGCAGCTTACTGACCAGACACACCTCTTCCTTGACATGCTGATTTACACCTCCCCCGAGGACTACATGAAAGAGCGCATGCTCGAAAATATAATGAAGAGCTGCGATATCGAGAGCAGCAGGCTTGACAGCTTTATAAAGTACATAACAGGCGGCAATTATAATGATCTGTTAAAGTTTTCATCTGACAAGTTCATCACCGAGGGCGAGGTATACAGTAAACGTGTTAAGGCCAATACCAAGTCCTATGAGAAGCGCGTCAAAGAAAAGAATCTCGCTCTCACGAGAGAGCAGTGGGATATGCTTGAAAAGATGAATCTGGAAAGCGGCCTGATTGAGAACGACAGATTCAAGGGAAGGATAGAGACTTTCCTTGAGAAGTGTAAGGCCAAAAACAAGGCGGACGCCCAGGCAGCACAACAGTCGGCTCAGACCGGAAACCAGCAGGCAGCCAACAGTCAGTCATCCCAGGCCGTCAACCAGCAGACAGGTCAGACCGCAGCGCAACAGTCATCCCGGGCCGTCAACCAACAGACTGGTCAGACTGTAGCACAACAGTCATCCAAGGCAGCAAGCCAGCAGGCAAGCCAGACCGCAGCTGCGCAGTCGCAGCAGTCCCCCGCGCAAGTCACTGAGCGTCCCAGGCTCATCACAAGAAAGAGCTACCTCGAGCAGAAGAGCTTCGAGAAGGAAGATGCAACACTCGCGCGCGTAAAGAGAGCCGATGCAGAGACCAGGATCATCGAATCCTACGGAGACAACTTAAGCGCCAGGTTCACGCTCAGCTTAAAGAACGGCCTGCCACAATATGATACCATGGAGAGATTTGCAGCTGCCTACACAGGAAGGGGAGCTGCCTTTAAGGACCGCGAAAAGGAGAAAAAAAGACTCCGGCGTCTTCGTTCCAAGGATGTAAGCCAGGCACTGACAGAGCTGGGGATAACAGGAGCTGAGCGGGACAAATGCTTTGAGCGTATCCGCCCCCTTGCTGAGTCCATCGCTGAGACTACTGACGAGATGCACACCGACGAAAGACTGAAGGCGGAGAGGATAAACCTTGAGAATTTTGGCGTAAGGACCTGGGAAGACGCTCTTCAGAGAATAAAGGATGAGGGCATTGACATAATCCTTGGGCACGACTCCGAGCAGGCAAAAGAGACAGAAAAGCGCTTTGAAGAAGGAAAAAAGGAGCTTAATGAATACGCAGATGGCAAGTATTCTGAGATATCAGACATCCTTCTTCTTATTCCAAGTGTCAATGCTGCCATGATGAAAGGGCAGGACTTCTTTAATGAGTACCTAAGGACTACCCTGGACAAGCGCCTCGAGAACTACATGAGCGGCCTTGCCGACATCACAAAGGAAGGCGCCAGCAAGGGAAAGAACAGGAGCTTTTACATCGTTCCCAAGGGAATCTGCAGACAGTACGCCTACACCTACCTTCGTGACATTTATAATCAGACACTTAAGGGTGATGCACAGTTTTTCACAAAGCAGATAAACGATTTCAACAACAAGATCTATGACGTCCGCCCCGACGGCATGAACAGCATCAGCAAGAATATCAATGATGCTCTTAAGGAGGCGGAGAAGATCCTCAAGAAGAATAATGCCTCCAGAGCTCACTCCATGAGGATCGCTGCCCAGCTCTACAAGATGGTGATTGACTTTGAGTCCCCCACGGATTCAGAGCTCAGGCTCCCTGAACGTGAGACGATGATGGAGTATGCCAGAAAAGAGGCAGAGTTTGCCATTCTGAAGGAAAAGAGCGACGCAGACAAGGACAAGGTGCTCGAGGAGATCAGAAAGACCTATCAGTCAGAGGAGACTGAGGATGGCTTTGCGGTATTGGACGGCGAAAAGCTCAAAAAGGAAGAAAAAGAGACAGAAGCCCGAGAGTACATGAAGAAGCAAAAGATGCTCGGAAGACAGGAGCGCTACAGGCTTCTTGGCGTCAACAACGGCTATACCGGCAAGGTCCGTGAGGGCAAGTCCCTCATAAGGATCAGGGGCCGGGAATCAGACCTGGTGAGCCTCAAAAAGGATCGCATCAAGACCATGAAGGAAGTGATACGCGTACATCTTTCCGAGATGGAGCTTCCACCGGAGTTCACTGATGCTCTTGTAGAAGAGGGTGCATCTGACTCCATGTTCAAAAACCTGAACACCACCATGTGGCACACGTCAAGGCTCTACAAGCATGCAGCCTCAATGAACAAGATGTATGATCTGTTGCGCACAAGCTCTGAGGACGAAACCGCCATGAGCGACGAAGAGGCTAAGATGTACATCGTAAGCTGCTACGGCAGGATGGATCTTCGAAGTACCATGTTTGAAAAGACAGGCGGCCCCAATATTTCTGTCATCCGCAAGACCGACAGCTACAAGTCCTTCAGACAGACCTTTAGGGCTTTAAAAGAGTTCGAGGAAACAGAGTGCTCCGAGCACTCCATTAAAAGGGAAAAGGCCGAGATGTCCATCAACCTCCGCACCCTCTTCCTTACAGGCGACGGCCTTATGAAGGAGGATGGAAAGGCAAGTAAGCTCAAGGCCACATCCAATTCCTCCTACCTTGCTTTTAACGAAGAACTCAGGAAGACTATTGCTACAAACAAAAAATATCTCGACTACTCAAACAAAGTTACAGCCCTCATCCGCCAGGAGCTGACTGATCATTTCAGGGAAGCTGACAAGGAGGGAGGACCTGCCACCTCAGAGGTCTACATTGACAGGCAGGTCTATGCCGTGAGGGAGTATTTCCTGAAGGATCTGGCAGATGCAGTAAAGTCCGGGGATGAATTCGATGAGTCCGCATGGAGAGTGAGAGTAGGAGGCTTTGTTGACGACCCCATCTACAGGAACAATGTGGAGTTTACATCAAACTATGTTTCAAATAAAACATATCGTGAAAACGAGAGCAGACGCTTCGGAAGTGCATATGACGAGAAGTTCCTTGCTGAGCAGATAAAAAACAGTGCGATGGTATTCAAGGGAAGGAGCAACAAGTTTGAGCAGCTGGATGAGGATGAGAAAAAGCTCTTTGCCGTTGGACTCATGTTTCTGGACAGGGGATCCCTCAGCAAACGCCTTGCGGGAAGTGCAACACTCCTTTCAAAAGAGGAGTATAAAAAGGAAGAGCTCGACAGCGTTCGGGCTGAGATAGAAAAGTATGTCTCGGGAAGGGAATTTCATATCAATGTAGATTACAAGGCAGCAGTCTACAACCTCTTTGACTATGGCGAGAATGGATTCCTGCGTCTTGAGCAGCACGTTCTTTCAGGGGACGCCTTTGACAGGGCGATGCAGTTTGCACGCACGATTTCTGCAAACCGCAAGATGTACGGACAGAAAGATGTCAAACGTCTCTCAGACGGCTACTCATCCATTAATACCGCCTACGTCAAGTATGGCAAAAAGCAGCAGCTTGAAGTCGACAGTATGGCAGAAGAGCATATGTCCATTGAAAGTGTCAAGGACAAGCTCCTTAATTATGCCAAAGCTGATATTAAAGCCACCACAGGAAAGATTAAGAAAAATTGGAAGCGCTATGGCTACCTTATTGCATATGAAGGTATCAAGGATCTTCAGAGATATGATACCTACAAGCGGATGAAAAAGATTGAAAAACGAATCACCGATATGGGTGAGTCAGATCTGAAGGTCTTAGTAAGGCTCCTCCAGGAGAGGACTGTAGTTGACAGGAGCACCATAAATACAGGCACTTCCTACCCTCTCTACGCAGATCAGGAAAAGCACATCGCCCTGTATGAAGCCCTGAGCGGTGACGCCGTCACAAGAAGCGCTGTCTTAAACGGCTTTGATGATGACGAGGCCTGCCATCAGGCTATGACGACAGCCCTCAGCTTCAAACTAAAGGATGACCTCAATTTCCTCGGAAAAGACCTTTCGAAGGAGCATTATGTATCAGGCTCCTTTAAGCGCAAGACCCTCGTTGACTGGAAGCTTATAGAGGATACCTTTACCTTCATGGACGAGATAAAGGAGAAGCAGGCCAGAACCCATGTCTTTGCCAACTCAGACAAGTATATCGAGCAGTCACATAATGAGAAGGCCAGATCCCTATATAAGGAGCTGAAGGAAAAGTACGAGGACGACAAGAGCAAATACAAACAGAATACATTTGAAAAGATGCTTAAGACCCAGGCAGACAAAGACGAAAAGAGCATGGCTGACAAAGCCCTTGCCGGTTACTATTCACTGACCGACAATGAGAGGAATCTTTTCATAAAAGTGCTCTCAAGGCGTGACTACCTGGATATCTCAAAGAGAGATTATATTCAGAGCTTCTTTGGCTACAGGGACAGAAACTTTGTCAATGCAGCAGGAAGAAATCAGCTTTTAGATGAGTATATAGAGACCAACATGCAGAGCAACCTCGGCATACAGCTTACTGAGGATGCCTATTACAAGGCTATGAGCAATCTCCTGTCCACCCAGATAAGCGACAGGTACAAGCTTTCTAAGCAGAAGGATTTGAAGAAGCTCTTTGCAAATGAGAGACGTTTCTTTTACGAGAGAGATACCGCTATTGACTGGAAGCTTTTCGTGCGAGCACTCGGTTTTGTCAAAAGAGCTTCAAGAGAGCTTGAGTATACTGAGGGTAACGCAATACTCTACCGCGGTGCAGGTGAGCTCTCAAAGCACGGCCGTCTTTCAATGGACTACAGCTTCCTGAGGAGAAACTTCCACAGGACAGGAAATGAATGGGGAAGGTATCTGGTCAGATCCGGTGTCAATGCCGTAAATGAAGAGTATCATGTCGACAAGTACGTAAAATACCTCAAGGAAGGCGCTAAGGTATTGAACAACACTCTCATTAAGCCCTTTGGTTTTGATGAAGACGCCAATGTCAGAAAAGGTGTGCTCTGGCTCAAGAACAATACAGAGCTTTTGTATAATGAAGTCGGTCAGATGGTGAAGACACCTTCCATCTATGACATCAATATGGTTGAGCTTGAAAATAAAAAGCAGACGGAAGAGCAGAAGGAAAAGGCAAAGGAAGCGGAAGCAAAGAGGAGAGAAAACCTCACCTTTTTGCAGGAAATCAAGGAAGGCATAGACGGCATTATCGCACAGAGCAGATCCGCCTATGATGCCTTTGGCGATGTGGCTGAATATATCAGGAAGAACTATGCCACAAGGTATGAAAACTCCAAATTCCTGAAACAGACCTTTGACACCACAGGTCTGTTACCAGCAAATATACCCAAGGAGGTAGTTCAGAAAATCATTGATTCATCGCCGGCAGCGCAGCAGGACACTGATCAGCCTTTATCAGATCCTGAGGCAATAGCATTGCAGAAGGCCATGCAGACAGCAACCCTCAAAAGTCAGACTCAGTACACAGGTCCATATCAGACAACTGCCGGTCAGGTGACGTCCCAGTACACCGGCTCATATCAGACAGCTAACAATCAGCAGACGGCTCAGAACACCTACATTCCAAATGCCAACGATTACCAGGGAGTTGACCAGGATATAGTCCTCAATATCCCGAAGGGGTACGTTGAGAAGGTGACCCTTGGAGCTGCGGTAGACAAGAAAAAAGGCGACATAAGGGATGACTACAACAAGGGCATGAAGATCAAAAAGACCTTCACGGATGTCTGGGGAGTAGTCGACAGTATTCCTTATGTCAAAGAGATGACTAAGCTCGCAAAATACAGTTCGGAGAAGCTTGCCTACAAATTTTTAAACGATCAGCTTATCCATGCCGATACTGACGAGCTTTTGAAGGACAACGCAAAAGCGACCGAACTTGACAAGCTAAAGCGCGCCGCAGATGAATATGCCAGCGACATGCTGGAAAGCCTTGCAAAGAGCGCTTTTGGCGAGGAATACACTCAGAAGGTCATTGAGCTTGAAAAGAAATATTACGGAGCTAAGCCCTTTGTACAAAACAGACTTCAGGAAGCCTCCAAGGGCATTGCATATGTCAAGAGGAGCATAGAAAATGTGAAGGGGATTGCGGATGACATCTCAAACATAAATCTCCTTAAGTACGGCTCTAAGAAGGCGAAGGAAAACCGCGCTGCTGACGATGAAAAGCTTGAAAAAGCCAAGGAGACAAGACTGAATGAGAAGGAGGAAAAAAAGCTCGACAACATAGTTGATCTCCACAGATCCCTCGGAGACCTTTCAAAGGATATCACCGACGAGATAAAGAAGGTGGGAATTGCGTCCCGTGTCATCAACCTTACAATAGACACCACAAACATTATCGGTGAAAAGCTGGGGGCAGATAAAAAGCTTATGAGCAGGGCTATAAAGTCAGGACTTGAGTTTGCTCTCTTTGCAATCAGGGTTATGATGGACAGGTCAGCACTTGCTGACTACTACACTAAGACAAAGGCAGGACAGGCAGAAGTAAGGAAGCTCAAAAAGGGCTTCAGGAAGGCGGAAAAGGAGAGATATCTTCAGAACTTTGAGAAAAAGCTGAACCCCAACGACCTCGTCCGCACCATTGCCACAGCCAGTGGCTATGAGCACGTCTCAGAGCTTGTCGAGGACACAGGTATGAACATGGCACAGTCTCTGGTATTCTGCGCCAGTGAGTACAACCCCATGGTGGAGACCAAGCTGATGGCAATAACAGTCATGAGCGTCCTCGGAATGGACAAAGAGATTGGAAGCACCTCCCCCGCCACAGTAAAGCGCCTCTTCGAGGCCTTTAAGATGGCGAGGTGATATAGGTCTGTTCGAAACCTTCAAGATGGCAAGATGATCAAGGCTGGCCTGAAGACTATGGCCTTTGTACGAATTCATTGAAATATTTTATATTTTCTTAATATGTTCTTTTTCGTTGTTGTATTATAATTTACTAAGCGACTGTTTCTATCAGTATTTCATACTAACCAATAAGGAGGAAACGTAAATGGCACAGAATATCGTAGTTGGTCTGTTCGAGGTTGAGAGCGAGGGCTTTCAGGCAATGTCAGAGCTTAAGCAGAATCCCGGTGACGACAAGTCTTTCATCACACAGGCTGTCCTTGTAAAAAAGGAAAACGGAACTATTAAAACACTTGAGGCTTTTGACACAGGTGCCAATACTCTTGATGACACAGCAATTGGTGGAGTAGTAGGTTCACTCTTTGGAATACTTGGAGGACCTATCGGAGTACTTCTTGGAGCAAGCTATGGCTCACTTATCGGCGCTGTACTTGATACAACAGATGCTGTTGACGATGCATCACTTATCGAGCAGATCGCAGGCAAGCTTGATGATGATGACGTAGCCATCATCGCACTTTCAAGCGAAGAGAATGAGGCAATTCTTGATGAAAAGCTCAGCAAGTTCAAAACAATCATCGCCCGCTTCGACGCAGCCGTAGTTGCAGTAGAAGTAGAAGAAGCTCAGAAGATGGCAGAAGAGATGGCTCGTCAGGCCCGCAAAGAGCTTCGTGAAGACAAGAAGAAAGAGATCGAGCAGAAGGTGGCAGAGAAGAGATCCGAGATTGCTGCCAACGTAGAAGCCGTAAAAACCAAACTCGCTCCCGAAGGCTGATCCCCTTCCGGGCTAACGAATAAAAACCACAAAGTACAGCTGTCAACCTCAAAGGCAGCTGTACTTTTTTGATTTTGCACAGTCTTAATAACACTAAAAGCGCATCAATAAGCTTTTCCTTAGGTAAACCATCTGAACAAAACAGCAAAATCGGGCCCGGACAGCCGCGGCTGTGCATCTTGCACTAGCAACTGAGTGGCCCTATGAGCTCGTCGGTACTTAGCGAGGTCCTTTCGAGCTTAGTACCGCTACGAAGCGAAAGGAGCGAGAGCGTGCCCGAAGTGATTGTACAAGATGCACAGACGTGGCTGTTCGGGCCCGATTTTGCGTCACTCCTCAACTATCCAAATAGTAAAAAAATTCTTAAAATTCCACACTTCCCCGCACGCAATACCGTGATGATGGTACAATCTAATTGTCAATGCGCATTTCATTCTCCCCATTCTTCCGCGCAGGAGGTCCAACGTGAACGATATAAGGAAAGAACGTCTGATATTATCAACTTCCACAGTAGCATTTCTTGTTTTCTATCACGGAATACATGAGACGAGTCTCCTTGACGTGTCTGTTGCCACCATGCTTTTCATGTCATGCTTTGCAGTATTTGACAGGATAGAGCTGATCAATCTGATCATTGTTGAGTACTGGATCATAATGATAATCCAGTTTGTTTTCCTGATGCGGAGTACTGAGACTGACCTCAGCCCGTTCAATATTGTCAAGATAGTTTTTCACATCGGAACTGTAATGATGCTGTATATCTTCACCAGAATGACCATCAGCACAAGAATAGTAGAGAGAGAAGCTTGACTCCTGGAAGGAGACGGTAAAAGAGAACGAGACCGATATGGAGGACTTTCTTGCCAACATCTCCCATGAGCTTCGAACTCCCCTCAATGTCATCGGAGGCATGACGGCGCTACTCAAAAACAATATTGACGACGTTCCTGTTGTTATTCTGACTGCAAACGCAGGCGGAGAGAACATCGAGCTTTACAACAATAGCGGCTTCGACGGATATCTTGTCAAGCCGGTATCAGGGATGCAGCTTGAGGAGATGCTTATAAACCAGCTGCCCGAGGAAAAAGTCATTACCTCCGAGAGAAGTGAGATGACCGGCTCGCAGATAAGAACAGCCTCGGGCTACTCCAGAAAGAAGCCTGTTGTCATTGCTGCAAGCAGCATGACTGACCTTCCGAAGAGTATAATAAAAGAATTGGAAATTGCAATAATTCCATTCGTGGTAATTACCAAAGAGGGTGTTTTCTGGGATAATATTGATATAGATTCAGACGGTCTTTTGCGCTACATGGGTGTTGAAAACAGGTATGTGTCCTCGGAGCCGCCGTCAGTAGAAGCCCTTACAAAGTTCTTCTCTGACCTGCTGAAGGGGGCGCACCATGTCATCTATATCGCGCTCACGTCAGGTGCAAGTAAGGACTTTGAGATGAGCAGAGCTGCCGCAAAGAGCTTTGGAAACGTGACGGTAGTAGAATCCGAGACCCTCTCTTCCGCAGCAGGTCTGCTTGTAATGATAGCCGGAAGACTTGCGAGGCAGAACTATCCGGTTGAGAAAATCGTATCAGAGCTTGATGAAGCCAAAAAGCGCATCCAGTGCAGCTTCGTCATAAGAAGCACGGAAACCATGGCAAGGAGAGGACAGATAAGTCCCGCCATGAACAGCATCCTGAACACGCTCTGGCTTCGCCCTGTGCTGAAGGTCAGGAACGATAAAATGGGCGTCGGTGGATTTTTGTTCGGCAGAGACAGGCGCTGTTATGAGAAGTATATAAAGAATGCCCTGTCAGGAAAAAATAAGCCCGATAAGGAACTTGCCTTTATCACCTACGCGGGAATGGATGAATCAGACCTTGAGTGGATAGAGGATATGGTCAGAGGCATCGTGCCCTTTGAGCATCTGATCTTCCAGAAGGCTTCAGCCGGAATATTCTCAAACTGCGGTCCGGGTTCCTTTGGAATTCTTTTCCTTGAAAGGAGCTCCAAGAATTACAACCTCTCAGCACTGCTTCCAAGGGAAGTGATAATGACTTCCGAGGAAGAACCGGATCAGGCGCAGGAGATAAGCGACGAATCACAAAGTATGGAGCAAAACCATGAAGAGAGTGTTAAAGGGGAAGCCTATGGCCAAAGGGTAACTGCGAACAAAGAGGGGGCTGCTTCAATAGAGACTGGTGCATCAAAGGTGCCTTCTGCTCCTGCTCGCTGGTAGCGGTACTAAGAGCCCAAAGTACGGGCTCAAAGTACCGACCGCTCGCAAGGGCCTCTCAGCCTCCTGTGCAATATGCACAGCCAGAGCCGTCCGGACGAGCTTTTGACGGTCAGTTTATCAGATTATGTCAGGAGATTGATCTTTATGACATTGTATAATTCAAATAAACGTAAACAAAAAATTGAAAAAAGAGCTTTCAGGGTGCTGATCGGCCTGGCTTTATTTATGCTTATTTTTCTTCTGGATGTAAATAGAGGCAGGTGTGCAGAAGAAGCAGCGCCGGAACAAAAGGATGGAGATATTAAGCTGTCAGTTGATCCTACGGAGGACAAAGATGGCTTTCTTTCGGTTCTTTATGATATCAGGAACGGGCTTCCTACATCCGAAGCCAATGCCATTGCGCAGACTAAGGAGGGCTTTATCTGGGTTGGAAGCTATTCTGGTCTTATACGCTATGACAGCAACAGATTCGAGAGGCCGGAATATCTGTCGGATATAGCAAATGTGCGGTGTCTTCATGTTGACTCAAGGAACAGATTGTGGGTTGGAACCAATGATGCGGGTGTGTACCTCATTGACGGTGGAGATATAACCCATTTTGGAAAAGAAGAAGGTCTTGAATCGCTGAGCGTGAGAGATCTGACAGAGGATACAGATGGGAGTGTCTATCTGGCAATGGCCTCAGGAGTCGGAGTCATTGGTCCAAAGCTCAATTATCATCAGCTGGATTTCAAAGAACTGAATGGGCAGTCGATCAGCTATATACGCTCGGACAATGCAGGAATAGTGTACGGAATTACGATTACCGGAGATATTTTTTCGATAAACGAAGGAAAACCGGAAGCATATATAGATCACAGAGACTTCCCCTTTGAGAATGCAGTCGCCCTGCAGCCGGATCCTGTCAATAAAAGGCATATCTTTATCGGAACTGAGCATTATATCTATTACGGCACTATAGCAGACAGCTTTCTTGCGTCGAAACAGTGGTCCATATCACCTTTACTTGGGGCAAGGAACCTTAAGTATATCGACTCCCATCTCTGGGTCTGTGCAAGAAACGGATTTGGAAAGCTGAGTAATGGGCTTATAAAAACGGTAGACAACGTGCAAATGAATAATACCATTGACAACATCATGACCGATGATGAGGGTAACCTGTGGGTGTCCTCATCAAGACAGGGCGTGATCAAGATTGTTCCAAACCAGTTTCTTGATATATATGATAAGTACAACCTTGATGCTGATGTGATCAATTCAGTCTGTCACTATGAAGGGAATATGATAATAGGCGCTGAAAAAGGCCTGAACGTTATAGGAAAAGGCATAGTTCAGGACAGCCTTCCTGTCACTGAAGCTGTGACTGCATCAGGTAAGAAAATTGAAACTACTGATCTTCTGGATTACCTTTCGGGAATACGTATTCGTTTTGTCATGACCGACAGCAGGAACAGGCTATGGATCGGAACCGCAAGGCAGTATGGAGTGCTTCGCTATGATCATGGAAAGCTCCTTCAGTTTTCCGAAGAGGATGGCATTTTGTATGACGCGGTTCGCAGTGTGGAAGAGTGCAGTGACGGTTCATACATCGTATCCACCAATGGCGGGATAAATGTGATAAGAGGAGATAAGGTTGTAAGCGGATATGACAGGGATGATGGCTTTGCAGTCAGCTTCATACTTAGTGCGATAGAGGGCTTTAACAAAGAGATAATTGCAGGTTCTGATGGTGGTGGAATATACATAATAAAGGATGGCAAGGTAAATACAATAACAACGGCGGACGGACTTTTATCAGATGTCATACTCCGTGTAAAGAAGAGCACTACAAGGAAGCTGTACTGGATAGTTACAGGAAACTCCCTGGCTGTAATGACTCCCGACTATCAGGTGACGACTATAAGGGATTTTCCGTATTCCAACAACTATGACATTTACGAAAACAGTAAGGGTGATCTGTGGGTTCTTGGAAGCAGCGGAATCTATGTTATCCCGAGTGAGTATTTCGATTTAAATGAGGAGGCGCTGCCTGTCTTTTTTGGAATACCAAACGGTCTTCCCTATGTTGCTACAGCAAATTCCTACAGTGAGCTTACTTCTGACAATACTCTGTACATGGCCGGAAATGACGGCGTGGTAAAGGTAAATATTGACAGGCCGCTTGACAGTATTGGCAGAATAAAACTGGTTCTTCCTTACGTTGATGCTGACGGAGCACAGATCTATGCAGATAATGAAGGTAATTTCAATATTCCCGCGGGCACTAAGAGGATTACGATCTTTCCCTTTGTACTGAATTATTCACTCATAAACCCTCAGGTTTCCTATCAGCTGCGGGGCTTTGATTCAGCTATGACTATCTTAAATAAAAATGATCTGACATCCGAGACTTATACCAACCTGCCGCTTGGCAGCTATGAATTTGTCATGGGGGTAAAGGATCCTATTTCGGGAACAGAAACATCCCGGACCTTTCAGATCATAAAAGGAATGCAGCTGTCTACAGGTGCAGCCGGAAGTGTCATTCTCGATGCTTCGGCGTTGTTTTTCCTTGCCGGACTTATTATATACACATCCTCTAACAGAAAGCGCGGAAGGTTTGATGACAGGATATTCTTTGTGATGATCATTTTATGCATTTTCATGTGTATTTCCGATATTACGTCATATCTTCTGGAAGGCAGCAATATCACTTTTGGAAGAGGTTTGATGATCATTACTAACACGATCTATTATTTTGGGATTATCATTTTTCCATTTCTGATCTATATCTATCTTGAATACAGGAATGACAAAAGCTGTTTTAAAAATTGGAAAAAATATCTGCTGATCGGTATACCATGTTCAATTTCATCCTTTGTTGTACTTTTAAGTCCATTTACAGGATGGGTGTTCAGAATAACAGAAACAAATGAATGGCGCTCAGGACCTCTTGATGAGTATATCTTCATTCCCATTGTGGTCTACCTGATACTGGTATTTATCAGATTGAGAAAAATCAATGTAAATATGACAGTCCTTGGGATTATCATTGTAGGAACAGGGTTTTTGGCTGAATTATGGATACCGTATGTTTCAGCAACATCGTTTACTTATGCATTAACCCTTTTGTGCATTCATATCTATGCCATTAGCAAGCAAATGATTGAGGAAAAGACATGAATCTGATTAAAGGACCTGCTGTAGTATCATGTCTTGTGGATATTGCAGCGCTGCTCATAGTTTTAATTCTTCTGATGCTCTCCCAGAGGGTGCGCCGACGTATGGGAAAAACATTCAATCTCTTTTTTGCACTGTGTATACAGATTGCATTAACCTGCATTGTATGCTTTGTTTTCAATGCCTGTGAGGGGCATACTTCACAGCTGTCACATATTGTTGCACTTATCAGCATGACCTTATGGGATATATGTGCTATCGTTACCGTTGTACTGTGGCTTGCGTATGTTGATCAAAAGCTCTACGGTGATCTGCAGGTTTTTTCAAAGCGTCATATCGCAAGACTGAGTATCGTGCTGGTCTATGTAATACTATTTGTGATCAATCTGTTTACGGGCTTTTTGTTCAGGATTGGCACTGACAATTCTATAATCCGCACGCGGCTTTATTATGTACTGTTTGTACTGGATTTTGCTCTTTTCCTTTCGGCATCGGTTGCAGTTGTAGTCTTCGACCGCAGATCCTCCAAAATCCGTTTTCTGCGGGTTTCACCCATGGTACTGCCAATCTTTATTGCGACTATCCCGCAGTTTTTCACATTCTACAATACGGGGATCATGGGTTATGTTATTGGACTTTCGTTTCTGTATATTTCATTGGTGAGCGAGCAGCGCTTTATCGACGGGAGATCAGGTCTGTACAACCCCAGCTTTATGTCTGTGCTTTTTGAGACTGCTATTGCCGAGAAGGATTTTGCCAACAGTGTCCTGATTATGGAAGCCCAGGGCAACCTTGATGCAGCCTGCAGGTTATTAAAGGATGTACTTCACAGGACCGGTGATGTGATAAGGCTGGAGGAGCGAAAGTTTATCATGTTCCTTAAGGCAGACAATATCTCTGCCATACAGTTTCGCGTCGCTCCCCTTGATGTGGCGGTGGATAAGTACAATACACAGAACCCGGAAGACAAGGTGAGTTTTTCGGTAAGAAGCAAGCTCAGAAGTCCCGACGAGAGCTCCTTCAATTTTCTCAGGACATCCATGGAAGAGGATGAGGGCGGCAATGAGATGCGTGGAATCGTATCCATGATCACCGAGCTCGACAGGCTGGACAAGGAGCTTAGTATGGCTGCCGAGATCCAGGCAAGTAATCTGCCCATGAATTTCCCGCCATTCCCGGATCGGCACGAGTTCGAGCTCTTTGCATCCATGTCCCCGGCGAAGGAAGTGGGCGGTGATTTTTATGACTTCTTCCTGATTGATGATGATCATCTGGCGCTGGTAATTGCGGATGTATCAGGAAAGGGCATTCCGGCGGCACTCTTTATGATGGTCTCAAAGACACTTATCAAGAATAATCTCATGAGCGGCTGCAGTCCTGCACATGCGCTTGCAAAGACAAACAATCAGCTCTATGAGCACAACACATTTATGATGTTCGTGACTGTCTGGGCTGCGGTTATTGAAATTTCAACGGGAAAAGGCACTGCAGTCAACGCGGGCCATGAAAAGACTGCCTACGGTCACGATGGCAGCTTTGTGCTTCTTGATTACGATCATGATGTGTGCGCAGGAATTGTGCCGGACCTTGAATATCATGACAGAGAGTTCACGATGGAGAAGGGTGATGTGATCCTTGTCTATACGGATGGAGTGCTGGAAGCCACGAATGCGAAGGACGAACAGTACGGAGAGGAGCGTCTGCTGGAAGCGTTGAACGGAATGAGAGATGCAACTACGGAGGCAATAGTAGGGGAAGTCCACTGGAAGGTAAACGAATTTGTGGGGGATGCGGATCAGTTTGATGACCTGACAATGCTATGCTTTAAGTTTTACGGGGATTGCGGATGATTTAGGCTGTGGAGGCAAATGTTCGCCCGGCCAGCCCCGGCTGTGCATATTGTACAATCACTTCGGGCACGCTTGCGCTCCCTTCGCTTCGTAGCGGTACTAAGAGGCCAAAGTACGGCCTCTAAGTACCGACGAGCTCGTAGGGCCACTCAGTTGCTTGTGCAATATGCACAGCCGGGGCTGGCCGGGCGAGCGTTTGCCTGAGAGGCTATAAGAATAATTCAATTTAAAACGGGATCCTGGAATTCATCCGGGGTCCCGTTTTTTTGACTTGATTTTTTAATTTATTTTGATAATTTTTTGTTTATGATTTATGGATTGGATGAGGGGTTAGTTGATGCCGCTTTGGGACTGGAGGACGCGGAGGTCGGTGGTGTAGTCGAACTGGCAGTCCTTGAGACCCTTGCAGGATGTGAGAAGCTTGATGGAGCCGATTATCGGAATTACGTTGGCAAGAACTGAGAAAGCGATGGAGATATCGGTGCCGATTCTCTCAAGCATATCCTTCAGTATCATGATGCCGATGATAACCTCGCAGATGTAAACTATGGTTGTTCCGATGCTGCTTATGGCAGGTATCCTTGTGACTATTGCTGTGATCACTGAAAAGATAAGAGGGTAGAGCTTCACGACTATTGCAGGAAGGCTTACTCCATACAGATTGATCTTTTCCACATTGCCATAGGTAGCATCAACGGATGCATAAATGTTGAGAATAGGGATGAATGCCATCCAGGATGCCTTGTAGCCTCTGATCCTGAGATATTTAACTCTTGCAATGGCATCTACAATGTAGAATATTAATCCGATAATGATCAAAACCACCAGCATTGAGCCCAAAACCGCAAATAAGCCCAGAGCTTCTTCGTCAGTAAGATTGCCGCTTACATTAACATTGTCCATAAAAAAATCCTCCTTCGCAAAGTGTAAATGTTTACTTACTATATTATTATACGATATTATGTGTACCCATGGCAACGAAGTTGTGTCACATAGAAACGCCGATTTTATAAAATGTATATAAAATTGAATAATTATGCTCACCATGGCGTATAATTATTGTTATGGAAGAAAAGAAGCCGCTTAGCAGAAATTTTGTATACGGGATCATTTTCGGGGTTATAGTAATAGCAATAGCCCTATATGCACTGCTGTTTACAGATGTCTTTAAACAGACCTACCAGAGACGTCTCCTTGGCTTTTCCGACACCTGGGAGAGCGATGACGGCAACCTTTACTCTGTCAATGATGTTACAGTAAGTGACTTTGACGGAAGTCTTCATCTTTCCAAAAAGCTGCCGCTTTATCTGACGGACAGGGACAGCATCTGCTTCACCTCAAGAAATGTTGATTTGAGGCTCGTTGTTGACGGAGAGGAGATCTACAGGTACGAGACGGTCAGAAATATCACGGGCATGGGCTACGGCGACAATGTCCATGAGGTGGGACTCTCTGAAGGTCTTGCAGGCAAGACGATTGAGATCTTCATGAATTCAGTCAGCGAGCAGAATATATTCGGATATATCAATGACATCTATATCGGAACTGCAGCCGATTATGTCCACTTCAGCTTCGAGACACATGCAATGCAGTTCATACTGACGATGCTCATTATCTTTATAGGACTGGTGATGATACTGGTGTGGGCAGGTGTTCCGGATAAAAATTCACTGCCCATCGATGTGTTGAGCATGGGTGTAGGAGCTGTCCTGGTGGGAATATGGCTTCTTGCAGGCTCAAGCAGCATGCAGCTTCTCACCGGAAGAGTCTATTGCTGGCGCGTCTTAAACAGGGCGTGCATCTTTCTTGTACTTTATCCCTTCGTAAGGTTTTTCAACTCTATAACAAGACTTCACAGAAGCATCTACAATACCATCGCCTTCTACGTATCAGTGAGTCTCGTGGCTATAATGGCAGCGCTGTGGCTCATTGCGGGTATAGATACCGCAAGCAGTGACACTATTCTTGACATGTTCCTCATTGGTTTTTCCATACTGATAATTACGGTGATCTTTGTCGACAACTATTATTTCTGCAAGAGAAACAACATGCAGATCGAGCACAAGGGTATCTATTTCGGGCTCGGAATCTTTCTGCTGTTCTGCCTGGCAGAGCTTGCCGTATATGTGGCGAATCTGCGCTATGTCTTTCCCTTTGGAACCTTCACAAGGATAGGAATGCTGCTCTTTATCGTAATAGTTCTGCTTCAGTTCCTCAAGTGGTGGATGAAGGATCATGCTGCGGTGAACAGGGACAGGTTCATCAACAGGTCGCTTCAGTTTTCTGTTGGCTCAAAGAGCCCGGATGAGAGCATAAGGCTTTTGCTTGAGTACCTTGGAACAGAGCTGGGAGCCACAAGGGCATATATATTTGAGGATAAGGGAGACGGCAATTTTGTTAATTCCTATGAGTGGCAGCTGGATGAGATGGAGCCAAGACCAAGGGAATTGTCATCGATGCCCTACAGGGGCTGCATAGACAGGGTACTGGAAAGTCTGGCCCAGAGGGACAACTGCGTAGTTGTAGAGGATGCCGAGGAGATAAAGAATATCTCGCCCATTCTGTATGAGAGAATGGGTAAGATCGGAGCAAAAAGTATCGTTGCCGGACCACTCATGTCAAAGGAAAAGCTGGTCGGAATTATTGGAATCAACGACGTGGCATCAGAGCATATCCGGGAGACCACGCAGATAATGGGCGTGGTGTCATTCTTCTTTACCCAGTTTATAAGCCAGAAGCAGGAGCAGGACAGAATGCTCTACTACAGCTACCACGATCCGCTCTCCGGGGCCAGGAACAGAAGTGCCATGAAGGAATTTACAGAGGAGAAGTTCGACATGTCACAGTCCTTTGGCTATGTGCTCTGTGAGATAGACGGGCTTAAGGAGATCAACGATTCCATCGGGCATGATGCGGGAGACGATCTTGTGAACAACACGGCAAAGTGCATGATAGAGGCATTTGGTGAGGAAAATGTTTACAGGCTCTCCGGCGAGGAATTTGTTGCCTTTGGATTTGAGAGTGACGAGACGTATTTTGACAATGATGTGGACAGGGTAAGGAGACTTCTTCGCGAGAGAGGCTGCAGAGTTTCAATCGGAGCTGTATACTGCTCGAACGGAGCCACGAATCTTAAGAACGTGCAAAAGTATGCAAAATCTCTTTTGGAAAAGGAACAGATTTTTTACGACAGTGAGACTGAAGCATATTAAGGATGAGGTATCACGCATTGGAAGAGGGCAGACAGGGCGATATCAGATCACATAATATAGTGCTTGTAATCCTGACGATTACATCCATAGGCGCCATGGCAGAGAGCCTTTTCAGGGGATGGGAGATGTGGGTCCCGCCCCTTATTGGAGCTGGGATAATTGCTGCCTGGTGGATGCATATAATTCAGTATGGCGAGGCTTCAATGAGGGAGAACTACTACCTTATTTTTGCTATGCTTGTATCTTTTTACCATGGCGTTCACAGGACCAGTCTTTTCGACAATATGGTCATATCGGCCATGCTCATGGGTACAATGGTACTGCTTCGGAAAAAGAGATTTCTAAGGCTTCTGCTTGCGGAATACTTCCTGCTTCTTGCCATACAGCTTGGAATGGCCGCATATTATGGCGAGGACCTTTCGGATTCTGTGACTGTTTCGAGGATAGGACTCCACGTTGTTGCTATAGCGATTCTTTATACAGCTCTTAGTGCTTCGCTTGAAAAGGGCGTTTCCGATGATGAGGAGATAGACAGGCTCAAGAGGGAAAAGAGCATATATGACCATGACATGGAGGACTTTCTTGTAAATATCTCCCATGAGCTCAGGACCCCGGTAAATGTAATAAACGGGCTGTCTGACCTCATACTTCGCAAAGAGAAGCGTGATGATGTCAGGTCCATAAGAAATGCGGGACTTCGCCTGTCTCACCAGATTGAGTGCATTCAGGACTATTCGGAAATCCAGAGACGCGATGTCAAGCTTGAAAAAGACAGATATTCAGTAATAGCTCTTGTCAATGATGTCCTGACTGACTACGGTCTTGCCACAAGAAATCAGAAACTGGAATTTCTGGTTGACCTTGACCCCACCGTTCCCGCAGTCCTTAAGGGAGACTTCGGAAAACTCCACAAGATAATAAAGCACCTTCTTAACAATGCCTTCAAGTTCACCAGGAGCGGAGGAACGTGCCTCAGGATATCGGCTCTAAAAAAGGACTACGGTATCAATCTGATAATAGAGGTCACAGATACCGGAATCGGAATGAGCCAGAAGAGCATCGAGAGTGTATCCAGGGGAATCTATCAGGCCAATACAAAGAGAAACAGGAGCACAGGCGGTATCGGTCTTGGGCTTTCCATTGTGTACGGTCTTGTCCGCAGCATGGACGGCTTTGTAAAGATAGAGAGCGAGAGAAACAAGGGAACTACAGTGAGGGTCAGTGTTTTTCAGGAGGTTATCGACCCCTCACCGTGTCTGTCCGTGACCACTGACAGGTTCATAAACGGAGTTCTCTACATAAGACCTGAAAAATTTTCGAATGCAAGACTTGGCGAGCTGTACAGAAATCTTGCAAAGAATCTCGCGGCTGGTCTTCGGGTCAACCTGTATTTTGCCATCGACATGGACGATATTACAAGGCTTATTGCAAGAGGAGACATCACCCATGTCTTCACAGGTGTTGAGGAGTACATGGAGGCGCCCGGATACTTTGATGACCTTTCAGAATACGATATCGTTGTAGCTGTGTCTGCAGGCAGGGACTTTGCCGTGTCTGACGGGTCAGGCGTGATCGTCATGCCAAAGCCATTGTATGTCTATCCCGTTGTCCAGATCCTCAATGGAAAGACCGGCAGGGCAGTAGGCGTGCAGAACGAGGAAAAGAGAAAGCCTGAGTACAACGGCGTAAAGGCGCTGGTAGTTGACGACGAGCCTATGAACCTGGTGGTCGCAAAGGGGCTCTTTGAAGAATACAAGATGATGATAGAGACCGCAGAGAGCGGTATGGAGGCGATAAGCAGGTTTGAAAAGGATTCCTACGACGTGATCTTCATGGATCATATGATGCCTGAGATGGATGGCGTGGAGGCCATGAAGAGAATAAAGAGGATTGCAGAGCTTGAGGGAAGGGATGTCAGGATCATAGCTCTTACCGCCAATGCAGTTAGCGGTGCAAAAGAGATGTTCCTTCGCGAAGGATTTGACGGATTCATTCCAAAGCCGATCAAGATAAGTAAGTTTGAGAGTGTTATGGACAGGGTGCTGTCTGACAGCAGCGGAGGTATGAGGTGATCGCGAAGCTATTTAAGAGCGTGGCAAAGGGCCTTACTGATCCGGGGAGAAGCCAGAGGGAACGCACATTTTTCCTTCTCACCATGGTGACTGAGTTCATGGCAGTCATTGCCCTTATTGGAGACCTTATCTTTGGTGAAAACAGAATAGAGATCATCACCCTTATTGGAACAATGATAATTGTGCCTGTCATTACTGTGCTGTGCGTGCGGAAGAATCGTGTAAACCTGGCGGTAAGACTTATAGTGCTGGGCTTTGTTTTTGTGACTCTTCCGACCGTTTTTTTCACCAGCGGAGGAATTAGGGGCGGAGCGGTAATGTGGATCATTTTTGCCTATCTTTACTCCGGCCTTGTGCTTACCGGAAAATGGCGTCCTATCATGCTGATGATACTGACGGCGGAGTCTGTTATCCTTTATTCCATAGACTATTACCATCCTGAGCTGATCACGGATCACAACAATGAGCTGTTTCACATTGACTCACTGCTGTCAATGGTCCAGGTGGGAATAGTGTGCTGTCTCATGGTCTGGTTTGTTGAGCGGCTATTCAGGGATGAAAATAAGAGGGCCAGGGAAGAAGCCAGAAAGTATGAAGAGCTCAACATGTCTCAGAACCGCTTCTTTTCCAGTATGAGCCATGAGATAAGAACGCCGATAAATTCAATCCTCGGTCTCAATGAGATAATCCTGCGTCAGGAGGATGCCTCAGAGGAGATCAGAAAGGATGCCGGAAATATCCAGGGCGCAGGAAGAATGCTCCTTGCCCTTGTCAACGACATCCTGGATGTGTCTAAGATCGAAGCCGGAAAGATGGACATCATCCCCGTCAACTATGAGGTTGAGTCCATGTTCTCCGAGATCGTCAATATGATATGGCTTCGCGCCGAGCAAAAAGGGCTTGAGCTGAAGGTGCAGATCGATCCCTCGATACCCAGGGAGCTCTTTGGCGACGAAGTAAGGATCAAGCAGATCCTTGTAAACCTTCTGAACAATGCCGTCAAGTACACCAAAGAGGGCACAGTAACGCTTCAGGTTGAGAAAGATGATATCAAGGATGACAGTATCCTTCTTACCATGATAGTCTCTGATACGGGCATGGGCATCAGGCAGGAAGCCATTCCATATCTTTTTGACGCCTTCCAAAGGGCAGATGAGGAGAAAAACAGAAAGATCGAGGGCACCGGACTGGGTCTTTCCATAGTGAAGCAGCTCCTTGACCTTATGGGCGGAAGCATATCTGTCAGCAGCGTGTATGGACAGGGCTCCGCGTTTACGGTGTCACTGTGGCAGAAGGTATCAAACCCTCAGGCTGTAGGTGACATAAGCATCACCGGCTATAGCAGCACGAACAGGACAGGAAGACACGAGGCCTCGTTTGTTGCAGCCGATGCAAGGATTCTGATAGTGGACGACAATGAGATGAACCTTGAGGTTGAGAAGAAGCTTTTAGATGGGACGGGTATCACGGTTGACACAGTGACCTCGGGCGAAGCTGCTCTCATGATGACTATGGGTAAGAGGTACGACATTATACTGATGGATCACCTGATGCAGCAGATGGATGGCATAGAGTGCCTGCAGCGCATAAGAAAGCAGACAGGCGGGCTCAATAACCATGCGCCGATAATAGTCCTTACAGCCAATGCGGGCTCGGAGAACAGGGAGCTCTACAGGGTCAGCGGCTTTGACGGGTATCTTTTAAAGCCTGTATCAGGGCAGCAGCTCGAGGAGATGATAGCTGCACATCTCCCTGAGTCGAAGATAATATATTCCTCCGGCCAGGGTGCTGACAGGACAAGGATGAACACAGCAAAGGGGTACAACAAGAAGACACCTGTCATCATTGCGACCAACAGCATGTGCGACCTTCCGGAAAAGACCCTGAGGGATCTTCAGATAGACATCATCCCCTTCAGGATCCATGTGGATGGCAGGGAGTACTATGACGGCATAGAGGTGGAGTCTGATGAGATCATAAGGTATATGAATGAAGGCAAGAGCTTTGTGTCAGAGCCTCCGACGGTGGAGGAATTCGAGTACTTTTTTGCAAAGGAACTCAAAAAGGCACATCAGGTCATATACATCACTCTTGGAAGCTGCATCAGCAAGGAGTATGAGAGGGCAAAGGAAGCTTCAAAGGGATATGGAAATGTTTTTGTATTTAACTCAGGCTTCAATTCAAGTTCCGTAGGAATGTTGACACTGATCGCCTACAATATGTCAGTGCAGGGTCTGACTCCGGCAGGAATAATCTCGGAGCTGACCAGGATGAAGAAAAACATCCACTGCAGCTTCATGTCCAGTGACCCGGGAATACTGTTCAGGCGCGGCTTTGTTGGAAGAGGCATCTATGAGATCATGACCTCCATCGGCTTAAAGCCCTTTATTCTTGTGAACAACGACACAATAAAGGTCGACAGGATCAAGCTCGGCAACAGGGAAAAGAGCTATGACCGCTATGTTGACTATGCACTGCCCAAGTGGGGAAATCCTGACCCGGAGCTTCTGTTTGTGACCTATTCGGGTGTTCAGGCAGAGACCCTCGAGAGAATAAAAAAGCGTATTGAGGGGAGATTTTCCTTTGACAGGATCATCTTCCAGAAGTCCTCTGCAGCCCTGTCCCTCAGCGTGGGCGCCGGCTCCTTTGGACTGTTGTATCTGGAGAAGACAGAAGCACCCTACAATATTGGCAAGCTGATATTTACCGACGAAGACAGTGATGCAGAAGAAACTGATACTGCCGAACCTGACGGCGAATATGTTTATGAAAACAGCGGCGACGGGCAGGATAAAGCCTATGAAAGTGCCGCGGACAGATCCGGGGTTTCAGAATATGCAAATGGAAGAGCTGCATATGCCACGAACAAAGCCGGATTTTCAGATGATGCAAATGGAAGAGCTGCATATGCCGCGGACAGATCCGTATCATCAGATAGAGCAAAAGGCGAAGATGCATGGTACTTTAATATAGAAGGAATAGACCCCGAGGTGGCCATCGAAAACAGCGGCTCGGAGGAGTCCTTCAGGACGGTGCTGAAGATCTTTTATGATTCCATAGAACCAAAGGCAAAAGAGCTTTCGGGCTACTATGACAGCGGTGATATCGAGAACTACACCATCAAGGTTCATGCGCTAAAGAGCTCAGCAAAACTGGTGGGAGCACTTAAGCTCTCTGAGGATGCCAGGGCGCTTGAAATGGCAGGAAAAGAAAATGATGCAGAATTTATAAGCGCCCACCACAAGGAGCTGATTGATGAGCTGATGGGCTTTAGGGAGCCGCTGTCAGAGCTGTTCAAAGGGCAGGATGTGCAGGAGGAGCCTGATCTTCTGACAATTGAAGAAAAGTCCCCTCACCCCGCAGCCGGGATAAATGATTTCCTCCTTGAATGCATGTATGAAGCAGTAAGTGAGGGCGTAAAGCAGAAAAACATCTCCGCCCTCAAAGGAACCTTCAACGAACTTTCCGACTACACTCTCCCCGAATCCGACAGCAGTGTATTCGCACGGCTGAAGGAAAGGCTCGATGCAGAGGATCTTGATGGCATGAGGACGATATTGAATGAAATAGGAAGACTCAAGGACTAGTGTTCCGGCTGGCTGACCACTGAATTGTAGCCTCTCCGGAGCCCCAGATGACTTTTGCCCTCAACATCAGGCAATTTATATGATAAAATGAGTTTAGTGTTATTTCGGAGACTATTATGAGAGAAGAGACCGGAATATGAAAAATTCTAACAAGATCAGTTTAATTGAAAGTTTTGGCTACGCTTTTCAGGGTATAGGAAATACAATCCTTCACGAGAGGAATATGCAGATTCACTGTGCGGTCACGATACTTGTTGTGATCTTTGGCTTTATACTGCATATCTCGCTGGTTGAGTGGCTCTTTTGCATTGTGCTCTTTGGACTTGTGATGAGTCTTGAGCTGGTTAATACTGCGCTGGAAGCCACAGTGGATCTGGTCACCGAAGAGCGTAGGCCCCTTGCCAAAAAGGCCAAGGACGCAGCTGCCGGTGCGGTACTCATGAGCGCAATTATGGCAGCAGTAATTGGCGGTATCATATTTTTTCCCAAGCTCTGGGCGCTGTTCTTTTAGTCTGTGAACCGTATGACTTATTATTGTACGGTTTATTGATGTTCTTTTTATTATTCATCGTATCGGTACAGTTATATGAGATCTTCTGATCTGTATATATCAAAAACAAAAAAGGAGGAATTATCATGGACAATTTAACAGAGGGACTGAGGAAAGTGTTTCTTGCAGGAGTCGGAGCAGTGGCTCTCACAGCTGAGAAGACAGGAGAGCTCCTCGACGAGATGATTGAAAAGGGGGAGCAGGCCGTAGACCAGGGCAAGGCTCTCAACAAGGAACTTAAGCACACCATAATGGAGTCCAAGGATAAGAAGGAAGAGAAGAAAGAAGAAAAGAAGCCTGATCTTGACAATCTTGTTCAAAAGCTCTCTGCAGATGAACTGGCAAAACTGAAGGACACTATTGCAAAAGCTGAGAATAAAGAGTGATCTGAATGGCTGATTTATCAAAAATGGTCAAAACGATGAGGAAGTTTGCCGACGCACAGGCTGACAAGGCAGAAGCGGAAAAGAACAAAGCCTCTGAGAGTAAGACCGATAGAGAAAGAAGTGCAGAGGACAGCACCAGATTCAGAGAGATCAGGGCTGTCCTTTCCAAAAACAAAATAACACGCGGGATATCCCCCGAGAAGATGCGCATCATACTGGAGGAGCTGGGACCTACTTATATAAAGATAGGTCAGCTCATGTCCATGCATTCGGATATTTTGCCCAAGCGCTATTGTGATGAGCTTGCCAAGCTCAATTATGATGTTCCTCCGATGCCCTTCGATGAGATGATACAGGTGCTGGAGGAATCCTACGGCTGTCCCTACACGGATATTTATGAGTGGATAGATGAAAAGCCGCTTGGTTCAGCCTCCATAGCACAGGTTCACAGGGCGCGTCTTAAGAATGTCTCCTCTGAAGACGGAATCGAAGATGTCATAATAAAGGTTCAGCGCAGGGGTGTCTATGAGATAATGAGCCGCGATATCAGCCTGCTTCACAAGGTCGTAAGGCTGATGCCTCCCGTCGGTGACCTCAAGAATATCGTCGACCTCAACATGGTATTGGATGAGATGTGGGATGTGGCCAAGGAGGAGATGGACTTTTTTACCGAGGCCTGCAATATTGCAGACTTTACCAGGAAAAATGCCGGCATCAACTATGTGGGCTGCCCAAAGATGTTTACGGAGTATTCCACTGACAAGGTACTTGTCATGGAGTATATTGACGGCTGCGCCATAGATGATGTGGAATACCTCACCACCCATGGGTATGACCTTGATGAGATAGGAGAGAAGTTTGTAAACAATTTCATCAAGCAGGTCATGAATGACGGCTTCTTCCATGCAGACCCACACCCCGGGAACGTCAGGATACGGGATGGCAAGATAATCTGGATCGACATGGGAATGATGGGACGGCTCTCTGAGAGGGACAGGCGCATCATGGTAAGGGGCGTTCAGGGAATAGCCCTGCATGACATTCAGGCAGTCACCAATGCGGTCATCGATATAGGGCAGGTGAACGGAACACCTGACAGGGACAGACTCTATGCTGCAATAAAGGCGTTCATTGATCAGTATGGTTCAGTGTCCTTTGGAAGTCTTGACCTTGCGGGTGCCCTGCAGACGCTGATGGATATAATGAAGGACAATGGCATAGCATTTCCTCACGGAATGACCCTTCTTGCAAGAGGTCTTTCCCATGTCCAGGGAGTGCTGGCGACAATAAGTCCCGAGATCAATATGCTCCAGATTGCATCAGCCAGGGTGACTGATGAATTTCTTGAGAATATTGATATCCGTGAAGAGATGATGAAATATGGCCGTGCTTTGTACAGAGCTGCAGATAACAGCATTGAGCTGCCTTCACTTGCGGCCCAGGCCATGCACGAGTACCTGGCCGGACAGAGCAAGGTAAATCTGACGCTGAATGCCTCCAAGGAATTCGGAGAGCTCATCTATGCTTCTATAAGGAACATCGTTATCGGTCTTGGAATTGCCGCACTTCTCATTTCCTCCAGTGTCATGTGCATGACACAGATGGAACCAAGGTTTTT
Source organism: Butyrivibrio sp. (assembly GCA_024694565.1). GTDB lineage: Bacteria > Bacillota > Clostridia > Lachnospirales > Lachnospiraceae > Butyrivibrio. The sequence continues at coordinate 36,987 of JAILJR010000010.1, read as the reverse complement.
TGGAATTCCCATCCTTGGTGCAATTGGCTTTTCTTTTGCCATGGTAACAACAGCATTTCTCGTGATAAGGAATATCGGGCTCAAGATCTTAGCCAGAAGAAAACATAAGCGCAAACGATAGAAAGCAGGGCGGGCCTTCATCTCCGGATGAAGGCTGCAATTCACTGCAGGGGGTGGAATGAAAAACACAATCATACGTACCAAAACGATATTATATACAATACTTGCTGTTTTTACGGCATTTTTTTTGTGCCTGTCATAGTTCTTTTATCTTTGGAATTTTGAGTCACGGCTGGTACCGCAGGTGAACCGGGCCATCATCCAGGTGTCAAAGATTCTTCCGCAGCTTGAGGAAAATGAAAATGCCATAAGACAGATCAGTGAAAATCTTGAAAAAAGCCGCCAGACTGTCTACAAGAACAATCCGGAGGAATTAAAGGCTGCTGCGGACGATAAGAGTGAAGACGTAGAAAGTGTCATTGATAAGACGCTTTCCTGGATGAACAGGATAACCAGGCTTCGTGTCGGAAGAAACGGACATGTCATGGTTGTGTCAAAGGACGACCTCACTATTCTGGCCCATCCCGATGAGCGCTGCGTAGGAAAGAGGCTCAGAATCCTGGGGGAGGCTGCGAAAAAAATAAATCTCCCCGATCTGGAGGAGCTTAAAGGAAATATCAAAGAGTCTGACATTTCAGATGATTATATTTACTTTATCCCTGCAACTATATTAGGAAGAAACGAAGATCCCGAAAACAGAGTAAGCCCTCTTGATCAGGGATTGATCGGTACTGCATTTTTGTATAAGGATACCTGCATTCTGTGCGGCGTGTCGCTGCGGGATGTAATCTATTTTGTGACCTCCAGCTGCCTGATTTCAACCCTGATTTTCTTCTGCATCGGATGGGTACTTGTCTGCTATATCGGATTTGCTCTGGAGTATCACAAGGAAGCGCATAAGATTTTTGCAAATAAACTTTTGTCCTACTCTGTTATCGGTGTGGTAGTGCTGTTTCTGATCACCTGGTATTATCAGACGATGACAACAATGACCAGCGATCTTGTTACTATGAACAAGCACGCCCAGGTTGCAGTTGAGACTCTGAATACCTACAGAAGCTACAGCAAGGTGTTATCTGCATGGCTTGATAAGCAGTATCTTGAACAGTGCAGGCTCGCTTCAAAGCTGGTCCAGGGTAAGGGAAAAGAAAACCTTACAAGGAAGGATCTTGCAGAGTATTCAAAGGAGCTTGATGTCCAGTACATCTATGTCTTTGATAAAAACGGAAAGGTTCTGGTCACAAACTCTCCCTATGACCATTTTGAAATAAGTGATGATCCCGAGGATCAGTCCTACGCCTTCAGACCACTTCTTGATGGCAGAGACTACATAATCCAGAAACCGCAAAAGGATGAGTCCAGCGGAGAGTACAGGCAGTATATAGGTGTGAGCATCCGTGATGAGAATGATCTTGCAGATGGCTTTGTTCAGATTGCCATTGATCCGGCTCTCAGGGAAAGGCTCCTTGAACCGATTGATATACAGGCGGTTCTGGATGTACTGGTAATCGGACTTCCGGATTATGCCATTGCCATAAACAAGAGCGATATGACAATTGCGGCAACAACGGGCCTCGGATTTGTAAACAGCAGTGTCGAGGAACTCGGGGGCGACATCAGGGCTATAAAGGGCGGCTATAACGGCGCCGCCACTCTGAACGGAGTCACGTATTACGTTGGAGTCAGTGAGACAGAAGACCTTTATCTTATTCCTCTTTGCAGGGATAGTGATAATTTCACTGCATTACTAATTGCGATAAGGATAATGCTGTGCAGCATAGTTGCGTATATTCTGTTCTACGCTGTTGCTGTACCTGCTTACAGGACGGTGCTTGAGGAATCAGAAAAGGCTAAAGAGGCAGGGAAAGCAGTGCCTGAAGCTGTAAAAGCGAAGGGTACGGAAAATGAAGAAGTTGATGAAGAAAGCTTTTTGGGCAGGATCACCAGCGTAATTGAGGTCCAGGATAAGAGCGGCTTTGAAAACCGCTGGAAGCCTCAGAGTTCAATTCCCAAGGATAAGCAGACACCTGAAATGCGCACATGGAAAATTGTTTACTGGATCTTATTCGTGCTTTCGGCAATTCTCGTAATATATGGAAGCACTGCGGCAGCGATTGGAGCAAAGGCCAATGAAATAGACGGCTTTGCTTACATATTGGGCGGAAACTGGGAAAAGGGCGTTAATATGTTTTCTGTTTCATATTGTCTTTTCCTGATCTGCGTTCTGTATTTTTACCAGGAGATTGTCAATCAGATATTGTATCGCCTTGCCAAGGTTTCAGACCTGCAGTACGAGACGATCCTTCTTCTTTTGCGCAACGCTTTAAAATATGGCTGTGCCATTCTTTTCCTGTATATCGGACTTGCCAAGTTCGGAGTTGACACCAAGATCTTCAGTAATTCAAATATCAGGGATATCATCAACGGCGGAGGAGAAGTGGCTCTTGAGTCAGTCAAGATACCGCTCTCATTTAATGCAGACTTTAAGAAGGTAGAAAGTCTTCTGAAAACAGAGCTGCCCCTTATGAAAGACAGAATTCCGGGACTTGTCAAAGCACCAAAATACACAGGCGTCAGCGCAATCGATGACTTCAACTTAAAGCTGAGCATCAGCCTCTTTACGGTTCCAGCCAAGCGGAGGAAGGCTTCAAAAGCGTTACGCCGTGAAATCAAGCTTCTCTTTGACAACAATGGAATTTCCATGAACTGACTATTAATATGAATCGTCTGACAAAAGCTCACCAGTCCGGCCCCGACTGTGCATATTGTACAATCACTTCGGGCACGCTTTCGCTCCTTTCGCTTCGTAGCGGTACTAAGGCACCAAAATACGGTGCCTAAGTACCGACGAGCTCATAGGGCATCTCAGCCTATTGTGCAATATGCACAGCCGGAGCCGGCCTGGCGAACTTTTGTCGGACAACTCATTAATATTTTTTTGATGCATAAATCAGTACATGGTATTATAATCTATGTAAGATTGCCGGGAAGGGCATGAAACCTTAGACAAATAAAGGAGCTTAGAAGTAATGGAAAGGTACAAGGAAGAATTCATAGAGTTTATGGTAGACAGCAATGTGCTCAAGTTTGGCGAGTTCACATTGAAGAGTGGACGCAAGTCTCCATTTTTCATGAATGCAGGAGCCTATGTGACAGGATCACAGCTAAGGAAACTGGGCAATTATTATGCAAGGGCTATTCATGATACCTTTGGACTGGAATTTGACGTATTATTCGGACCTGCTTACAAGGGCATTCCGCTTGCAGTAGTTACAAGTGTTGCAATCAGTGAGCTCTATGGCAGAGAGATAAGGTACTGTTCAAACAGAAAAGAGATCAAGGATCATGGCGACAAGGGAATTCTTCTTGGCTCCAAGCTCCGTGACAGCGACAGAGTCCTGATCATTGAGGATGTGACCACCTCCGGCAAGTCCATCGAGGAGACCGTGCCCATCATTCAGGCACAGGCCGACTGCGACATTGTGGGACTCATGGTGTCTCTAAACAGACAGGAGAAGGGACAGGACTCAGATATGAGCGCCCTTGACGAGATCAGAGAGAGGTACGGATTCTCGGCACATTCCATCGTTACAATGGATGATGTTGTCTCATATCTTTATAACAGACCAATAGACGGTGAGATTCTTCTTACCAAGGATATTAAGAAATCAATCGACGCATACTACGCTGAGTACGGCGCAAAAAAGGCTTAATTACGGACCGAAATAATATCTTATATTGCCTGATACAATCATGGAGGACTTACGATGCAGGAGAAGACTTACAAATTTTTAGGCGGAGCAGCTGCATGTAATATTGCAATAGGAGTGATTTCTATCGTTATCGGAGTTTCCGCAGGTGTGATGCTTATAGTAAACGGTGGAAAGCTTCTTGCAAGCCGCAAGGGGATGATCATTTAATAATGAGTTTTAAGATTAAAAAATTTGAACCGGTCAGAGACCGCTATATGTTCACTGACAACAGACATCCTGAGAAGGGCGTAATGTCTACAATTCTCGGATGTCTGTCTGTCGGGACCCTGCTTGCAGCTGTCTTTTTTACCTACAGGGACGGAGGGCAGGCACAGCCACGTTACGCCGCAGCTGCCTTGCTTGCGGCCATTTTTTCTGTAGCGGGCTTTATCCTTGGAATAATGTCAAGACTTGAACGTGATATTTTCAAGCTGTTTCCAAATTTAGGAATAATACTAAATCTTATTGCCATTGTTTTTGTTGTTTTTGTACTTGTAATGGGATTTATATAATGATGTTACTCAAATATATCTCCGGAAGGATTAAAAAATGAATGAAGATTTGATTTACGAATTTGAATCGGGGTCAGAGGTTTATAAGGCACGATTCGGGCTAGCTACAGAGAGGATTGTACTCATCGCTGATGAACAGCTTTATGATGCAGAGACAGACCGGTACTTTAAGAGTGTGGCCCGGTTTCTTTTGATGATGAAGGAAACCTATGAATGGGTTCTTGGCGGCGGATGTGACAAGGACAGTCTCATTGATCTTCAGGAGAGAAACAGGCGTCTTTATGAGGATATACTGCCTCCAAATTATGACAGAAGCTACGGGAACCCTACTGTAGCAGTCAAAAGACTTGGAAAAGACTATGGGAAGCTGTTGTCTTCTCTTTATTTTGAAATGAGATCTATGATTCCAAATGTATTTGAACTTCAGCTGAAGGAAATGGTTATCCGGATGGAGCTCTTTTTGGAAATCTATGGTCTTTTTTTATCGTCAGGGGAAAAGCTTCCAAGGTACGAGGATGTAAGGAAGGTCATGTACTGGTTCTACAGTGACTATGCTGAGGAAGAGCGGTGCATGAGATTTGGAGCGATGGTTGATCCCGACGAATGCTTTGCAAGAAGGATCATAACTGATTCAGATCTGACAGACCCTAGGTACCTGTACAGATTCGGCGAGTATATCACTGAAAATGAGCTTGAGACTGCAAGACATTTGAATTCGCTTTCAGAGAGCGAGATTGATAAAATGGCCTTTACCTTTACTGAAGGTTACCGCCTTGGTTTTGCAGCAACGGGGAAGGACATCTCAATCAAAAAGACTGCGTCAATAATCTATCAGCTTGGCTTTGAGAGGATCATAAAAAAAGCAGTCCAAAACCTTGAGAGCATAGGACTTGAATCGACAATTTTCAGAGCTGTGATGTCAGGCTTTTTCATGGGCGGAAGCGCCAGAAGGTCAGGCTACTACGGAGCCGTGCCCAATAAGCAGTTTGACTATGACCACAAGGAGGATGATGCTCTTTTCCTCGATGCGGCACTGCTTGAAAGACGGCTTGAAGCTGTAAGGGCTGCAGGCGAGATGTACAAGGATAAGGCGCGGCTGTACGGCGGTCCTGCTGTCATGGAGGTGTTTGGTGAAAAGCCCTTTGCTCCCATATCAAACAGCGACGCACTTTCTTTTAACAAAAAGCAGCAGAAGATGATAAGCGACTACAAGATTCAGGCGGCACTTATCCAGAACGAATACATAATCGGCAGCGAGAGGAGCTTTACCATCATCGCCTTCCCTGTTCCGGAGATAGGAGAGCACTTCTCGGAAGTTTTCAACGATATAGTCAGGATAAACACCCTGGATTATCAGCTCTATCAGACGATCCAGCAGAAGATCATTGATGTTCTTGACGAGGCGGTTTACTGCGAAGTTAAGGGGATGGGAGACAACCGGACAGAAATGAAGGTTATGCTCCATGAGCTTCGTGATAAGTCAAAACAGTCCAACTTCGAAAACTGCGTAGCCGATGTAAACATTCCGGTTGGAGAGGTCTTTACATCGCCGAAGCTTACTGGCACGGAAGGAACTCTTCATGTCACCGGTGTCTATCTTGAGGGGCTCTTTTTCAAAAATCTTGAGCTTCAGTTTAAGGATGGCTTTATAACAAAATACAGCTGTTCAAATTTTGATTCCGATGAGGAAAACAGAAAGTACATAGAGAGCAACATCCTGTTCAATCACAGCACCCTCCCGATCGGAGAGTTTGCAATTGGGACCAACACGCTGGCCTATGTTGTGGCCAGAAAGTACGGAATTGAGGAAAAGCTTCCAATCCTCATTGCAGAGAAGACCGGACCTCATTTTGCGGTTGGCGACACCTGCTATTCCTATGAGGAGGACAACAAAACCTATAATCCTGACGGCAAAATGCTTGTCGCCAAGGAGAATGAGGTCTCCTGCAGGAGAAAGACAGATCCCGACAAGGCGTACTTCTCCTGCCACACGGATATAACCATTCCCTATGACGAGCTCGGTTTGATCCGTGCAGTCCGCCCCGACGGTTCATCCGTGAAGATCATCGAAAACGGACGTTTCGTTCTTCCGGGCACAGAGGAGCTCAACAGGCCACTCGATGGAGACTATTAGATAAGGATTCAGGCTCCTTGCAGAGCAGGGAGTCATGCATTCAAAGATGGGATATGGATGCAGCCATAAGCTTATGTATATTATGGTCAGCGGCTAAACGTAATTTGAGGCCGGGCGGTATCGCCCGGCCTCAAATCTTTGCATCTTTTCTACATATAATTAATGTATTTTTTTGTAATTTTTGTAACAAATTATATGCACAACATCTTGTATTTATGGTATGATACCTACGTCAAATAGTAGCTTTTGATTAAACAGCGGGCTTCATAGCTTAATTTTTCCGAAGTCCGGATCTTATATCAAACAGACCTACAGCAAAGGAGAACCTCAAAATGGCACAGGTAGGAATAGTGATGGGCAGCGATTCAGATATGCCCGTTATGAGCAAGGCAGCAGATATCCTTGATAAGCTGGGAATCTCTTACGACATGAGGATAATATCCGCACACAGAGAGCCCGATGAATTTTTTGAATATGCCAAAAGTGCTGAGGAGAAGGGCTACAAGGTTATCATCGCCGGAGCAGGAATGGCAGCACACCTTCCGGGAATGTGCGCAGCAATATTCCCGATGCCTGTGATAGGAATCCCGATGCATACAACTTCTCTTGGAGGACGTGATTCGCTCTACAGCATAGTTCAGATGCCCACCGGCATCCCTGTAGCAACAGTCGCCATCAACGGCGGCGCCAACGCAGCCCTCCTCGCAGCCAAGATCCTCGCAACCAGCGATCCGGACCTTCTGGCTAAACTCAAGGACTACACCAAATCCTTAAAAGAAGCAGTAGTAGCCAAGGATCAAAAGCTCCAGGAAGTCGGCTATAAAAACTATTAAAAATTCTGTTTAACCTAACCAAACTATCTGTATTAGCTGACAGTCGACCTCGCAAATCAAATTTGCGTAGTCAATTCGCGAAACACAGAGACTGAGGCCGGTCATAATTTACAAACAACCGAAGTGGCCCTTGCGAGCGGCCGGCACTTAGCGAGCGTACTTTGCTCGCTTAGTACCGCTGCCAGCGAGCAGGAGCGCAAGCGTGCCCAAGGTGTTTGCAAATTATGACCGGCCGGCTCCGAACGCACACCAAAAATAGAAAGGAATAACCATGTCATTGGACTACAAAACCTCCGGCGTAGATATTGAGGCCGGATACAAATCCGTAGAACTCATCAAGGGCTATGTCAAGGAGACTATGAGACCTGAGGTACTGGGTGGTCTCGGCGGCTTTTCAGGAGCCTTTTCCATGAACAGTATCAAAGAGATGGAGGATCCGGTTCTTCTCTCCGGAACAGACGGCGTCGGAACCAAGATCAAGCTTGCTTTTCTTCTTGATAAGCACGATACCATCGGAATAGATGCTGTTGCCATGTGTGTCAATGATGTGGCCTGTGCCGGTGGTGAGCCGCTGTTTTTCCTTGATTACATCGCATGCGGCAAAAATATTCCGGAAAAAATAGCAGAAATAGTCAAGGGCGTGGCTGAGGGCTGCAAGCAGTCCGACTGTGCTCTCATTGGCGGCGAGACTGCGGAGCATCCGGGTCTCATGCCTGAGGATGAATATGATGTGGCAGGCTTTACTGTAGGTGTTGTCGACAGGAAGGACATGATCGACGGCAGCGACATCAAGGACGGTGACGTACTCATTGGTGTTGCATCCAGCGGTGTTCATTCAAACGGCTTCTCGCTTGTGAGAAAGATTTTTGATATGACACCGGAGAGCCTCAATACATATTATGATGAGCTGGGGCAAACGCTCGGTGAATGTCTTTTGACACCCACCAGAATATATGTAAAGATGATGAAATCTCTGAAGGAAGCGGGCTGCAGGGTAAAGGGCGCAAGCCACATAACCGGCGGTGGCTTCTATGAGAACATTCCCAGGATGCTTCCCGAGGGAATACAGGCAGTTATTGAAAAGAAAAGCTATGATATTCCCCCAATTTTTACCCTTATGCAGAAGAAGGGTGGAATTGAGGAAAAGATGATGTATAATACCTACAACATGGGTCTTGGTATGGTTCTTGCTTTCGATCCTGCAGACGTTGACAGTGCGCTGTCTGCAATTGAGAAGGCAGGTGACAGGGCATGGGTTGTCGGAAGCTGCAGGAAAGGAAACAGGGAGGCCGTACTTGTATGAAAATAGCTGTCCTGGTTTCCGGAGGCGGAACAAATCTTCAGGCAATAATTGATGCGATATCCGATGGAACCATCACTAATACCGAAATATGCCTGGTGTACAGCAACAACCCGGGCGCCTATGCAATAGAGAGGGCAAAAAAGGCTGGAATTCCCTATGTCGTCAAGAGCCCCAGAGAGTTTGATGACAGGGCTTCGTTCAATGAGGCTCTCCTTGGGATACTTAAGGATGCAGAGCCTGATCTGGTTGTCCTTGCCGGATGTCTTGTGGTCATCCCGGAGTGCGTAGTAAGGGCATTTCCAAACAGGATAATTAACATCCATCCCTCACTGATCCCGTCCTTTTGCGGAACCGGCTTCTATGGACTTAAGGTTCACGAGATGGTTCTTGAGAGAGGCGTAAGGGTATCGGGAGCCACTGTTCATTTTGTGGATGAGGGCACTGATACAGGTCCGATCATTTTGCAGAAGGCAGTGAGCGTAAGAGCTGATGATACGCCGCAGCTCCTTCAGCGCCGTATCATGGAGCAGGCTGAGTGGAAGATACTGCCCCTTGCGATAAACCTTATCGCCCTCGGAAGGGTGAAGGTTACGGACAGAAAAGTTGTCATAGATGGCTACGACAGCCTTGAATACTGATAATCCATATAGATAATGAACATTGTTTTTTATTGAGGAAGGAAGATGGTTATATGAAAGTTTTGATCGTCGGCGGGGGAGGCCGCGAGCACGCCATAGCAGAGGCAGTTTCAAGAAGCAGCAGGGTTGACAAAATTTACTGTGCTCCCGGAAATGGCGGGATTGCAGAGCTCGCTGAATGTGTTCCCATCACGCCAATGGAGTTTGGCAAGCTCACTTCATTTGCCAAGGAAAAAGAAATTGATCTTACCATCATCGGAATGGACGATCCTCTTGTCGGCGGAATAGTTGATGCCTTCGAGACTGAGGGACTCAGGGTATTCGGTCCCAGGAAGAATGCTGCTATACTCGAGGGAAGCAAGGCTTTTTCAAAAGACCTGATGAAAAAATACGGTATTCCCACAGCTTCCTATGAGACCTTTGATGATCCGAAGGAAGCATGTAAATACCTTGAAACTGCAAAGTTTCCCATTGTGCTTAAGGCCGACGGACTTGCCCTTGGAAAGGGAGTTCTGATCTGTCAGGACCTTGAGGAAGCTCTTGACGGAGTCAGGCAGATAATGGAGGACAAAAAGTTCGGTGATGCCGGAAATCACATGGTCATTGAAGAGTTTATGACCGGCCGTGAGGTTTCTGTTTTGTCTTTTGTTGACGGCAAGACCTACAGGCTTATGTCAAGCGCGCAGGATCACAAGAGAGCCGGGGACGGAGACACAGGTCTTAACACCGGCGGAATGGGGAATTTTTCACCGAGTCCTTTTTATACAGAAGATATCGACAGATTCTGTCGCGAAAATATATACAGCAAGACCGTTGAGGCCATGGCAAAAGAGGGCAGAGAGTTTAAGGGAGTGATCTTCTTTGGACTGATGCTCACAGATGAGGGACCCAAGGTACTTGAATACAATGCAAGATTCGGAGATCCTGAGGCTCAGGTAGTACTTCCGAGACTTAAGACCGATATAATCGATGTTATAGACGCGTGCATAGATGGAACTCTGGATGACCTTGATCTTGAATTTGCCGACAAGGCGGCTGTATGTGTCGTTCTTGCGAGTGAAGGCTATCCTGTCAAATATGAAAAAGGAAAGCTCATCAAAGGGCTTGACAAATTCAGGGGAAAAGAGGGATACTATTGTTTTCATGCAGGAACTAAACTCACCGATGAAGGAATAGTTACAAACGGTGGAAGAGTTCTTGGTATTACAGCTTTGGGTGATACCCTTTCAGAGGCCCGCAGAAGGGCATATGAGGCAACTGAGTGGGTAGACTTCGACAACAAATATATGCGCCATGATATAGGTAAAGCAATTGATGAAATGGAGGAGAAAAAATGAGAAAGAATGGAAAGAGGTTCAGCGCCCTGATCATGTCTTTTGCAGCAGCTGCTTTTGTATTTACAGCAGTGCCGGTGCAGGGACTTGCATACACTGAGACCACAGGAACAGTATCAACAGACAATGTCAAGGTAAGGAGCAGCGCAAGCACCACAGCTTCATCCGTAGCAAGTCTCAGCAATGGCGAGAGCATCACGATTGTTGATGAGACAACAGATGCTTCAGGATATACCTGGTATAAGGTAAATGCAGGCGGCAGCGAGGGCTATGTCAGAAGTGACCTTGTTTCCAAGGCAGACGGCAGCGTAGCTGCAACAGCAACAACTACTACAAACAGCACAGAGGAGAACGCCGCAGCTGCATCTCTTCCGGCAACGATTGCAACAGCAGTAGCAGGTTCAACTGCAACAGTTATTTCCGACACAGTAAATATCCGTTCAGGAGCAGGTACCTCATTTGAAGCAGTAGGTAAGGCTTCAAACGGAGATTCGGTTACTATCACAGGTTCTTCAACAGACAGCGACGGCAAGACCTGGTATGAGGTAACCTTTGGCGCTGATGGCAAGACAGGATATATCAGAAACGATTTCCTTCAGGTATCAGAAGCTCCCGCAGAGACTCCTGCAGAGCCAACTGATGCTGCACCTGCAGACGGAGCAACCGGTGAGGGTGAAGCACCTGCAGACGGAGCAACCGGTGAGGGTGAAGCACCTGCAGAGGCTCCTGCAGAAGATGGTTCATCAGATACAGGTTCAGCAGTTGCCAGCGAAGCAGGCGACGGTCATTATTCACTTGTTTACTCAACTGATGACGGAGCAGAGGGTGTCTGGTACCTCTATGACAACGTTGAAGGCTACAGAGTTAAGGTCAATGAGCTCATCGAGGCTGCAAAGAGCAGCGATGCAGTAAATAACCTTGTTAAGACAAACAACACATACAAGACAATTCTTATTGTTCTTGGAGTAGTAATAGCAGCACTTGTTGTAGGACTTATCATCATGGCACTTAAGCTTCGTGATTCACTCTACTATGAGGATGATGAAGAGGAGTATGACCAGTTTGCCAAGATCGATACCTCCAAGAAGAGAGGACGTGACGATGCTGCAGCACCTAAGAGCAGACCTGCACCAACTGAGAGCAGGACAGTAAGGCCCGTCAGAGAGGAAAGCGCCGTAAGACCTCAGAGACAGCCTGTAAGAAGAACAGAGGAAGATGACAGAACAGTAAGACCAAGAAGAGTTTCTCCTGAAGTTCAGCAGGATCGCCCTGTAAGACGCAGCCCCGAAGAGAGAACTGTAAGACCTTCAAGGGATGAGATGGTAGAGAACAGAAGAGTACCAAGAGATGGTGGTCTTCGTCAGACCGTATCCCCCAACATGCAGGAACAGGCACCAAAGCGCAGGACCAAGAACTTCGCCGGTGACCAGGACGATTTCGAATTCGAATTCCTCGACCTCGACGACAAAGAATGATCCTCTGAAGCTAAATACTAAAGATGGATAGTAAATATTAAAGTAAAGAAGCAGAGCTAAGAAATAGCTCTGCTTCTTTTATCTGTGGAACATTCTGATACAATTCAGTGGTCAGCCGGGCCGGGACAGGCCAGAGCGAATGTATGGCTGAGCCGGAGGGCATTGAAAAACGTCGGCACTTAGCGACCGTATTTTGGTCGCTTAGTACCGCTACGTTTTTCACTGAGCGAGAGCGTCCCCCGGGCAGCCATACATCGCGGCGGCCTGTCCCGGCCCGGCTGACCACTGAATTGTATCAATCGTCCCCCCTTACTCCCCAGTTGTCAACATCTGTATCATGTGTTATACTAAACGTATCACAGAAAGGAGGCGTCAACATATGATCATTGAGATTGATTTTAACAGTGATGAAGCCATCTATGTGCAGCTGTGCAATCAGATCATATTGGGCATAGCAACGTCTCAGTTCAGGGAGGGCGAACAGCTTCCCAGCGTGAGACAGCTTGCTGAGACCATTGGGATCAATATGCACACAGTGAACAAGGCCTATTCCATCCTTCAACAGGAAGGCTTTGTCAAAATAGACAGAAGGCGGGGCGCTGTTATTGCGATAGATATCAACAGGCTCAAGGCCCTCAAAGAGGCCAGGAGCGAGCTTGCAGTAGTCCTTGCGAGAGCCTTGTGCAAGGGGATTGGCAGAGAAGATATTCATTCCCTTGTTGACCAGTTATATGACAATTACGAGGCTAATACCCGCAGTTTATGATCATGAAAGGAAAACTAAGCCATGAATTCCAAATTCACAGTTATGGCCAGTGATGTGCTAAGGCTTGCACGCAAGACAGCACGAAGCCTAAAGACCAATTACATAGGGACAGAGCATATCCTCATGGGGCTTATACTTGAGGATGGCTGTGTTGCATCAAGGATCCTCATTGACAACGGTGTTGATGAGAACCGCATGATGGAGATGATAAGAGATCTCATCGTCCCTGACAGCCGTGTCCAGACTCTTGATAAGGACGGCTTTTCTCCAAGAGCGGAGAAGGTTCTGGAGGAGGCGCACAAGCTCGCAGAGCGATTTCACGCTGACAAGACCGGCACAGAGCATCTTCTGCTTGCAATAATCAAGGAGAGCGAGAATGTTGCAGCAAGGCTTCTCGGAGCGATGAATGTATCGGCACAGAAGATTTATGCTGAGACTCTTGTGGCAATGGGCGAGGACCCTGCAATAGTAAAAGAGGACCTTGGCAGGAAGCAGCAGTCAGGCAAGTCCGGCAAAAAGGCATCAATGCTCGCGCAGTACAGCAGAGACCTGACAGCTCTTGCAATGGAAAATAAGCTTGATCCTGTCATCGGAAGACAGAGAGAGATCAAGCGTGTAATTCAGATCCTTTCAAGGAGGACCAAGAATAATCCCTGCCTTATAGGTGAGCCGGGTGTCGGCAAGACCGCTGTTGTGGAGGGGCTTGCTCAGAGGATTGCTTCAGGCGATGTTCCGATGACAGTGCAGAACAAGCGCCTGGTAACTCTTGACCTCTCAGGCATGATCGCAGGCTCCAAGTACAGAGGAGAATTTGAGGAGAGGATAAAGAAGGTCATCAAGGAAGTGGCAGATGATGGCAATATTATTCTTTTTGTAGATGAGATGCACACCCTCATCGGCGCCGGTGGTGCTGAGGGAGCAATTGATGCATCCAACATTCTGAAGCCCTCTCTTGCAAGAGGTGAGATTCAGATGATAGGTGCCACCACCATCACCGAGTACCGCAAGTATGTAGAGAAGGATGCTGCTCTCGAGAGGCGTTTCCAGCCGGTAAATGTAGATGAGCCTACAAAAGAGGAGGCTGTTGAGATCCTCAAGGGCATTGTTGGGCAGTACGAAGCTCACCACAAGGTTGAGATCACGGAAGAAGCCATCAAGGCTGCAGTTGATCTCTCCGAGAGATATATTAATGACAGGAACCTTCCGGACAAGGCCATTGACCTGATAGATGAGGCGGCTTCAGCGGTGAGGCTGCGCACAATGGGAGTTTCTTCCAAGGTGAAAGAGATGGAGGATGAGATCCAAAGTCTTGACCTTCAGATTGAGGCTGCGCTAAAGGCATCAGATTTCCAGACTGCAGGAGAACTCAACAAGAAACAGAACGAGCTTATGGCCAGACTCACCAAGACAAAGGCCTCTGATAAGAAGAAAAATATCTCAACCGGTTTCATAGTTGATGAGAACGACATTGCAGAGGTAGTGGCTGAGTGGACCAGAATCCCCGTAAAGAAGATAGCGGAGAAGGAGTCTGAGAAGCTTCTTAAGCTTGAGTCAGTGCTTCACAAGAGGGTTATCGGTCAGGAGGACGCTGTAAAGGCTGTTTCCAAGGCTATCAGGAGAGGAAGGGTCGGCCTTCAGGATCCAAACAGACCCATAGGTTCATTTCTTTTCCTTGGGCCTACAGGTGTGGGCAAGACCGAGCTGTCAAAGGCTCTGGCAGAGGCAATGTTCGGCGATGAGAATGCACTCATCAGAGTTGATATGTCCGAGTATATGGAAGGCCATTCGGTCTCCAAGATGATAGGCTCTCCGCCCGGATATGTAGGCTATGACGAGGGCGGCCAGCTCTCCGAAAAGGTAAGACGCCATCCCTATTCGGTAATTCTGTTTGATGAGATTGAGAAGGCTCATCCCGATATATTCAATGTTCTTTTGCAGGTGCTCGATGACGGCCACATAACAGATGCCAAGGGCAGGAAGGTCAGCTTCAAGAACACGATCCTCATTATGACCTCCAACGTGGGAGCACAGAGAATAGTTGATCCCAAGAAGCTTGGCTTTGGCGCCGGCAGCGATGAAAAGAAGGACTACGAGGACATGAAGTCTGGCGTAATGGAAGAGGTGAAAAAGCTCTTTAAACCAGAATTCATCAACCGTATAGATGAGATAATGGTATTCCACACACTGACACCTGAGGAGATGATGGACATTGTAACACTTCTTTCCCAGAATCTCTCGAAGAGATGCAAGTCGCAGATGAACATCAATCTCACAATTTCACCTGCGGTGAAGAAGTACCTTGTGGACAAGCATTCGGATGCCAAGATGGGAGCAAGGCCGCTAAAGAGGGCTATCCAGTCAACGATTGAGGATGCCATGGCAGAGGAGCTTCTGAAGGGCAATATAAAGGCCGGTATGGATGTTACCGTATCCCTTAAGGATGACAGGATTGTTTTTCTTGGCAAGGATGGTAAAGATGCCTCGGTGAAAAAGGTCCAGGTTAAGACCGTAAAGCCAACCAAAGCTTCAAAGACCAAGAGCGCAGTCACAACCAAAAAACCAAGGACTTCAAAGAAAGACATTGAAGCTTCCGATGAAAATAAGGAGTGATCTGTGCATTTCAATTGTCCGGGCATAAAACTGAACATCTGCAATCGGATTGGCCGAAAAATTAGAAATTTTTAATATCAAATTGTAGTGCTGTGGGATATAATTAATTTGTAGTCAATTACTTGTTTAGCGCAATTTGAATACAAGCAGGAGCCGGTTGCCGTTTAAGGCGCTGCGGTCAGCTGCTCCGGGTCGGTGTATGTCAGATTTAAGCTGCCGTTTATAGTAGGAGGAAAATTATGGCTGTCGTAGAACAGTTGATCAGAGCTGAGAGCGATGGGAGCATCAGCTTTGGTAATTACAAGCTTCCGGAAAAGAAAAAACTGGAGAACTTCAAGCACAATGGAAATATCTTCAAGGTTAAGACCTACAAGGATATCACCAAGCTTGAGTGCAACGAGAATTTCGTTTATGAGTCTGTTCCCGGAACGGCTGTAACTGAGTTTGTAGAGACTGAAAACGGAGTTGAGTTTAAAGTAGAGGGAGACAATGATGCCCAGATCACTCTGGGACTATTGGAAAATACCGAATATCAGATTCTTGTCAATGGCACCAGTGTTGGCAAGATGACAACAAACCTTGGAGGCAAGCTTAACCTGAGCGTTGAACTTTCCGGAGACAAACCGACCAGGGTAGTAGTTGAGAGATAAAGCTGCATGCGGGCTGTAAAGATGAGCTTTCATTTTTACAGCCCATAATTTATGTTATGAGCCGGCTGAGCTTTCGCCGGCCTGCTCAAAAATTCAAGTGTGGGGAAAAATATGGCGACTAAAATTAAATCGGTTTTCTTTTGTCAGAGCTGCGGCTATGAATCTTCAAAGTGGATGGGGCAGTGCCCGGGATGCAGGGAATGGAATACATTTGTCGAAGAGGCGGCAAAGCCCAAAACACAGCAGGTCAAAGGGCTGCCAACAGGGAGCAGGAATTCAGGAACCTATGTGCCTCCCAAAACGCTTTCTGAAATCGTGATGAATGAAGAGGAGAGATATGACACGCATATCGGAGAGCTGAACAGAGTGCTTGGAGGGGGACTGGTAAAGGGCTCCCTTATACTTGTGGGCGGTGATCCCGGCATAGGAAAATCAACCATTCTTTTGCAGGTGGCAGGGAATCTTTCAGCAGATACCAGGTCTGTCCTCTATATTTCGGGTGAGGAATCGCTGCAGCAGATAAAGCTTAGGGCGAACAGACTTGGAACCTTTAAAGACAGCCTTAAGTTCATGTGTGAGACCAACCTCTCCGACATAGAGGATGCCATCACAGGCATGAAGCCTGAGGTTGTTGTTATTGATTCGATCCAGACAATGTACAACGAGAATGTGTCATCTGCTCCGGGCAGCGTGTCACAGGTCAGGGAATCGACATCGGTTCTTTTGCGGATTGCCAAGAGCATGAACATTTCCATATTTATCGTCGGGCACGTGACCAAGGAGGGACAGGTAGCAGGCCCAAGGGTCCTTGAGCATATGGTGGACACAGTTCTTTATTTTGAGGGTGACAGACATGCATCCTACAGAGTCCTGCGTGCAGTCAAAAACAGGTTCGGATCAACCAACGAGATCGGGGTTTTTGAAATGCAGGATAAGGGTCTTGTGGAGGTGACTAATCCATCCGAATACATGCTTGAGGGAAGGCCTGAAAACGCCAGCGGTTCAGTGGTGACATGTTCAATCGAGGGTACACGCCCAATCCTGATCGAGGTTCAGGCGCTGGTGTGCAGGACCAATTTCGGCTTTCCGAGGAGACAGGCTAACGGTACAGATTTCAACCGTGTAAATCTACTTGCGGCAGTCCTGGAAAAGAGAGTCGGGCTGCAGATGGGAGAGTATGACGCTTACGTGAATCTCGCCGGAGGCATGAGGATAGCAGAGCCAAGTCTTGATCTTGGAATCTGTCTTGCGCTCATATCAAGCTTCAAGAATAAACCGATAGCTGATGATGTCTGTGCCTTTGGCGAAGTGGGGCTGTCGGGAGAAGTCAGGTCCGTAAGCCTCGGTGAAGCCAGGGCCATGGAGGCAAAAAAGCTGGGCTTCAAGACCCTGATAGTTCCCAAGGCTCTCGAGAAAAAAATAAGGACATCGGTCAGTGATCTGGAGATAATCGGGGTTTCCTCTGTCGCTGATGCTATGAAAATTTTATAAAAAAAATCTAAATTTTTTTTGCATTTTCTATTAAAAAATGTAAGAAAATGGTCGATAATATATATAACAGGTTTCGTGTGAGGGGGTGCAATACAGATGAAGAAGTCTTTTGTGCGAATGACAAGAGCCATGGCCTGTATTTCAATGGCGGGTATGCTTGCCTTTTCTCCTGCGTGTGCGCATGTGGCAGAAGCGGCCTATGTTGAAAGCGTAGAGATAGCAGAGGATGCCTATGAGACGCTAAGGAAGGGAACAACCAAGTACAAGGGCGTTGATTACGGCGCACAGGATGGCTACAACGCTGTGTATTACTATCTGAATTATGCAGACCTTCGTGAAGCCTTTGGCGCAGACCCGGAAAAGCTCGTGGAGCACTGGGCCGTATTTGGGAAAAAAGAAAAGCGCGTCTGCAACAAGCTTGTTGTAAGAAATGCAAGACTTGGGAGCAGCAGCTATGAGTATGTTGTTCCTTCCTATCAGAAGACCTCAGACAAGAAGGACGGCATGATAGTTATTCCCGGAGAGATTCACTCCAATGGCGGGATGACGAGAAACCAGGAGGATCAGGCAAGGAGTATTGCCAAGCAGATAGCTGAGCATGTCTTTACGCAGGTAAGATCCAAGGGTAAGGGCACCCAGATTGAGATGGTTGCCTACGCAACCGGAATTGTTCACGCATACTGTGAGCTTGGAACCTTTACAACCGAGGGCACGATTTACAGAACTGCATACGGTGTTTTTATAGGACACCAGTACTCAAGTGCCGGAGCAACAAGGGCTCTCGGACTTGTCCTTGATTATCTCGACCAGCTCTGCCAGAAGTACAATGAAGAGCTTCGCGCCGAGGAGGCCAAAAAAGCGGCTGAGAAGGCTGCCAAAGAGGCCGAGAAGGCAGCAAAGGCAGCAGCAAGCGGCAAGAGCACCAAAAGCTCCAGCAGTTCCAGCTCAAGCAGCTCCAAGAGCAGTACCAGCAGCAAGAGCAAGGAATACGCACCTCTCAAGTGGGTTCATGTAAATGCAAACCAGTGGGATGATCAGTGGTGTCAGATTGTATGTGACAATCATGAGGCATATGCTGATGCGATCTCAGAGCAGGCAGGCTATGGCAAGCATCCCAATCAGGGCGGCAAAAAGAAGGATGCGCAGAGCTATTACAAATATGCGGGTGAGATTGACATCATATCTCCTGTACCACAGCTGATTGATGGTCAGGATCCGATCATCAAGGATCATCAGTCCAATAAGGTGAATTGATAAATGATGAAAAGATTATTGGCTTTGATGCTGGCACTCTTTGTCCTCAGCACCACAGCAGTTTCATCAGAAGCCGCCGAACGGATAACAACGATTGATTCATCCACATTTGGAAACAACATAAAGATCACGAAGGTACATGTCGGAAGCGATGTTATCGATATTACATCAGGTGCGTTCAGAAAGCTTGGCAATCTTCAGGAAATAACTGTAAGTAAGGACAATCCTTTTTATGCTTCTTACAGTGGTTGCCTCTATGACAAGGACATGACGGAGCTTCTTCGTTTTCCTCCTAAGCTGAAGAGCGCAGTGATACCGTCAACAGTTGTCAGCATTGGAGAGAATGCACTTCACGGAGTTCCGGAAAAGCTCAAGGCTCAGATTAGAGAAGCGGTTGAGGAGCATGCATCAGACGACCTTTCTGAAGAAGACATCCCCGGAGCACACTTTATCCATACAGACAGAGGTGTAAAGTGGAAAGAGGAAGACGGAAGAGTGATCATGCCAAAGTCCAGTGTAATGCTTCTGGCTGCACAGGTGGTGGATGATAGCACTACCGTAATGATGACCCAGCCGGAACAGTTGGAGTCAGTCTTTAACTATCTTGCACAGAACATTTCATATATCCGCAGCTATGATACTCCAAGCGGAGACTGGGTGAGAGAGTATGCAGCCACTACTCTCGGCACAAAGACAGGCAACTGTTATGGCTATGCGGCAGCCTTTGCCTATGTGGCAAGAGGACTTGGCTATGAAACAAGGGTCTGCACCGGAACTGTTCAGTCAGCCCTTGGTGGCACCACACCTCACGCCTGGACAGAGGTTAAAATGGGCAAAAAATGGTACATCTTCGACACCGAGATGCAGGCAGCCAAGGGTGGCGGCTATTACAAGCAGACCTACGAGAGTTACCCCGCAAAGCCAATTGTCAAGGAATCGAGCTGGAATATAAACTATTAAACTGTTAAGTATAGGATCATATTTGGGAGCTGAATACTTCTTGTGCAAGTATTTTATTCACATACGGTATACGAACCAGATTGGGCCAAGTCGGATATAAACTGTCGTTTATAGAGGAGAAAAATAATGAAAAAGGGTGTCACATTTGCAATGATATTCACGGGAACAATCCTGTCGGCGTTTGTAATCAACATTGCTCTGTTTGCAATGGTCCCTGAATATCACGATGCTCTTGTGGCAGCCGTTTCAACATCAAGGATTCCGGTGGTGAGAGCAGACCAGAGTATGGAGATCGATGGCGCTGTTATCAAGGCAGTCCCGGTGTCAACCGTGAACACTTCAAATAATGAGAGTTTTGTAAACGGAATTAATGTTAATGATAGCTTTCTTAATGGAAATGAATTAATCGGGAATGCGTTAAGTGGAAATGCATCAAATGGAAATGCCGTTAATGAAAACTCTGATAGTAAGGACAGCACCCACGAGCAATTGCTGATTCCGGAGGATGTTCTCTTAGACTATGAGAGCACCATTACACCTCTTGCCGCTTCTCCTGATGCTTCAACAGAAAAGAAAGCAGTAATCGTAGATAAGGAGTATCACGAGGACTGCGGCACCGGTAAGGGCTATTGGGTTATAACCTACTCTGATGGCAGTACAGTTATTGAGTAAGCAGCTTAACAGAAATGTAAGCTATTACGCATAATCAACATGGATAGCAGTACAGTTATTGAGTATGAAGCTTTGAAGAAATGTAATCTATTAAAAATAAACACCCCGGATGGAAGTACAACGATTGAGTAGTGTTTAGAATATGATCATCATGAGTCGCCCGACAAAAGCTTGCACAGCCGGAGCTGGAAGGGCGAACTTTTGTCGGGCGACTCATTATCATTTATAAGGGAGTGCTTGCCATCAGTGGCGGTACTCTTTTTTATTAAATAGGAAACTTCGCCTGACGGCGAAACCTTGTTGGAGATAGGAACTATGAAGACATTTTCTAGAGTTCTTTATATTATGCTTGGATTGATCATTTTTTCATGTCTGATGATCATTCTTTGCGCAAAGAATCCATCATTGGCAAGTGGCTTTTCAAATATTGCCGTCAAACTTTCAAAAAACAACAGCAATAAAGCAGCTTCTTTAGACGAAGATGATGTATCCAAGGCAGATATAGAAGCGCTTCTGCAGGAAATTGAAAAGCGAAACAGTACAGAAAAGGATATCAAGGGCGGAACAAAAAATCTCGGACTTGTAAGTCCTGTGACGTATGACACATTGGATGACTATTACAGGGAACTCGCCCTGGTTATAAAGAATAATTACAGCGATAGCTCTGTGCTCACCTTTAAGATGCTGATTTCAGAAGATGTCTTCCCTGAATGGTACGCTGCAAACATCCAGAATTCAAAAACGTCCGGGGAAAGCTTCTCTTATAGCGCAGACTATGAAAAAGAGGAGAGTGGTTACGCAATAAGCCATACGGTTACATTCGAATAAGATGAGTCGCCCTGGCGAGCTTTTGTCGGACAACTCATAAGATTCCATTACAAGTGTCTACTTCGGGTCAAATCTAACGAAATTTTAAAATTTGTTATTTGGTGAACTAGCCAGCAGCAGTCTGATTGGCTGATATAAAAGAAATGCACCTGCCTTTAGCAGGTGCATTTTTTTGCACGGAACATGCAAGAGGGATTGAATACAATTTTGCTTGCATGGGTCTTTGCTATAGAATTATTCTACAGGTGGAGCAGTATCAGCAGCTGAATCACTCTCACTGTCATTGTCATCGGTAGCAGGCAGCGCATCAAGTATCTGCTGATCGTCTGATGAATTGTCATCTGTATCATCTGCTTCCGGTTCCGGACCTGAAATAGAAATATCTGCCGGAGCGTTTTCTAACTCGTCTATTGTAACTGCTGAACCTGAATCAGTCAACCCATTTTCCTGCTCAGTTTCACTGCCGTTAGTTATATCATCCTGTGCTTTATCATTCGTTACAACTTCGGTTACTTGTGAATCATCAGCCTTTCCTGCTTCATCGTCCTTCGGGGCATCAGATGAATTATCAGTATTATCCTGTGAATCATCAGTCTTGCCAGCATCTGTGTCCTGCGTAGCAGTAGAAGAAGCAGCAGTATTTTCCTCCGGTTCTTCAGCTTTATCATTCTCTCTTCCCTGAGTAGAATCTTCTGAAGAGGTTGGAACGTTCTGTGATTCAACAGCCTTGTCTTGCCCGGATGCCTGAGCCGGATCTGCAGAAGAGGTTGGGCCGGATTGTGTTTCATCAGCCTTGCTTTGCTCTGCATCCTGAGCTGAATCTGCAGAAGAGGTTGGGCTGTATTGTGTTTCATCAGCCTTGCCTTGCTCTGCACCCTGAGCTGAATCTGCAGAAGAGGTTGAGTCGTACTGCAATTCATCAGCCTTGCTTTGACCTGTCCCCTGAGTCAAATCTGCTGAAGTAGCTGGGTTATCCTGTGCTCCATCAACATTGCCGGTGCTGGTTTTCTGTGCTATATCAGCTGATACAGACGAATCATTTTGTTTCTCACCCGGAGCAGTACTCTTATTTGCTGACTCAGAAGAATTGTCAGAGCCTGATGTATCCTCTGAAAGAATAGCAAGCTGTTCGGGGGTTAATGAATGTATCTGTCCTTCAGCTAAAGCATTTCTGATTGACTGTGCGTCAGCCATCATTTCCGGTGATAGAGCATCGCTATCGGAAGATGAACTGCTTTCAATTTCGGAAGACTCATTCTCACCTGATGGAGTCTCTGACGGATTGGAAGAAGCTGAAGAAGTTTGCTGATCTGCTTCTGTTTTCGTTTCAGGATCAGCCCCGCCGTTAAAGAGTGCTGTCTCTTCGCCAGAAGCATTCACTCCGCCGGCAGAAGCAGTAGTAGTCTGATCAGAGGAATTTGCACTGCGTTCTGCTATCTCTTTGTGTTCATCAATTCCGGTTTGTATGGCATCAAATATTGAGCTTATTTCTTTTGAATCGACGCTGCTTTGAGATTTTGAAATTTCTTCTTTGGCATTGGCAGTTATCGCGCTTTCTTCCAGACTGGTGATAGCTTTTGAATCATTGTTGTCAATCATAGATTTTTCAGCTGATGAAGCTTCCTGATTATCAACGGGAACCACAATTTGATTTTCTTCGGAAGCTTTCAAATCCTTTTCATTACCCGAAGGTCCGCTTTCTGTATCAGCTTTCAAATTCTTTTCATTAGTAACGGTTCCGTTTTCTGTATCAGCTTTCAAATTCTTTTCATTAGTAACGGTTCCGCTTTCTGTATCGGACTTCAAATTCTTCTCATTAGCCGTAATTCCTTTTTCTATATTGTCTTCTAAATTCTTTTCATTAGAAGTAGCAGCAGTAGCCGTATCTGCGGCCTTTATATCCGATTTTGAAGCCGGTGCAGCAGTAGTGTCCGTGGACATTGCCACATTTTTTTCCGGGAATGCAACCAGCTTATCATCAAAATCTTCACCCTCAACAATGCCTGTCTCTGACTTTCCGCCGGACTTTAATGCTATCTTGGGATCAACTGTTGACGCTACCGGCTCCTGACTGTCTGTAAGAATAAGGGCAGTCTGCGGATTTGAAAGAAGATCAGCGGACAGCAGAATAGGTGTTACATCTGTGAAATCGGTGAGGATAGATCCGTTTGCCACATATTCGCCAATACTGTTACTCTCAAGATAATTGAGGAACTTGGTAGTAAATGCGAGCGAAATGCCGTTGTCGGTAATGCTGTCGTCTTCATTTGCGATGAACTTGTCTGCAAAATCATCTGTATCAAGGTATAAGACAGTATCTCCAAAATCCGAGATTTCAAAGATTATGTCATCAAGAGTTTTTCCATTGTGAAGCTCCTCAAGAATATGATTTACTCCGCTCCTGATTACAAGGCTGTTAATAGAGTAGTCCCCGTTTTCGTATTCGGTGATGGCATCAATTCCGTCGTACTTTCTTGCAGCGAGGTATCCGAGGTATACGTTGGCAAGATAGCCGCTGACATAAGCACTCTCTCTGATGTCGGAATCACCGTTGAGCGATAATCCATCTGAATAATCAAGGTGAAGTGCCTCATCAGACAGATATGCGTCCAGAAGATTTGAATAGGATGTGCCATCATATCCGTAGCTGTTTTTCAGTGTGCTGTTCCAATACTGGTAAGGGCTTCCCACAGAAGTAGCTATACCTTCAACAAACCACTCAGGGAAGTCAGCATCCGGGTTATATGTGTAAAAGTCACCACCCTGAACATATTGCATTCCAAGCATGCCGGTTCTTGTGTAATCGTCCATGAGAGCATGCATCATTTCATGGATGATGGTTGTGTCCAGCTTGATATCAGAGTCGTCATTAAATGTAGGATTATCTTTAAGCGCATCTTCATCAAGATTGTAATAGTAGTAGGAATTAACTGCCAGCACATATTTGACGGCGCCGGTGGAGTTGTCGGGCGTTGCTTTTACATATGCAACAGCCTGATCCTCATCTTTATCGGAGTAATAGATATAGACACCAAGCTCTTTTCCCAATTCATTATTTGCGGCAGCTGCAGCGTAGGCTGGGAAGCTCTGGGTCAAAAGAGCTACTGCTTCAGGCTCGATCACATCCTTAATATAGGATACCAGCCATGCGACATTGTCTGCACCTATGGCTGCAATAGCCTCCGGACTTCCGTGCCTGTTTGCAATGTCCTGGGCTTCGTCAGCAGAAAAATCAGGATTATAATTTTCATACTGAAGAGTGTCAGGATCAACGATATCCGGCCAGGGATAACATGGATCATCGTTGTAAGGCATTCCGCCCTCTGATTCGCCGCCATCGCTGCCGGGTGTGCTTACGGGCTCATCGTAATAGCCTGCAGGAACCCTGACAAGAACCCTGTCTTTTCCCGGAAGAAGAGGAGTGATATATGTGATGCCGCGGTCGGGATTTGAAAGAGTGGCAACACCTGTCCTGTTAAAAAGAGTATTCACAAAATCCGGGACCTTGATGTCGTAGCTGGACTTCTCTCCAAAAGTCAGCGCATAACCCTGAGGCAGATAAAAAGCAAATACGGGATAGCTCCTTACAGATTCATCAACTTCGATGGCAACCTTAACCAGATCCCCGTCATTGTTGACCCAGAGTACCGGGATTTCCCAGGTATATCCGTTGTCAGCAGTAACAGTAGCAGTGCCGTCCAACAGATGCCCGTTCTGAGGTGCATCCAGCCCCGATATCTGAAAAGACTTTATGAAAGTATATTTTCCGTTCTTCAGATTGTCATAGTAATTTGAAGAACCGGAATGCTGCGTTTTTGCAGTTGTGTCAATGGCTGAGGCTATCTTCCTGGAATCCGGCTGATTTAGCGGCGCGGCTTTTGCGCATAATGCATTTGTATTTGCGAAAAAGATAAACAGACATAAGAATATGCTCAGAAAGCACCTAAAATTCTTCATATGCAGACTCCTTTAAGGGGAGGAACTGTATAAAAACAGATTTCCATTATGCTTGTCTTTTTGTCCGATCGGACTTATCAAAAATCAGTTACATAGCCTGCTATTCGCATGATTTTTGAGCAGTGCACTCGAACAAAAACACGGCACAAAATTGAAAGTTTATTTTCAAACAGTTCCTTAGATGATAAAAATCTTTCAATATGATTGCCGATCTGTCCTGAGAATTGAAAATCAGGTAAACGGTAAACCATATATTAATAAGTATCGACATGTTTATTTCTATATTTTACCATATTTTTGAAATTTAATTATCGAAATTACAAGATAAAACAGGATGAAGAATTCAGCTGCTGGCCGGGGCAGACGAATTGCAGCGAAAAATATTTATACGAATCATGATGCCCTTATGGAAGGCAATTTTTTAGAGTTTCCGCAATAAATTGTAATAAATTTGAAATATTTGAACAAACTGTGAATAGCCCATTTGGGCAATATGTACAAAGCGCACAAAAAAATCATAGAATTTTTAAGATTGAAAGAAGAATTCTCTATGTTTTTACTATATATGCATTGCTATAATGCTCATTGTAAACAAATTGTAAAACTTCTAAGGAGGAAGAAAAATGAAAAAGAAATTGGTTAGTCTTTTGACAGTTTCCGCAATGACAATGTCTATGCTCGCAGGATGTGGAGCAAGTGGATCACAGCCCGCTGCACCTTCATCAGAGCCTGCTGCTGAGGCTTCTAAGGAAGAAGCTAAGGCTGATACAGCTACAGATGCTGCTACAGATGCTGCTACAGCTGCTGAGTCAGTTGCAGAGACAGCTACTGCAGAGGCTGGAAATGCTGATCTTGCAGACAAGAAGGTTGGAGTTTGTATCTATCAGTTTGCTGACAACTTCATGACATTGTTCCGTACAGAGCTTGAGAATTACCTCATTGCTCAGGGATTTACAAAAGAGAACATCACAATCGTAGACGGCGCTAATGACCAGGCTACACAGACAAACCAGATCCAGAACTTCATCACACAGGGTGTTGACGTTCTCATCATCAATCCTGTTAACTCTTCATCAGCAGCTACTATCACAGATCAGGTAGTTGGCGCTAATATTCCTCTTGTATACATCAACCGTGAGCCTGATGCAGACGAGGAAGCAAGATGGGATTCAAACGGCTGGGATGTTACATACGTTGGATGTGATGCTCGTCAGTCCGGAACAATGCAGGGCGAGATCCTTGTAGATATGGGCCAGGAGAAGATCGACCTCAACAAGGACGGCAAGATCCAGTACATCATGATCGAAGGTGACCCGGAGAACGTTGATGCTCAGTATCGTACAGAGTTCTCAGTTAAGGCTCTTGAGGATGCAGGCTGGACAGTTGATGAGCTCGATGATCAGGTTGGTATGTGGGATCAGGCTACAGCTCAGCAGCTCGTTGCTAACTCACTTTCAGCTCATCCTGAGACAGAAGTTGTATTCTGCAACAACGACGCTATGGCTCTTGGCGCTCTTCAGTCAATCGAGGCAGCTGGCCGCAAGGTTAACGAGGACATCTATCTTGTAGGTGTTGACGCTCTTACAGAGGCTCTTGAGGATGTTATTGCAGGCAAGATGACAGGTACAGTATTTAACGATCACATTGCTCAGTCACATGGTGCAGCAGATGCAGCTATCAACTATCTGACAGGTGCTGGCAACGATCACTACATTGGTTGCGATTACGTTAAGGTTACAACTGACAACGCTCAGTCTGTTCTTGACAGCCTTAAGTAATTAACCGGAACACTAGGCAGATTTGAGGATCTGTGTAAGGTAAATCAGGTGGCGCGGATGTTCATTCATCCGCACCACTTTTTAAAGGAAGCAAAGCAGAAAGGAAGAAGGTATGGCATCAGAGTACAAATTGGAACTACGGGGTGTATCCAAATCCTTTCCCGGTGTAAAGGCACTGGATAACGTACAGTTGGCAGTTAGGCCCGGTACCGTCCATGCACTTATGGGAGAGAACGGAGCCGGTAAATCAACACTTATGAAATGTCTTTTCGGCATTTATAAGATGGACGCCGGAGAGATATACATTGACGGGGAGAAGACAACAATAGAAAATCCTGACGATGCTATGAAAAAAGGTATAGCAATGGTTCATCAGGAGCTTCAGCCGGTACTTGCAAGAAGTGTGGGAGAGAACATGTTCCTTGGAAGATTCCCGGTAAAGAAATTCGGTCCGATCCAGATGATCGACCACAAGACTATGTACGAAGAAACAGGGAAGTGGCTCAAGGAAGTCGGAATGGATTTTGATCCCAAGGCACAGCTTGACACACTGTCTATCGGACAGATGCAGTCAGTAGAGATTGCGAAGGCAGTTTCACATGACGCCAAGGTTATCATTTTCGACGAGCCTACATCTTCCCTATCAGATAAAGAAGTTGAGGCACTTTTCAAGATTATGGAAGGCCTTAGAGCCAAGGGTGTTGCCATGATCTACATCTCTCACAAGATGGATGAGATCAAGCGAATTGCCGATGATATCACGGTAATGCGTGATGGTACATATATCGGAACCTGGCCGGCTAAGGACATGTCAATCGATGATATCATCGCCAAGATGGTTGGACGTGAGCTCACTAATATCTATCCGGAAAAAGACAGAACTCCGGGTGAGGTGATCATGGAGGTCAAGGGAATTTCTTCTATCCACGAGAAGTCTTTCCAGGATATATCCTTCAATCTCAGAAAGGGTGAGATCCTCGGCTTCGGCGGACTGGTTGGTGCTCAGAGAACAGAGCTTATGGAAGGTCTGTTCGGTATAAGAAATCTTTCAGCCGGAACGATTACGATCCATGGTAAAAATGTAACCATCAAGTCTCCGAGAGATGCGATGAATGCCGGAATCGGAATGATCACTGAGGACAGAAGAGGAAATGGTATCTTCGGCTGCCTCTCAATTAAGGATAACGTTGGTGTTTCT
The DNA here is from genome assembly GCA_024694565.1 of Butyrivibrio sp. Taxonomy (GTDB): domain Bacteria; phylum Bacillota; class Clostridia; order Lachnospirales; family Lachnospiraceae; genus Butyrivibrio. The sequence continues at coordinate 8,782 of JAILJR010000010.1, read as the reverse complement.
GTTTATAACAAGTTTTTGACCGCTGGTTTTGTTCTTGACCATAAGAAAATCAATAAGGTTGTCGAAGACAGTATTGACAAGCTGAGTATCAAGACACCAAACATGCAGCAGCATATTGCCAATCTTTCAGGTGGTAACCAGCAGAAGGTTATCGTTTCAAGATGGCTTGCCAATGACCCTGATATCCTCATCATGGATGAGCCTACAAGAGGTATCGACGTAGGAGCCAAGCATGAGATATATGAGATCATGACAGATCTGGCCAAACAGGGTAAGGCTATCATAATGATATCCTCAGAAATGGCAGAGCTGCTTGGTATGTCAGACAGACTTTATGTAATGTGTAACGGTAAACTCAGAGGAGAGATAACAGAGGAAAGTGACATGACTCAGGAGAAGGTTATGAGTTATGCAACACAATTCTAATATAGAGAGGATAATACAATGGTAAAGACAAAACAGCAGAAAGCGATAGATTTTCTTATCAATAACGGTGTTATAATCGTTATGTTCATCCTGGTAATCTACACAGGTATCACTAATGACAGGTTCCTGACAGCCAATAACCTGTTCAACATTCTCATGAATATGAGTTCAAGACTTGTAATCGCTCTTGGTATTGCAGGCTGCGTTATCACCGCAGGATGCGACCTTTCAGCAGGACGTATGATCGGTTTTGCAGCATGTATCGCAGGTACCCTTCTTCAGAAGATCGACTATTCAGGCAAATTCTTCGAGGGTATGCAGCCACTCAACATCTTTGTAGCCCTTTTGGTTGTATTGGCAATTACCGGTGCTTTCGGTGCGATCACAGGTTTCTTCATCGCATTCCTTCACGTTCCTCCATTCATCGCAACACTTGCCATGATGGAAATCGTTTATGGTCTTGCACTTATCTACACAGGTGCTACACCTCTTGGTGGATACACAACTGAGTATACAAATATCGCAACAGGTAAGTTCCTTGGAATAAGCTATCTGATCTGGATCGCAATCATTGTTGCAGCAATCACATGGTTCATCTTCAACATGACTCGTCACGGCAAGTACATGTATGCTATAGGTGGAAACCCTCAGGCTGCTGAGGTTGCCGGTGTTCCTGTTCGTCTCACAATGGTACTCATCTACATGAAGGCCGCTATGATGTATGGTCTTGCAGGCTTCATGCTTGGTGCAAAGGCCGGTGGTGCATCAGTTAACCTTGGTCTTGGTTACGAGATGGAAGCTATCGCAGCCTGCACAATCGGTGGTGTATCAGTTACCGGTGGACGTGGTAAAGTATCAAGCGCCATCATCGGTGTTGCAGTATTCGAGCTCTTGAAGGCAGCTCTCCAGTACCTCGGAGTAGACGCCAACGCTCAGTACATCTTCATCGGTCTGGTTATCTTCGTAGCTATCTCACTTGATATCCGTAAGTACGTTGCTAAGAAGTAATAAACTCCTGTATACTAAAGGGGCATGGCCTGTGCCATGTCCCTTTTTTCAACCATCGTGATGATGAATCATGTTTCCAACCCGGTTATTCAGTGGACGTTACGTTGATTTTTTGAGAGGTTTTTGTTATGAATTTAGAAGGTATAATTAATCAGATGGGAATAGAAATACTGGTGTTTACAGTCTGCCTGTACTTTGGTACAAGACTCATAATCACCAGAGACGTAAAAATAATTAAGAAGGAAAACCCCGAGAGCATCCGCCACCCAAAGGAATACACTCTCTACGCAGGTCTGATCATCCTCTTCATGGGAATCGCCGCCATAGTTATGGGAATAGTATCCTTTTTCAATCCAACAGCTGCTCTCGTTGTCATAGTAGTATCAGTACTGATCATGGGCTTCATGTGGAAATATATCCATGAGAAATATGCCTGATCTGTTAATGCAATGATGTTGAGGTCAAAAGTCACCTTGTGTCTCCATGGCTGTGCATATTGTACAATCACTTCGGGCACGCTTTCGCTCCTGCTCGCTGGTAACGGTACTAAGAGGCCAAAGTACGGCCTCTAAGTACCGACCGCTCACAAGGGCCTCTCAGCCTCCTGTGCAACATGCACAGCCACGGAGCCACCAGGTGACTTTTGACCTCAACATCATTCAATGAGTCGCCCGACAGCCACACGGCTTGTCCCCCGCCCGGAGCGTCCCGTTCGCCAACACCCCTAATAAGGAGACCCCAACCATGAACAGATATAAGGTAATGCTCGTAGATGATGAGGAAGACGTAGCTCAGGCCATCATGAAGAAGATGGACTGGGAGAGTATGGGCTTTGAAAACCCCAGGTATGCTCATAATGGTCTGGAAGCTCTTGAACTAGCAGAGGAACAGACCCCTGACATTGTCATGACTGATATCCAGATGCCATACATGGACGGCATGGAACTGTCCAGAAATCTAAAAAAGCTCTACCCGAATATCCGTATTATCTTTTTCTCAGGCTATGATGAGTTCGAATATGCCAAAGAGGCGATCCGCCTTGAGGCAGAAGAGTATATCCTAAAGCCCATCGATGCCGATGAGCTTAAATCTGTGTTCGCCAGAGTCCATGAGGCATTGGATCGAGATATTGATGAGAAGCTCAATGTGGAGAAGCTCCGGAATTATTATATGGACTCCCTCCCGCTTCTTCAGGAGGATTTTTTCTCATCCCTTGTTGAGGGCAGGATAGAGGAGAACAAGATTGACAAATATCTGTACGACTATCAGATAGAGCTGACCGGGCCTTTTTATGCCGTGCTCATTGTCCATATCAGCAAATCCAATATTCCGGAGGGAATGAATCCGGTACTTCTTTCTGTGTCGGTCAGAAAGCTCCTTGAGGAGAGGATGGACAAGAAGTGGGGGTGCCATTTCTTTTCATATCAGGGAAGCACGGTAATGATCGCACAGCTGCAGGCACGTAAGGATTCATCGGAACTTACCGACGCCTGCGACAGAATGTGCAGACTTGCTGAGAGCATCTGTAAGGCCAGCGTCACTATAGGGATTGGCAGCATTGTTGATAATCTGGTCGATCTTGATGATTCCTACAGAGGAGCAAGGGACGCAGTTTCCTACAGGGTTCTCTATGGACATACCAAGGCCATCAACATTTCTGAGATCGTTCCGTCTGACTATGACGTGGCAGTTGCTGATCAGACAGATACACTGACTGATATCTTTAAAAAGGTGAAGATGTCAGATGCTGAATCTGTAGAGGCTGCAGCGGGAAAATACATAGAGAGTAATCTTGAACAGCAGGCTTCAATCCAGAACTACAGGTTTTTTGTCATGGAGCTGGTGAGTGAGCTTTATAAGTTTGCCAGGAACAATCAGCTCGATCTTTCGGAGATCTTCGACATGTCAAATGATGTTTATGCAACAGTCCAGCAGATGGAGCAGAAGGAACTGACGGTGTGGTTCAAAAAGGTCTGTGTCAGGATCCATGAGCTGATCTCACACAAGAGATCTGACAACACCAGATCCTTTGTGTCAAAGGCACAGGACTATGTTGCCGATCACTACGGCGATCAGGATCTCTCTGTTGATTTTATATGCAGCTTCCTGGGAGTGAGCAGCGCTTATTTTTCCACGGTATTCAAGAAGGAGACAGGCAAGACCTTTGTTTCCTACCTCACTGATTACCGCATGGAAATAGCAGAAAAGCTCCTTCTCGAGACGGATGAAAAGACCTATATAATAGCAGAGAAGGTCGGCTATACTGATCCAAATTATTTCAGCTACGTATTTAAAAAGCAGTTCGGGGTTTCACCTTCAAAGTATAAGTCCGGCAAGGAAAAATAAAGGTGCACGCAAAAGACTTTTTTGGCGAAAAAGTAAAGAAAATAAGATTGGACTGGATGCTGACGAGATTTATGAATCCAAAGGCATCCAGGAGTATTCAGGTTACGGTCTCGGTGTCATTTACGATCGTAGCTCTTGTTTGTATGCTTGCCATGGGAGCTTCCTTGTACCAGCGCTTTGCCATGAGGTCAGACAAGATGCTGACCGAAGGTGCCAGGCAGACACTTGATGGAATAGTCATAAACCTGGAGGATTATCTCCGAAGCATGAGGCGCATGTCTGATGCTATCTATTATAATGTTGTAAAGGATCAGGATATTTCCAAGGAAACTCCCGTCGCACAGATGAACCTTCTCTATGAAGCACATAAGGACTATCTGATTTCACTTGCTCTTTACAATTCCGAGGGAGAGCTGATCTGTGCTTCGCCTGTCGGAGTCGAGAAATCAGATGTAGATGTCACAACCCAGTCCTGGTTTTCAAATGCCATAAAAAAGCCTGAAAATCTTCATTTTTCCCAGCCACATGTCCAGAATATTTTTGTCGATGACCCTGCCTACAGGTACTACTGGGTAACGTCCCTGAGCCGTGCAGTTGAGCTTAACAACGGAGGTGCGCCGCAGATGGGAGTTCTTTTGATCGACATGAACTATGCTGTCATCGAGGATATGATGAAGGCGATGAACGGCAATACCTCAGAGCAGTATGTTTATCTGTGCGACAGGAATGGCTCCATTATCTATCACCCGATGCTGATGCAGATCAGTGCCGGTCTGATAACCGAGAACAATACTCAGGCGGCAACTTATGACGATGGAAGTCACAGGGAGCTGTTTAACGGTGAAGACAGGATCGTCACTGTTGCGACCATGAGCTATACCGGCTGGAAGCTGGTCAGTGTAATACCTGCAGGCAACACTTATCGCGGCCTTAAGGATATAAGGTATTTCGTTGTCATGATCATTTCCATAACGCTTCTCGCTATGCTGATACTGAACAGATTTGTGGCCGAAAGAGTAACCAGCCCGATCATCAGACTCAATGATTCCATAAAGGATATCGAGATGGGCAAGGCAAATCCTGAGGTATACATTGGCGGCCCGGCTGAGATCGAGCACCTGGGAAAAACTCTGAGGAGCAGCTACGACCAGATAGGCCGGCTGATGAAGGATATGGTTGCTTCGCAGGAGGAAAAGAGAAAATCAGAGCTTGATGCGCTGCAGTCCCAGATAAATCCGCACTTTCTTTACAATACCCTTGACTCGATTGTCTGGATGATAGAGGGCGGCAAGAACGATGAAGCTGTGTATATGATAACCCAGCTGGCCAGTCTTTTCCGCGTTGCACTCTCAGGAGGCAAGACCATCATCACCATCGAGGATGAGATGCGACATGCCGGTAACTACATGAATATCCAGAAGGTCAGATTCAAGGACGCTTTCACAGTAGATTTTGAGATCGATGAGAGGATAAAGAAGCTCTGCACGGTAAAGCTGATAGTCCAGCCCATTCTGGAAAATGCTGTTTATTACGGCGTTAAGGGGATGGAAGACGGCGAGATCAGCGTCAAGGGTGTGCTTGCCGACGACGGTGATGTCTATATAACGGTAACTGACAACGGATACGGAATGAACGAGGAGCAGCTTGAATTTCTTCTTACTGATAACACGAGAGCCAGAAAAAAAGGCTCCGGCGTAGGACTTATAAATGTACAGCGAAGGATAAAGCTGCGATTTGGTGAGCAGTACGGACTTAAAATAGAAAGTGAGCCCGATGAGGGAACAAATGTGACAATACATCTTCCGGCTATTGAATACAATGAGGAGAACTTTAAGAGGCTCGAGGGCGGAAAGGAGCAGGATGCATAACAGAAACATGTTTATCCTGGTGGTTTCAATGCTTCTTTTCATATCTTTTTCAGCTTCTGCATCAGCTCTTATCATGAGCGGAATACATGATGAGCCGGTCAGGGTCTCCGTTGTCCTGGACGATTCGGGTTCAGAACGCTGGTCGGCCTTTCTGGCGGGCCTTGAGCAGGCGGGAAAAGATACGGGAATAAGAGTGAGTGTTGTCACTACCGGCAAGAATACTTCGATCAGCCAGCAGTATGCAATCGTGAGGGAGGAGATTGCTTCCGGAGCGGAGGGAATTATCCTTCAGGTTACAAACAGCGAAGGAACTGAGGAAATGATATCGGATATAAGCAGTAAGGCTGTCCTTGAACTTGTTGACACCAGCGCCAGCATGGATGTGGATGTGGAAGGAAAATCTGCCTGCATCGAGGCTGACAACAGGGAAGTAGGACGGGCACTTGCCAACGAGGTCAGGATAGCACTTGGAAGAGATCTTACAGGAGTAAGGATTGGAATAGTTGATTCCAATCGGAGAAAAAACTCCAATATTGAGAGAATGGAGGGCTTTATGGAAAATATTGAGTCTTCCGGAGCGGTCATTGCCTGGAAGGAGTACAGTAAAGCAAACATAGCTGACAATATCAGCCAGAAGCAGCAAGGCAGATACGCTGATGTCATAGTAGCGCTTGACAACACAGGGCTTGAAGCAGCAGGTGAGTACGCTTCAAGTGTAGATAATGCACCCTTCATTTTTGGAGAGGGAATCTCAATAATAAATGTAAGCTACCTCGATCATGGGCTTATCAGGAGCATGATTGTCCCTAACGAGTACTACATGGGCTATCAGAGTCTTGCTACGGTGAAAAAGCGAATGGAGAACAGGCTCACTCCCATGGAAAATGAGTATGTGACCTTCAGGGTGGTAAACAAAGACAATCTCTTCGATGAGGTCAACCAGAGAATGCTGTTTCCGGTCTTGCAGTGAATATAACAGCGATATACCGGTATTTCCAACTTTGGAAGCATGCCGTGCATATTGCATCACTGTGGCAAAATGCTGAAAGTATCCAACCGGGAATCAGGTTTGCATTTCAGACAGGATGAACAAACCATCGGTGCACTTTACATGCAAATATTCCCGTGAAAAACGTGAAATGAGATTAAGGAAATGTGAAAACAAATGGAGAAATTTAAGAGGTTAACACGTATTGGTGTCGTGATGTGCGTTTTCTTTAGCTGCATATTTTTTACAGACTGCGGAGTGCAGCAAAAGGAGCCTTCTTCCGGAAAAATCAAGATTGGTGTCACGCTCTATGACCAGTATGACACCTTCGTAGCCCAGCTCATGGACTGCTTTATGGATTGTGCTACCGATGAGACAGAGGTGGTGGTGTATAATGCTTCTCAAAGTCAGCAGACGCAGAACACACAGGTGAGAAAGATGATTGAGGAGGGCTGCAGCGTGATCTGTGTAAATCTGGTAGACAGGACAGACCCTTCTGCAGTAATAGATGCAGCAAGAAAAGCAGATGTACCCCTTATCTTTTTCAACAGGGAGCTCGTCGAGGGTGATATCGTCAGATGGAACAAGCTTTTTTATGTAGGAGCCAATGCGATAGAGTCAGGAGTGATGCAGGGTGAGCTCGCAGCTACAACCTGTCTGTCAGATAAAACAGTTGATAAGAACGGTGATGGCGTTATACAGTACGTAGTGATTGAGGGCGAGGCAGGTCACCAGGATTCAATCGTGCGGACCGAGTATTCAGTAAACACACTTATAGATAAAGGAATTGAAGTAGACAAGCTCGGCTATGCCATAGCCAACTGGAACAGGGCCCAGGCACAGACCAAAGTTTCCCGTTTCATCGAGGAAAATGGCAACAAGATAGAGCTTGTCCTTGCAAACAACGATGACATGGCCCTTGGCGCCATCGACGCCTACGAAGCCTCCGGTATGATAAGGCGTGACTGGCCCGCAATATTTGGCATTGACGGAACAGACGTGGGGCTTGAAGCGGTAAGAGATGACAAGATGGTCGGCACTGTCTACAATGATAAGGAAGGGCAGGCCAGAGCAATGTACGAGCTTTCCCTGACCCTTGGCCATGGCGGAAGTATCGACGAGCTCGCTGATGAGTTTGACGTAGAGGACGACAGATACATAAGGCTTCCCTACACCAAAGTCACTGCCACCAATATCAACAAATACCTCAGCAAATGACCCCCGGGGACGGGGTTATAGGACCATTTTTTCCGGTTCCGTAGCGGACCCGAGGGACGGATGTATAGGTCCATATAGGAGCAGGATAACGTTAGAGCACGTTCTCTGGGCGATTACGATATCCGCATCTGAACGGAATAATTCAGATATAGACTTGCGTTAATTGAGGAGTATATTTATGGGCAAAGAAATCTGGAAACCCGGTAACATGCTATATCCACTTCCGGCAGTCATGGTCAGCTGTCAGAAAGACGGCGGACGACCAAACATAATAACCGTGGCATGGGCCGGCAATATCTGCACCTCACCACCCATGCTTTCAATATCTGTCAGAAAAGAGCGATACTCCTATGACTGCATAAAGGAGTCCGGTGAGTTTGTTGTCAACCTCGTAAATCAAAAGCTTGTCAGGGCTGCCGACTGGTGTGGTGTCAGATCAGGACGCGACTATGACAAGTTCAAAGAAATGCACCTGACACCTCAAAAATCACAGAAGATCTCAGCTCCCGGAATAGCAGAGTGTCCCGTCAACATCGAGTGTAAAGTTCGCCAGATCCTCGAGCTGGGAAGCCACGACATGTTTGTTGCAGAGGTTTTATGCGTGACAGTCGATGACTGGTACATGGACGAAAATGGCAGATTCAACCTTGGAAAAGCAGATCTTATCACTTACTCCCATGGCGAGTATTTTTCACTTGGACAAAAGCTTGGAAAATTCGGCTACAGCGTCTCCAAATCCCAAAATAAGGGAGGCCAAAAGAAAGCAACCGATCGAAAGCATCCCAAATAAAATATACCCTATAGAATAGACAACGAGTTTTTGAGTTACCCTTATTTTTGGACATTGACAATTAGTAAACCCTCTTCCTGGACAATAGTTTTTGAGAAAACCATTTATTCAGACATTGAGTTTTTTGGCAAGACAACC
>JAILJR010000226.1 GCA_024694565.1 Butyrivibrio sp. | reverse complement strand
CTTCTACGCTCTTATGCTTTGCATCAGCAAGCTTCTTGATCTCATCTTCTGTTGTAGGAACGAACTCGTGAAGAGGTGGATCAAGGAATCTGATTGTAACTGGGCATCCCTCAAGAGCTTCATAGAGCTGTCTGAAGTCGTTCTGCTGATAAGGAAGGATTTTCTCAAGAGCTTCCTCTCTCTCTTCTACTGTATCTGAGCAGATCATCTCACGGAATGCAGCAATTCTGTCCTCCTCGAAGAACATGTGCTCTGTACGGCAAAGACCGATACCCTCAGCACCGAGCTCTCTTGCTTTCTTTGCATCTGCAGGTGTGTCTGCATTTGTACGAACCTTAAGTCTTCTGAACTCATCAGCCCATGCCATGATACGTCCGAACTCACCGGCAATCTTAGCATCAACTGTTGCGATCTGTCCGTCATAGATGTTACCTGTTGTACCATCAATTGAAATAAAGTCTCCCTCATGGAACTCTTTTCCGGCAAGAGTGAACTTCTTGTTTTCCTCATCCATATTGATGTCGCCGCATCCTGATACGCAGCACTCACCCATTCCACGGGCAACAACAGCTGCATGGCTTGTCATACCACCACGAACAGTAAGGATACCCTGTGCAGCCTTCATACCTGTGATGTCCTCAGGTGATGTCTCAAGACGAACAAGAACTACCTTCTCGCCTCTCTCAGCCCATGCTACAGCGTCATCAGCTGTAAATACGATCTTACCGCAGGCAGCTCCGGGTGAAGCACCAAGCCCCTTTCCGATAGGTGTTGCAGCCTTAAGAGCAGCAGCGTCAAACTGAGGATGAAGAAGTGTATCCAGGTTACGAGGATCGATCATGGCAACTGCCTCTTCAGGAGTCTTGTGTCCCTCGTCAACCAGGTCGCAGGCAATCTTAAGAGCAGCAGGAGCTGTTCTCTTACCGTTACGACACTGAAGCATGTAGAGCTTCTTGTTCTCTACTGTGAACTCCATATCCTGCATGTCATGGTAGTGATTCTCAAGAGTCTCACAAACCTTAATAAACTCAGCATAAGCCTCAGGGAATTCCTTCTCCATCTGAGCGATTGGCATAGGTGTACGAACACCCGCAACAACGTCCTCGCCCTGTGCATTGATAAGGAACTCACCCATAAGCTTGTTCTCACCGGTTGCAGGGTCACGTGTGAATGCAACACCTGTGCCGGACTCATTGTTCAGGTTACCGAATACCATAGGCATTACGTTAACAGCTGTTCCCCATGAGTAAGGGATGTCGTTGTCACGACGATATACATTTGCACGAGGGTTATCCCATGAACGGAATACAGCCTCGATAGCGAGCTTTAACTGCTCAACAGGATCTGAAGGGAAGTCCTTGCCAAGCTGTTTCTTGTACTCAGCCTTGAACTGCTCAGCCAGCTCCTTAAGATCTGCTGCTGTCAAATCAACGTCAAACTTAACACCCTTGTCCTCTTTCATCTTGTCGATGAGCTGCTCGAAGTACTTCTTACCAACTTCCATAACTACATCAGAGAACATCTGGATGAAACGACGATATGAATCATATACGAAACGCTCGAAAGCAGGATCGGGATTGCCCTTGATCATAGCTGCAACAACTTCGTCATTAAGACCAAGGTTGAGAATTGTATCCATCATACCAGGCATAGAAGCACGAGCACCAGAACGAACCGATACGAGAAGCGGATTGTCAAGATCACCGAACTTCTTGCCGTTGATCTCTTCCATCTTCTTTACGCCTTCCATAGCCTGGGCCATGATCTCATCATTAATCTTGCGGCCATCCTCATAGTACTGTGTGCATGCCTCAGTTGTGATTGTGAAGCCCTGTGGAACCGGAAGGCCAATATTGGTCATCTCAGCAAGGTTAGCACCCTTACCACCTAAAAGCTCACGCATGCCTGCATTGCCTTCTTTGAACATATAAACCCATTTGTTCGCCATGTTTTTACCTCTCTTACCGGCATCTGTCCGGTAACCTTTCATGTATGATATTTATAACTACCATCATAATATCATCTGCTTCCGCGATGATATATATGTGCTAAAACCCTGGAGATTATGAACCGTCGGCCGGATAAAGATCAAAAAATCCGTGTCAGATACCGGTCGGCTTTATCACATATATATCATTGCGTAAGATCAGCCTGATATTAAATGGAAATTACCCAAAAAATAATGTACTGCTAAAGCCAGGTAACAGTTCCGCTAATGTGTAAATGCGAAGATGCAAGCATCTTAAGTCATTTCACTGTCCGGAATGAAGCTGTCAAAGATGTAAATATCAAATCTGTCTCTTGCGTTATCAAGCTGTGTCTGACTTTTAATGGTCCAGGCTGCGCAGGTGCAGTGATACAGCTTTTTACAAAGCTCAAGGGACGTGCTCTTGGGATATTTGCAGTTAAATGCTATAAAGTCAGGTTTAGTCATGAAATTCAACAGCATTTTGGTGAGTACAAAATACAGTATTCCCTTAAACTCCTCCGGTGAATCCTTGTGAAATTCATCAGAGAGCTGACCTCTCATCACATCAGGATGATTGCACCTGTACCAGAACACGCCTAACGGGTTGAAGGATTCTATACAGTATATGCCCTTGTAATCCTTAAGGAGCGCGTCAACTCTGGAGCATACAGACAGATCCTTGAGTTCAATCTTAAGCTCGACAATGAGGGGAACCCTGCCGTCGACCATTTTAAGAAAATCCTCGAATTTAGGTATCCGCTCATCAGAATCCAGAATGTGGAAGTTTTGCAGCTCAGAATAGGTATAATCCACTACCTTGCCTTTTACACCCTGATTTTCGAGCATGTGTCCCTTAGGATATCTTGCCACTCTCTCAAGTGTGAAGTCATGAAAAATTACAGGTATTCCATCTTTTGAGAGCTGAACATCACATTCTATCCCGTAGCCTGCCTCAACAGCCTTACGAAATGCAGCCATCGTATTCTCAGGAGCATCAGAGTTGTTATCGTGAAGCCCCCGGTGTGCAAACAAACCTCCAAGGAATGGCTTCCTGTCAGGTTTGCCAATCATCCGCGGCATTATCATAAGCAGATAAAGCGGAGAACAGATCAGCAGCACTTTGCAGATAGCTTTGATCAGAAACATCAAAAATCACTTCCTATTTGATAAATTTATAACATTACCGCCAATTATTTTACATTGCTTTTTCAGATAAAGCAATATATTGTGTGTGCACTTTATAAGATTTTAAGAAAGCAATTGTTAAGCGCTTCCGTTAAACAAAACTGTTGTTAGTTTTTTACCTTTTTGTTATCATTGTTTTAAATTTGTTTGTACAAATCATACAAAAGATTCGGGGGATTTTAAGGTGAATATGAAACTAAATTACAAACGCACTATACTTATCGGTCTTGCTTTTTTATCGATAACTGCATTTTGGACATTCTATGACAATGAAATTCCGAAAATTCTCAAATATTCCTTTGACCTTGGCGAGACAGTGACAGGAGCAATCATGGCACTTGACAATGTCTTTGCCCTTTTTCTTCTGCCGCTCTTCGGTGCTCTTTCCGACCGAACCAATACAAGGATTGGAAAAAGAATGCCCTACATCCTTACGGGAACATTTCTTTCATCCATCTTTTTCTTTATTCTTATCCAGTACGCGAGCCCAAGCGGAATGCTTGCCTTTTTTATAATCTTACTGCTTCTGCTGCTGGTCTCTATGGGCATATACAGATCTCCTGCCGTATCACTGATGCCTGACCTTACTCCTGCTCCACTTCGAAGTGCCGGAAATGCGGTAATAAACCTGATGGGTGCCCTTGGAGGAGTTTATACACTTGTAATGACCATGCTCCTTTTAAAAGGAAGTGATGATCCGAAAAAAACAGATTACACGCCGCTCATGCTCAGCATCATCATCTGCCTCATAGTATCTGTTGTAATTCTTTTTCTGACAATCAATGAAAATAAGATAAGGAAAGAAATTGAGGCAGCAGGAGGACTTGGCTCCTTCGGCGAGACGCTCTCAGACGAGAAGACCACAGGTGAAAAAGGTGACAGGCTTCCCGGTGATGTCCTCAGAAGCCTGATATTTCTTCTGTTTTCAGTTGCGTTCTGGTATATGGCATATAATGCAGTAACTACCGCTTTCACAAGATATGTCAGTGAGGTATGGGGTAAAAACGATGGAAGCTATGCAGGTAATCTGATGATTGCTACCGTTGCGGCAGTACTGAGCTATATTCCTATCGGTGCAATCTCCGGCAGGGTCGGAAGAAAAAAGGTCATTCTTGCAGGTGTCCTGATGATGAGTGCATGTTACCTCCTTGCTGCTCTTTTGCCTGAGTATACGCCATTTGTCAATGTCATTTTTGCAGTCATCGGTGTTGGCTGGGCTGCAATAAATGTTAATTCATATCCAATGGTTGTTGAGATGAGCAAATCCGGAGATATAGGAAAATACACCGGAACCTATTACACCTTTTCCATGGCGGCTCAGGTATTTACTCCTATCCTGTCAGGCTTTCTGTTGGAGCACGTCTCATACAGAACTCTTTTCCCTTACGCCTTTGTCTTCTCAACACTTGCATTCTTCACCATGCTTATGGTAAAACACGGCGACTCAAAGCCTACTGCCAAAAAGAGTATTCTGGAAAATTTTGATGTGGATGACTGACAAAAGCGCCCCATTCGTAAAAGATTAAAGGATCTGTTCCTGTTCCGGATCTTTTATTTACAGAAAAAAGCTGCTATGAAAATATCATAGCAGCTTTTTTGATTTTTATTTCTGATTTGTAAATTCCTCTGCGATGGCGTCAAGGAACTCCTCTGATCCGAGCTTTACAGGATTCCTGATTGATGTGATGAGCGCAAGGTCACCTGTCATACGCCCTGACTCAATAACTGAAAGAGTAGCCTTCTCCATCCTGTCCGCCCAGTCGATGAGTCCGCTTATCTTATCAAGCTCGCCCCTCTTTCTGAGTGCTCCTGTCCAGGCAAATATCGTTGCAACAGGATTGGTTGAAGTTGGTTCGCCCTTAAGGTACTTATAGTAGTGCCTCTGCACTGTTCCGTGAGCAGCTTCATACTCATAGACGCCTGTAGGTGAAACAAGTACAGATGTCATCATTGCAAGTGAGCCAAAGGCGGATGAGACCATATCGCTCATAACATCTCCGTCATAGTTCTTGCAGGCCCAGATAAATCCACCCTTTGATTTCATGACCCTTGCAACAGCATCATCTATAAGTGTATAGAAATAGGTGATTCCTGCTTTCTTAAACTCCTCCTTAAATTCTGCCTCATAGATAGAATCAAAGATTTCGCGGAATCTCCTGTCATAGGTCTTTGAAATTGTATCCTTTGTTCCAAGCCAGAGCTCTTTTTTCTCAGAGAGCGCATACTTAAAGCATGCTCTTGCAAAGCTCTCTATAGAAGAATTCCTGTTATGCACGCCCTGAATGATTCCGGGCTCATCAAATTCGAAAATTGTCTTTCTGATCTCTGTTCCATCAGCTCCTGTAAACAAGAGCTCAGCCTTTCCGGGGCCGGGAACAGCAATCTCTACATTCTTGTACACATCGCCATAGGCATGACGGGCAAGTGTGATGGGCTCAGTCCATGTCCTTACATTGGGCTCAATTCCCTTGACCATGATAGGAGTCCTGAAAACAGTTCCGTCAAGTATAGCCCTGATAGTACCATTGGGACTCTTCCACATCTTTTTCAGATTATATTCTTCAACTCTCTCATTATTTGGAGTAATTGTTGCACACTTTACCGCAACGCCGTACTTAAGCGTAGCATTGGCACTATCGATGGTAACCTGATCATCAGTCTCATCTCTGTGCTTAAGCCCAAGATCATAGTACTCACTCTTCAGATCGATATAGGGCAATATAAGCTTGTCCTTGATCATCTGCCAGAGCACCCTTGTCATCTCATCCCCATCCATCTCGACGATAGGTGTGGTCATTTTAATCTTATCCATCGCTAAATCTCCTCTATTTATTCATTGATCACATCAAGAAGTCCATTCTCGATCATATTCTCATAGGCGTTGAGCATGTGCTGATTGGCCAGCTCTTCTGCTTTATCGGGATTGTTCTCCTTGATTGCCTCCATTATGTACTTGTGCTCAACATTGGAGACAGCACCTCTGTTGCTTGAAAGCGTCTTCTGTCTCACTCTCCAGACATATTGATGATAATCCTTTAGAAGATGCTCCAGCATTTTGGAATTACAGGATTCATATAAAATGGTATGAAACCTGTTATCAAGCTCGGCCATCTGATCCATATGCCCTCTTGCAGCATGAAACTCGGCCAGATAGATTATTTCCTCCATCTCCTCAAGCTGTTCCTTTGTAATGTGCTCACATGCCCATCTTGCACAGAGTCCCTCAAGCTTGGATCTGATCATATATATGTCCTTGATATCCTTGATCTTGATACCGGTGACATAAGCACCACGGTTAGGAATTATCTGAATCAGCCCCTCAAGCTCAAGCTGCCTGAAGGCCTCCCTTACAGGTGTTCTGCTGACTCCCAGCTCCTGACCTATAGCGACCTCCTTGAGTTCCTCGTGATCCTTGTACTTGCCGTTGAGGATATCCTCTCGTATCCTGTTGAACACCCGTCCCCGGAGCGAATACTTATCTGTTACTTCCTGCTTCAAATCTCGATTATCCATTCCGCAGCGCAATTACTCTTTAGAAGTAATTACCTCTCCTTCCCTGACCACTATTCCAAGTTCCGATCCATACTCCTCAATCTTATCCACAAGCTCCTTGTCAGTCATTACAGTGACTCTGCCGTCTGCATACTCCTTGTCGACCCAGACCTTGAGCTTTTCTACCAGCGGTGACTGCTTCGTAAGAGCATGCTCATCCCTCAGCTTATAGTGGACATTTATCCAGTGCGCAATTCCTGCAAGTCCCGATGTGTTGGATACTGCGCTGACAGGAGGTCTGCGCAGGAACTTCTCGGTATCAAAGATGTTGTATATCTCTTCATTTTTTAACAAGCCATCAGCATGTATTCCTGCTCTGGTAACATTGAAGTTCTTGCCTACAAAAGGCGTGTTCGCAGGAACCGTAAATCCTATTTCCTTCTCATAGTACTCAGCAAGATCAGTTATGACCTGGGTATTCATTCCGTTAAGATGCCCCTTAAGCTGAGCATATTCAAATACCATAGCTTCCAGCGGTGTATTGCCGGTTCTCTCACCAATTCCAAACAATGAGGTATTTACTGAGGCACATCCATATAGCCAGGCTGTTGTAGAGTTGGTAACAGCCTTGTAGAAATCATTGTGACCATGCCATTCTATAAGCTCACTCGGAACGCTGGCATTGGTATTGATCGCATAAATTATGCCCTGCACGCTTCTTGGTATAACTGCACCCGGGAAGTTGACACCATACCCCATTGTGTCACATGCTCTTACCTTTACCGGAATATTGTACTCCTCCTTCAGCTTCATAAGTTCAATGCAGAAGGGAACCACAAATCCATATATATCTGCTCTTGTAATATCCTCCAGATGACACCTCGGGCTGATACCTTCCTCAAGACATGAGCGGATTATACTCAGATAGTGCTCAAGAGCCTGCTTTCTCGTCATCTTGAGTTTAAGGAAGATGTGATAATCCGAGCAGCTTACCAGTATCCCCGTCTCCTTCATGCCAAGCTCTTTTACCAGCTTGAAATCCTCTTCACTTGCTCTTATCCAGCTGGTGACCTCAGGGAAAGAATAGCCTCTATCCATGCACTTGTATACAGCGTCGCGATCATTCTTGCTATACAAGAAGAATTCGCTCTGCCTTATCATGCCGTTTGGTCCGCCCAGCTCATGCAGAAAATCATAGATCCTGACAATCTGTTCAGCCTTGTAGGGTGCCCTTGACTGCTGACCATCCCTGAAGGTTGTATCCGTTATCCATATGTCCTTGGGCATGTTGTGCGGAACTATCCTGTCATTGAACGGTATCTTGGGAACCTCCTCATAGGGGAACATATTCCTGAAGACATTGGGCTTGTCAACATCATCAAGAATATACATATGCTCCTCTATCTGAAGGAGATTATTCTTGTTGTTCATTGAGACAGGTCTGTTTTGGAAAGCATCATGATTACTCATATCAAATACCTCACAATTGAATGTATTGTATTCCTCGTATAATTGTATACAATCATACGACAAGTGTCAACATAAGTAATCGGATTTCAAATTGTAACCTACCAAGTAACGATAAACTCCTCCGGAAAAATCCGGAGGAGTCCAATAATCATATGATGTCACATACAAAACACATAATTATAACAGGTTATATGTTCATTCCATCGATACATTGCCGGCTTTTGACGGAACAGCTTTTATTCTTCAGAGTTGGCAGCTGCTACTTTTTCTGCTCTGTCGGCAACTTCCTTGGCCTGTACGTCTGAAGGAGCCTGCTCATATCTTGCAAACTGATACTCGAAGTCTCCGCTTCCTCCTGTCATGGAGCGAAGCTGTGTGCAATAGCCATAGAGTTCCATCATGGGTACCTCAGCCTCGATGACCTGTTTGCCAGTAAGTGAAGGATTCATTCCAAGAACTCTTCCTCTTCTCTTGTTGAGATCTCCCATTACGTCTCCGGTGAAGTTGTCCGGAACTGTAACCTTGAGTGAAACAATGGGCTCAAGAAGAACCGGTGAAGCATCCATAAAGCCCTTCTTGAAAGCACCTGATGCTGCAACCTTGAAGGCCATTTCCGATGAATCAACAGGGTGATAGGATCCGTCATAGAGAGTTGCCTTTACGCCAACAACAGGATATGCAGCAAGAGGACCTCTCTGAACTGACTCAGCTATGCCCTTCTCAACAGCAGGGAAGAAGTTCTTGGGAACTGCTCCGCCTACAACTACCTGATCAAATACATATGGAGTTGTAGGATCTCCTGAGGGCTCGAAACGCATCTTGACATGACCGTACTGTCCGTGTCCGCCGGTCTGCTTCTTGTATTTGTACTCTACATCAGAGTTCTTGCGGATTGTCTCTCTGAAAGCAACCTTGGGCTTTGTGAGATCGATTGCTACTTTATAGATGTTCTGAAGCTTGCTCTGAACAACCTCAAGGTGCATATCGCCCATTCCATAGATGAGTGTCTGGCGGTTCTCTGCATCATTGACAACGCGGAGTGTCTGATCCTCAGCTGAAAGCTTGGCTAAAGACTGGGCAATCTTATCGATATCTGCCTTATTCTGTGCATGATATCTCATGTATGTATAAGGCTGTGAAATATCCATCTTTGCATACTGAACAGGATTTGCCTTTGTTGAAAGAGTATCTCCTGTCGTAATGTCTACCTTCTGGAGCGCACCGAGGTCACCTGCGTGAAGCTCAGGAACTTCTGTAGCCTTATTGCCCTGAAGGACATAGAGCTTTCCGATCTTAACATCGATGTCCTTGCCTGCTACAAACATCTGATCGTCAGATTTAAGTACACCTGAACGAACCTTGATAAGTGAATACTTTCCAATGAAGGGATCTATCATTGTCTTGAAAACAAAGGCTGTCTTTGGCTTTGAGAAATCAAAGTCTGCCTCAAATATCTCATTGGTATTGGTATTGATACCTGCCATCTTCCTGTTCTCAGGACTTGGCATGTACTTAACAATATCATCAAGAAGTGTGTATATACCCTGGCAGAGCGTGCTGGAGCCCATCTCGATAGGAACGATGGTTCCGTCACAAACGTTGCTCCTTACGGCTGCTCTGATCTCTGACTCAGAGAATGTATCTCCGCTGAAATATCTGTCCATAAATTCCTCGGAGGTCTCTGCAACAGACTCAAGCAGCGTATCCCTGAAGAGCTTGAGATTGGCCTCATTGTACTCGGGTACCGGACATTCAACAACTTCCTTTCCTGACCATCTGAAGCCCTTCTCCTGGATAATATTTACATATCCGACAAATTTCTCATTCTCACGAATAGGAAGATTGAAAGGAGCCATCTTCTTGCCGTACTTGTCGGTAAGATCCTGAACTACCTGCCTGTAGGATACATCATCAATATCCATATCTGATACAAAGAACATGCGGGGAATCTTGTACTTTTCACAGAACTCCCATGCTTTCTCTGTTCCAACTTCTATACCGGCTTTACCGGATACAACTATGATTGCAGCATCTGCAACACTGAGTGCCTCTTCAACCTCACCAACAAAATCAAAGAAACCGGGTGTATCAAGAAGATTTATCTTGTGTCCTTCCCATTCAAGCGGAATAGTTGATGTGCTGATGGAAATATGCCTCTTCTGTTCCTCTTTGTCAAAGTCGCTCAGTGTATTGCCATCCTCAACCTTCCCCATTCGGGATGTAAGACCTGCCAGATACGCCATTGCCTCACACAGAGTTGTCTTGCCGGCTCCACCATGCCCAAGCAGTACTACGTTTCTAATCTTGTCAGTTGTGTAAACATTCATAACTATCTTGTCCTCCAGTCGCAACAATTTGGGTATTATGCATGAGATTTAGATTGGTCCCCCAAAAATCCCATACAACCATTCTACTAAAAACTCCCTTTTAGCACAAGCATTTTAGGGCTATTTGCACAAATATGTCATTGTTGACTTTCATGCTTTAAATTGATATAGTTTCTAATAATGCATTAATAAACAGAAGGAAAATTTATAAAAATGAAGACATATGGTTTTATCGGGTTAGGGCTCCTTGGCGGTTCGATTGCCAAGGCAATAAAAAAAGCAGATCCCGATTCATATATAATGGCTTACGCGCCTCACAGAGAAACGGTTGATACTGCTCAATCCGAGGGAATAGTTGACCGGCCTCTTTCTGAGATTGGAGCGGATTTCAAGGAGTGTGACATTGTATTTTTATGCGCTCCGGTATCCGTCAATAATGCCAATTTAAGGGCACTCGTGCCCTTTATCGGTGAGCATACCACGATCACGGATATAGGCAGCGTCAAGACAAGTATTCACAGCGTTGTAAGAGAGCTCGGTCTCGAGGACCGCTTCATAGGCGGCCACCCCATGGCCGGAACTGAGAGGATCGGTTACAAGAACTCCAGGGCAGGACTTCTTGAAAATGCCTACTACATCCTTACCAAAACCGGGAAAACTCAAAAAGAGCGGCTTACAGAATACGAGGAACTGATAAAAAAGATTTCAGCCATTCCTCTCATTGTTCCATTCGAGCAGCACGACTACATAACGGCTGCCATAAGTCATGTTCCGCATGTTATTTCAGCTTCTCTTGTCAATCTGGTAAAGGATTCTGACTCTGAGGACCATCTGATGAAGACCGTCGCGGCAGGTGGATTTAAGGACATCACCAGAATATCCTCCTCTTCTCCAACAATGTGGAATCAGATCTGTATGACAAACTCAGACAATATTTCAGAGCTGCTCTCCAGATATATCGACTCTCTTTACGATATCAAGCTGGCAATAGATGAACATGATGAGGAAAAGGTATCTGCGTTTTTTGAATCGGCAAGAGAATACCGTGAGTCCTTCGTAAGTACCAGCTCAGGTCCTATAAGGCAGGTCTATGACCTTTGGGTTGACATTGATGACAAGCCCGGCAATCTTGCCAGGGTTGCAACAATTCTTTCAGACCATATGATCAATATCAAAAATATAGGGATCACACACAACAGAGAGTACCAGAACGGTGCTCTCAGAATTGAACTTCACGACAAGGCCGGACTTGATAAGTCACACGAGGTACTTTATCAGGCTGGCTTCACCTGCTACAGCAGGAGCTGATGTTCTCGTTTTTCCAGAATTTAACCTGCAACCGTTTAATCCGTTTTCTGACCATATTTGGAAATAAGGAAACGGATACAATAAGAGCTCGTTTTTGAGCACATACTGTATCCTGCTTTGACCATGCAAAGGTCAGACAGTAACTGTCGTTTATAGAGGAGGAAATACATGATTTCTCTTGAAAAAGTCACCAGGCCGATTAAGGGGGATATTTTTGTTCCCGGTGATAAATCAATTTCACACAGAAGTATAATGTTTGGTGCCCTTTCCAAGGGTACTACAGAGGTAACCGGATTCCTTGAGAGTGCTGACTGTATGGCAACAATCGAATGCTTTAAGAAGCTGGGTGTGCTTATAGAGCATTCACTTCGTCCCACTAATGGTGTACCCACTATTACAGTACACGGCAATGGACTTCATGGACTTACTGCCCCCGATTCCACTCTTTATACCGGAAACAGCGGGACAACAACAAGGCTGATGTCGGGTATTCTTGCAGCTCAGCCCTTTGACTCAAACATCACAGGCGACAGGTCCATTGAGCAAAGACCTATGGAGAGGATAATAAAACCGCTCTCACAGATGGGTGCGGACATATCCTCGGTAATGGGAAATGGCTGTGCCCCCCTTCACATAGGAGGCGGAAAGCAGCTTCATGGCATAAACTACAGAAGTCCGGTGGCTTCAGCCCAGGTAAAATCCTGCATAATCCTTGCCGGTCTTTATGCTGAGGGAGATACTGTAGTTTATGAACCTGCTCTTTCCCGCAATCACACTGAGACCATGCTCTCATCCTTTGGCGCTGACATACACAATCAGGTTGCCAGAGACGGAAGCGCTGTTGCAATTCTTCACCCCGGAATGCCGCTGCACGGTCACAGAGTTAACGTTCCCGGAGATATCTCATCCGCCGCCTACTTCATAGCAGCGGCTCTTGTTGTTCCGGGTTCAGAGCTGCTGATCAGAAATGTTGGCATAAATCCCACACGGGCCGGTATCCTTACGGTACTGAAGCAGATGGGGGCTGATATCGAGCTTGTGAATGTGAATAATTCCCAGGAGCCCAGTGCTGATATTCTTGTGAAATACTCAGAGCTTCACGGCAACGAGAACCACCAGTTTATCATAGGCGGAAAAGACATCCCGACGATGATAGACGAGCTTCCCGTTGTTGCCATACTTGCAGCCACAATGGACTGCGACACCATCATAAAGGATGCAGCGGAACTAAAGATAAAGGAATCAAACCGCATAGACACAGTCGTGAGCGGTCTTGGCAAAATGGGCTGTTCCATAGAAGCTACAGATGACGGCATGTTAATCCACGGAGGAAAGCCTCTTAAGGGAGCAGATATTGATTCCCACTCAGATCACCGCCTTGCAATGAGCTTCGCTATAGCTGCCCTGACTGCCGAAGGCACTACCCGAATAATAGATGATGAATGTGTGGGCATCTCCTATCCCACCTTCTTCCGGGACCTCTTCAGTGTCATCAACCGCTAAGGAGTCGAACTGTAAAACAAAGCCACCGGTAAAGCATTATTCTGCTTTACCGGTGGCTTTTATTATAAAGTTCATTCAATGAGTTGCCCGACAAAAGCTCGCCAGGCCGGCTACGGCTGTGCATATTGCACAAGCAGCTGAGAGGCCCTATGAGCTCGTCGGTACTTAGCGAGGTATTTTCGAGCTTAGTACCGCTACGAAGCGAAAGGAGCGAAAGCGTGCCCGAAGTGATTGTACAATATGCACAGTCGGGGCCGG
>JAILJR010000138.1 GCA_024694565.1 Butyrivibrio sp. | reverse complement strand
TTGATTCTTCCGCATTTATTAGTAAATCTATGATTTCCTGTACATCAGTTTGGCCGAGAGTAACTCAATTCCGCAGCGACCATACATAGCCTTCTTGATAGTCTTTACTTTACTTTTCGTTCCCTCTACAAAGGCATTACTCAGCGGACTAGCCACGGCATTTTCAACCGCATCTATATCCCGTTGGAGTCCTTTGGCAAACGATGCAATTTCTTTGACCTCTGAATTTGAGTATTTTTCTATGAAGATATAGAGCATTGGCATATTTTTCTTTTCGAAAAACTCCCTAAATTCCCGAATGCACTTTTCTATTTCTTTGAGCACAGGAAACTGTTCCCACAAATGCTTGTGATGGTCATTCGTCAGCGCTATGTCCATCCACAGATGATTAAATATTCCTTTTCGCGTTATAAAGTCCACATTGATTTTCTTTTTCTCTTTCCCCTTTTCAGTGGAATCATTATGATATTTGCTGAGTTCTAGCCCATGTCGCTTGGCCAGGTTGACCACATAAAGCCTTGCGTTTGTCGATGTCCCTTTGTAGCCAAGCTCCTTAAGCTTATTTGAAATATCTGACTGGGTACATCCATCATTTATCCATTCGATTATGTAGTTTTTATAACCCTCCAGTTCGGATCTATGTCTGTTTTCACCTTGGCATATCTTATCCGGATCCCCATTCAAGTATTTCCTGATTGTCTTATAGTCACGCCCCAATATTCTGGCAATTTCACCTATTGTGCACCCGTTATCACGCAATTCTTGTGCTTTAAGAATGCATTGGCGTCGCTTTTCCTCTGACGGGGTATAGTTATCCACAATAGATGCGATTTTTTTTACCCCCATCCTCTTTGGATGTGGATAACTCCTGGTTTTCAGTTTCCTTTTCTATACTTTCACCATCTTTTGGTATAGCGTTTGTTGCTGGTATCTCCCTTCCCAATACTTTGTTTACTGCCTCCATGAGATTCTGATGAATATGAAATCTGTCTGCAATCTGCATACAATCAGGAAGCACTTCCTCCACAGCTTTTGCGTAGGCAGAGGCTCGGTCTCGAGTAACTGCCGTGACATGCTGGTTTTGTCTTAGCCATTCTTTTAGCGTTTTACCATCTCTACCCTCAAGCACCGCAACCGGAGTGTGGGTCTTTTCATCAACTATGATTGTTCCATAAGTATGGCGTTTCTTAAAGGCAAAATCATCTACACCTACAGTACTTCCGCATACAGTGGGAGATTGGTTCTTATACCTCTTGACCAATAAACGTATCACAGTATCTCCACTAACTTTTACTCTCATGGCATTCATGATCCGCGCGGATGCTTCACAGCTTGTTTCTATAGCAAGAAGACAGATAAAGTCTTCGAGGCGTTCGGTCATTCTACTATTGTAGTTCAAGAAACCATCGAATGTTTCAGTTGCAGCAAACCTCCCACTGCACTTATCGCTGCTACAATTGTAATCGAATATCTGCATATCAAGAGTAACCCGCTTGCCAAGTATTGGTAAATCCTGCGCTTTCCTATGATGCGAACCATGATGTTTTATTAAAGGCGCTCCACACTTATGGCACGTGCAGTTGTTACTTACAGAATGCATTCTGATAATAATTTCGTCATCGGTTTCCTCAACATCAAGTATCTTTAAATCGGCAGGGTAAAAACTCTGTAAGTCCAGAGAAGAAGTAGTAGACATATATCCATATCCTTTCGGAATCATTATATGTCTATTATACGCCCCCTTGAAATGCGATACTATAGCCAAGTACTAATCGTTGAGGAAGAACCACATCGCTTTTACTTCCACAAAATTAAAGCATATCTATATGGCATTTCCCCAGTCCTCATCAGTCATTTCGCTACTGGGCTTAGTATGCGTCTTTGAAAAAGACCACAGGTCATTACTTATGTTGTAAAAGAGTCGTTGCTGTTCCATCCTTTCACTCCAGAAAAATTACTACTTGTTTTTGTCTTCATTTATCATTATTATGTACTCACTTACGAAACGATGAAAGGAGAAAATGCATGCAGGAACTGACTGCTGAAGAAAAATACGAATATGACCACATAATCCTAGGCGCCAGGCAGATGCGCATAACAGAACTCATTGGTGATGATCCTGAACCTATAAATACACTCCCATCGTTTCCTGACGAAACGGATTCAAAGATAATCTTCACACAGATGAAATTATTCAGCTGAATAATACAGATAATAAAAGGCAGCTCTAACTGGTCATCAGTGATCAGATAAGGAGCTGCCTTCTTTTATGCATTTACACTATATCAGTTATGCGGGATTCAAAGCAATCTCTGGGTACTTGTGCTCATATGTGATCCCGTTTGCTTCGTATCTTACTATGTAGAACCACCCGCCTGGTGTTGACTCTCTAGAGATTATTGTCCCGATAACCGTTGTCACCGCACCGTTCTCATTGCCGAATTTCAGTGATACCCGGGCCCCCACCTCATACTTCGGATCTTCCGGCTCACCCCATCCGCCTGTTGCCTTTGCCATCATCTCGTCATTAAGTTCCTTATTCCTGTTCTCTGTCATTTCTTTTTCCTCCATCTTTGTGTTCTGTGGTTTGTCTTTTGGTTATCTCTTGCCTTCAGCCTGGTCTTCGTTATTGTCCCTGAGCATCGATACGATTGCTATTAGGACTCCTCCTGCAGGAACTGCAAGCCATGCATATTCATATGTGTGCATTACTGTTCCGATCATAAACATTGTGAAAACTGATACTGCGCTGATTACTGCTGTAAGATTCTTCTTATTCATAATGTTAGCCCTCCATTCCGGTGCTTTGTTTTTGTTTTGTTATCTCTTTATACGCGGGGGCATTTTCCTGTGTCAGCGCCTTCTCGTATTCGGTCGTTTTTCGTGCGTATCTGGTATCTGGGCACAAAAAATGCAGGTCATGGATGGCCTGCAGGTTAAGGATTATTCAGTTTTCTGACCGGTAACATCCCCTCTTTCCTGTGACCGGGCTGGCACAGGAAAGGGGTTGTTACTGTATGGATATTGGTTTAAAGTCCGTCTCTAATTTATCTACTATAATGATTGTAAATATAAACATATTATTCTATAATGTATGTATATATAAACTTTAGGAGCAACCATGGGAAAACGAAAAGCGCTGCTATTTCCTCAAACAGCAAAAAAACTGCAAACCGTTGGAGAACAGATAAAACTGGCTCGCTTGCGCAGACACCTAACAGCAGAGGACGTTGCACAAAAAGCCCGTGTGGGACGGACAACAGTTGTGCAGATAGAAAAAGGTTCACCATCAGTGTCAATGGGAATGTATCTGGCAGTCCTGAATGCATTAGGACTTCAGGATGATATTCTTCTTCTTGCAAAAGATGATGAATTAGGAAGAACTATACAAGATCTGGAGATAAAGACTCCCAGAAGGGTAAGGAAGCATGAGTAAAAACAGGGATATCTTTGTCTATGCAGGATGGCTGAACAATGAATTAATCGGAACCATCCATTGTGGGATCACTAGCGGGACAGAAGTCGTCTCATTTGAATATAATCACGAATGGCTGAAAGAACATTTATCACTGATGCTTGATCCGACCATTCCACAGGCTGCATATCGTACATATTCTCAGGACAAGCAGCTTTTTGGCGCTTTTGAAGATTCCTGCCCTGATAGATGGGGGCGCAAGCTGATAGACAGGCGGGAAGCATTATATGCGGTTCAAGAAAACCGGGCTTCGAGGAAGTTCTTCGAATCTGATTATCTGCTTGGTGTTCAGGATTGTTACCGCATTGGGGGATTCAGGTTTAAAACTGAACCTGATGGAGACTTTCTTAGCAATGATAACTTTCCGGTTCCACCGATTACTGCAATAAGAGAGCTTGAGCAAATTTCTCTTGGTTATGAAAAAGATTCTGATAATCGCTGGGTAGAACAGCTTGTTGCTCCAGGCTCGTCTCTTGGCGGAGCTCGCCCGAAAGCAAATGTGGCAGACGTTGACGGTTCATTGTGGATTGCAAAGTTTCCATCCAGAAACGATTTATATGATGTCGGGGCATGGGAAAAGACTGCAAATGATTTAGCTATAAAGTGCGGTCTTATCATTCCGGAGTGCAGGTTGATGAAACTAAGTGATATTGGAAGCACCTTTTTGACAAAAAGATTTGACCGGGATTATAGCAGTGGATATGACAATCGTATTCATTACGCATCGGCTATGACAATACTCAGTGCAAGGGACGGCAAGACAAACGGACTTGGATATCTTGACCTTGCAGAAGCTGTGGAACGACTGACAAAAGATACTGATAGAAATCTTAGGGAACTGTTCAGACACATGCTATTTGATATAGCCATAGCAAATCATGACGATCATCTGAGAAACCACGGCTTTTTGCTC
>JAILJR010000137.1 GCA_024694565.1 Butyrivibrio sp. | reverse complement strand
GTAAGTCCCCTTGAAGACCACGAGGTAGATAGGGCAGGGGTGGAAGTGCAGCAATGTACGGAGCTGACTGCTACTAATAGGACGAGGGCTTGACCAAGCAGCTGTGGAGACACAGTAAGCCTTGGAAGTGACCAACTTCGGCAAGTAAAGTATATGCGGTTTTGAAGGTGTGTATTGTGGCCCAGTGGCTCAGTTGGTTAGAGCGCCGCCCTGTCACGGCGGAGGTCACGGGTTCGAGTCCCGTTTGGGTCGTTTAAGTTGTTAGGGGATCTTAGCTCAGCTGGGAGAGCATCTGCCTTACAAGCAGGGGGTCACAGGTTCGAGCCCTGTAGGTCCCACTACTTAAAGCCTGCTGATACCATTCAGCGCGGCGAATATGCCGATGTGGCTCAATTGGCAGAGCAGCTGATTTGTAATCAGCAGGTTAACGGTTCGAGTCCGCTCATCGGCTCTTAGCAATTTAATAATTTTATATATGGATGGGTTCCCGAGTGGCCAAAGGGGACAGACTGTAAATCTGCTGGCGATGCCTTCGAAGGTTCGAATCCTTCCCCATCCATTCAACATCGCGGGGTGGAGCAGTCTGGAAGCTCGTCGGGCTCATAACCCGAAGGTCACAGTTTCAAATCCTGTCCCCGCTACTAACAGAAATTCAGCTGTTAAGTCCAGTTAGCTCAGTTGGTAGAGCAGAGGACTGAAAATCCTCGTGTCGTTGGTTCGATTCCGACTCTAGGCATCTTTCATTTCCACCATGTAAATGGTGGTTTTTTTATTTCAGTCATGTTATTATGTAAACGCATCAAAAGTTTTTTCACATATTGTATCAGCGCATATCGTTGAACTGGTTGAAGGAGTTATCATGCACAGCTTGATTTCAGATGATAAGGACATATTGGGAAGGGTAATGGATGGTGAGGAATCCGTATCTGATATTCTGGATCCGGAGCTTCTTGATCAGATGGAGAGAAGTGAGGAATACAGAAGTATATTACGAAGACACGGAGAGGATATACTTTCATCACAGAATTACCAGCGTCTCAAGAGTTTTATACAACATGGAAATGTGACAGTATATGAACACTGTATACATGTTGCCCTGTGCGCCATAAGACTCAATGAGAAGCTTAGCATAAGAGGAAAAAGAAGAGAGCTGGTACGGGGAGCTCTATTACATGATTATTTTCTTTATGACTGGCATAATGCTGATGCACCAGGAAACATTCATCCTAAGCTCCATGGTTTTTATCATCCTGGAATTGCTCTTAAGAATGCCACCAGAGATTTTGCTCTTTCAGAGAGAGAGAAGGACATTATCGGGAAGCATATGTGGCCCCTGACAGTTAAAGTGCCCATGTGCAGGGAAGCGTGGGTAGTTTGCATGGCTGACAAATACGCATCTACTCTTGAGACACTTCGGATAAGGAAAGGGAAGATAAGGGTAGATTATGCCTGAACTCTATGATGAACTAAATAAGCTGGCAGAGGGAAATATGTATCCGTTCCATATGCCGGGACATAAGAGGAATTCTAAAAGCACCCAGTTACAGGGTGCTTTTCGTTGTGATATAACAGAAATAGATGGTTTTGATAATCTTCACGACGAAAAAGGTATAATACTAAGGGCTGAGCAGAGAGCTGCCAGGATATATGGCAGCGACGAGACCCATTTTCTGGTAAATGGCAGTACTGCAGGAGTGCTATCATCTGTCAGTGCGCTGGCAGATGAAGGAGATACGGTTCTTGCAGCAAGAGGAAGCCACAGATCCCTATATCATGCGGCTTATTTACGAAACTGCAGTCTGAATTATCTTCCAATAAAAATAGATAGAAAATATGGAATACCACAAGGGTATAACAGTGATGCTGTAGAAAACGCGCTGGATCAGATGAAGATTGCTCCAAAAGCAGTCTTTATCACATCGCCCACGTATGAAGGTCTTTGTTCTGATGTTGAAGGCATTTCCAAACTCTGTCATAAAAGAGGCATTCCTCTTATTGTGGATGCTGCGCACGGCGCACATTTTGGTACTGGCAGTGACATGCCGAAGGGAGCGGTTGAAGCCGGCGCTGATGTGGTCATCCACAGTGTCCATAAGACACTGCCATCAATGACGCAGACAGCTCTTTTGCATATAAATGGGAGCCTTGTGGACAGGGAGAAGATCCGTCGCTTTACAAGGATATATCAGTCAAGCAGCCCGTCCTATGTACTTATGGCATCAATTGATCTGTGTATGGAAGAGCTTGAAAAGCGAAGAGATGAGTTCGTATCTGATATGGTCAGATACAGGAAAATGCTGTCTGAAGCCTCCGCAAAATGGCGGTACATCAGTATTCCGGAAATATCGAAGATCCCTGACCCTGCTAAAGCTCTGATTTATGTGGAAGCTGATAAAATGACAGGGCAGGAGTTATATGATATACTGCGTGATAAGTATGACCTGCAATTGGAAATGGCTGGTGAACGGTATGCTCTTGCAATAATAACCGGCTGGGATAAGGAAGAAGGCATTATTCGTCTGATTGATGCGCTCGGAAAAATAGATACCGGAATTGCAGACAGGGAAAATTCTTTTACAGGTGACGGAACATGCTTTAACAGTCTGATGAAATATGAGGGTAGTGAAGTTCAATCGGACACCTTTGCCATTCCGAAGACTATCTGCAGTATCAAAAAGGCCTGGGACAGTGACAGGGAATATGTTTTGCTTGATGATGCTAAAGGGAGAGTGGCTGGAGAATTTATAAATCTTTACCCACCGGGGATTCCGCTAATTGTTCCCGGAGAACTGATAAACAGAGATATTATAGAAAAGGTCAATATGTATCTGAACCTGGGTATGAATGTCCAGGGTGTCACAGATGTGGGAAGCAGCGAAAATAACGGTATAATAAGAACAGACAGGAGAAGAATTGTATGCGTAAGACAAAAATAATCTGTACAATTGGTCCGGCAAGTGAGAGTGAGGAAAAGCTAAGAGAGCTTATGCTTGCAGGTATGAATGTTGCAAGATTCAATTTTTCACACGGTTCACATGATGAGCACAGAAGAAAATTTGAGAGAATAAGAAAGCTGCGTGAGGAGCTTGAATTACCGGTTGCGACTATGCTTGACACAAGGGGGCCTGAAATCAGGCTCAAGGACTTTGAGGACGGAAGGACAGAGCTTGTGGCAGGGCAGAGGTTTACCCTTACTGCGAGGGAGGTTGTCGGAAACAATACCTGCGTAGCCATTACATATAAGGAGCTTACAAAGGATGTAAAACCTGGTATGACCATACTTCTTGATGATGGGCTTATAGAGCTTAAGGTCGAGGAAGTAGGCGACACAGATATTGTATGCAAGGTTATGAATGGTGGACCTATTTCCGATAAAAAAGGTGTAAATGTTCCCGGAGCAGAGCTTTCTATGCCATATCTTAGCGAGCAGGACAGAAGTGATGTGCTTTTTGGCTGTGAAATAGGGTTTGATTTTATCGCTGCTTCTTTTACCAGAACAAAGGAAGATGTGAAAGCAATAAGGGATATAATCAAGGATAAAAAGAGCTCGATGAAGATCATCGCAAAGATTGAGAGTACCCAGGGTATTCAGAATCTGGACGAGATTTTGGAAGCAGCAGACGGAATCATGGTAGCCAGAGGCGACATGGGCGTTGAGGTGCCATTCGAGGAGGTTCCGGTTATCCAGAAAAAGATGATAAAGAGAGCAGAGGCAGAGGGCAAGTATGTTATCACTGCTACCCAGATGCTCGACTCAATGATACATCATCCAAGACCGACAAGAGCAGAGGCAACCGACGTTGCCAATGCCATATATGACGGGACAACAGCCATAATGCTTTCAGGTGAAACTGCTGCAGGAGATTATCCTGTGGAAGCATTAAAGACGATGGACAAGATTGCTGTAAGGACAGAGAACGACATAGATTACATCGGCAGGCTGAAAAAGAGGGATTATGCACCAAGTGACGACACAACTGCTATTTCTCATGCCACATGTAATATTGCCGCTGAGGTAAATGCAGATGCCATCCTTACTGTAACAATGTCAGGCTTTACTGCCAGTATGGTATCCATGTATAAGCCCAACTGCCCTGTCATTGCATGTACAGTGAATCCTACGATATGCAGACAGCTCAATCTTATGTTTGGCGTTGTGCCGCTTCATATAAGGCAGGAGGACACAGCTGACGAGCTCTTCAGGGAGGCGATCAGTTCTGCGAAAAATGCCGGACTTCTCAAGGCCGGTGACAAAGTTGTACTTACTGCAGGAGTGCCTCTTGGTATACCCGGAAGGACAAACATGATAAGAGTTGAGGAAATAGTATAAGGCATTATGGGAAAAATATTTCTGCTCATGGGGAAAAGTACCTCAGGCAAGGACACCATTTATAAGATGATAATAGGGGAAAAGGAACTGGCTCTCAAAAAGGTTGTGCCTTATACTACAAGGCCCAGGAGGGACGGAGAAAGTGACGCTGTTCAGTATTATTTTAAGAGTGAAGCAGAATATCTGACTCTGAAGGATGCCGGGAAAATAATAGAGGAGCGCACCTATCACACGAACTACGGGGAGTGGCGCTACTTTACAGCCGACGATGGTCAGATAGATTTACGCAGCGGGAACTATCTGGTGATAGGTACTCTGGAATCCTACTGTTTCATCAGAGATTATTTCGGAAAAGAAATTGTTGTTCCTATCCTGATTGATGTTGATGCAAGGATAAGGCTTGAGAGAGCCATGAAGCGTGAGGAGAAGCAGGCTCATCCAAGGTACGATGAGATGTGCAGAAGATTTCTGGCAGACGAAGAGGATTTTAGTGAGGATAAGATTCTAAAAGCGGGTGTTAAAAGGAAGTTTTTCAACAACGAAGGGATTAAAGCCTGTGTTGACGATATCAGGGAGTACATAAAGGAAAACATGGACAGATGATATTGAAGTTGAAAAACGCCTGCAATATTTTAGGAAGGTGAATATGGATATTAAGATCAATAATATCACTCCAACAAGTCAGGCTCCTTCGCCGGAACAGGTTCAGGAGGCAAATGGTGATTTTAAGTTCGTGCTCACAAGTAAGCTTGAAGACACAGGTCTTGCTGAGCGCCTTAATCTCATGCTTCAGGATATTATTCAGCAGGGTGAGCGCATATCCAAGAGGAATGACATCAAGGATATGCAAAGGTACCGGATTCTGATCAAGGATTTTCTCAATGAGGTTGTCACCAGATCGCACGTCTTTTCCAGGGAAAACTTTCTGGACAGAAGAGGAAGACACCGGGTCTACGGCATTATAAGGCAGGTCGATAAGGAGCTTGATGAGCTTGCCCAGGAGCTTGTCAAGGATGAGACCAACAATATAGATATACTCGCCAAGATAGGCCAGATAGAGGGGCTTTTACTGGATATCTTTACCTGAGGAGGGTTAAATGTCAGATTTTTCCGATATTATAGATCAGGAACAGATGAAGGAGCATATGCAGTATGCGCTGAGGACGGGCAAGATATCTCATGCATATATCATTTCAGGTGAGAGCGGCTCCGGAAAAGAGATGGTGGCAAGATGCTTTGCAAAAGCTCTGCAGTGTGATAACAAACGGGAAAAAGGAGGACTTCTGGAAGCATGCAACGAATGTACCTCCTGCAAAAAGGCACTCACGGACAATCACCCTGACATCATAACAATAACTCATGAAAAGCCCACCAGTATCGGTGTTGACGATATAAGACAAAAGCTCAGGGATGATGTGATAATTAAGCCCTATGAGAGCAGCCATAAGATCTATATCATACCGGAGGGAGAGAAGATGACTGTGGCAGCACAGAACGCGCTGCTAAAGACCCTCGAGGAGCCTCCGGAATACATTGTGATAATAATACTGACCAGCAACATAAATCAGTTTCTGCCCACAATAATAAGCCGCTGCATCGTCCTTCCAATGAAACCCGTTAAGGACGACTCCATAAAAAAATACCTGATGGAGGAGTGCCATGTGGTGGATTACAAGGCCATGCTGTGTGCTTCTTTTGCCAGGGGAAATGTGGGCAAGGCTCTGGAGCTTGCATCAAACGAGAGGTTTGAGAAACTTAAAAACGAGACAATAGATATTGTATCCAAGGTCAAAAATCTTGAGCTGCAGGATATGATGGAAAGAATTCACTCAATCCTTGAGGCTCCGCCTGATACTTCGGATGCAGATAAGAAGGCGGTTGAAAAGAGGCAGTATGAGGATTTTATGGACGTATTGCTCTACCTCTTCAGGGATGTTCTGGTGTACAAGGCCACAGGCAATGACAATCACTTGATTTTCACTGATAAGGTATCGTATATTAGTAGTGTTACGGAAAAATGCAGCTACCTTCAGGTAGGAGACATTATAGATAAAATGGAGATTGCCAAAAAGCGTATAAACTCCAATGTTAACATGGATTTGACCCTTGAGCTGATGTTCATGGGTATTAAGGAGAACTTATGACAAAGGTTATCGGCGTGAGATTTCGGTCTGCCGGAAAAATATATTATTTTTCGCCGGGAAAGTATGAGATCAAAAAGGGAGATCACGTAATCGTAGAGACAGCCAGGGGTGTGGAATACGGGACCGTAGTATCGAATCCTCAGGAGATAGAGGACGAGAAGGTAATCAAGCCCTTAAAAGCAGTACTGAGGACTGCAAGCAGCAAGGACGATGAGCAGGCAAGTGCTAACAGACAGAAGGAGAAGGAAGCCTTCAAGGTTTGCATCGAGAAGATTAAAAAGCATAATCTCGAGATGAAGCTCATTGATGCTGAGTATACCTTTGACAACAACAAGATACTGTTTTATTTCACTGCTGACGGAAGGATAGACTTCAGGGAGCTGGTCAAGGATCTGGCAGCAGTATTTAAGACCAGAATAGAACTTCGGCAGATAGGTGTGAGGGATGAGACCAAGATAATCGGAGGCTATGGTATCTGCGGAAGACCGCTTTGCTGTCATTCTTATCTTTCCGACTTTGTTCCGGTGTCGATCAAGATGGCCAAGGAGCAGAGCCTGTCACTGAATCCCACCAAGATATCAGGTGTATGCGGAAGACTAATGTGCTGCCTTAAGAACGAGGAGGAAGTATATGAGGAGCTGAACCGCAAGATGCCCGGAATCGGAGATTTCTGCGTTGCAAAGGACGGGCTGTCAGGGGAGGTTTCAAGTGTCAACATCCTCAGACAGACAGTGAAGATACTCGTGAATGTTGATGATGAGAAGGAGGTTCATGAGTACAAGCTTGAGGAGCTTGAGTCGATAAAGAAGAAGCAGAGAAAGAAGAACAACAATAATAATAAGAAAAATTCTCAGGAAGATGCGGACATGAAGGAGCTGGAGAAGCTCGAGAAGATAGAGAAGAGAGAAGGAAAATCCAAGCTTGGGGACAATTAAGCTAAAGCCGGGAGAAAGGCTGGACGATCTTCAGAGAAACGGGTATCAGATAATTCAGGACCCGGACAGATTCTGTTTTGGAATGGATGCAGTTCTTTTGTCAGGCTTTGCATCGGCGCCGGATGGAGGAAGAGTACTTGATCTTGGAACAGGCACAGGCATAATCCCAATCCTGATGTCGGCAAAGACAGGTGCAAAAGAGCTGATTGGTCTTGAAATACAGTCAGACAGTGCAGATATGGCCAGAAGAAGCGTGGAGCTCAATAATCTTTCGGACAGAGTAAAAATCATAGAAGGTGATATAAGGGAGGCAGGGCAAATATTTGACGCTGCCTCTTTTGACGTGGTCACAAGTAATCCTCCGTATATGATAAACAGCCATGGACTTAAAAATCCTGATGCACCAAAGGCGATTGCAAGGCATGAGGTACTGTGCGATCTTAAAGATGTTATAGGTGCAGCGGCAAGGTGTTTAAAGAGCGGAGGAAAGTTTTATATGGTTCACAGGCCCTTCAGGCTCTCTGAGATAATGGTCGTGATGTGCGAGCACAGAATTGAGCCAAAGAGGATGAGACTGGTTTACCCGTACAGAGACAAGGAGCCCAGTATGGTGCTCATAGAGGGCGCCAGAGGAGGAAGACCAAGACTTACAGTAGAAAAGCCTCTGATCATCTATGAAAGTCCGGGAAAGTATACCGATGAGATCTATGATATTTACGGATACTGAAACTATCGTAACTATTCAGAGCCGGGACGGCACTGAAGCTGTGCATTCTGAGCAGGCATCTGACAGGCCCATCATATTGAAAAGGATGAAAAATGGCAGGAAAACTTTATCTGTGTGCTACACCAATCGGAAATCTTGACGACATGACCTTCAGGGTTTTGGAAACACTTAAAAATGTGGATCTAATAGCTGCAGAGGATACCAGGAACAGCATAAAGCTTCTGAATCATTTTGATATACATACCGAAATGACAAGCTACCACGAATATAACAAGTATGATAAGGCATCATACCTTATCCAGAAGATGCAGGAGGGGAAAGATGTTGCGCTTATCACCGATGCGGGGACGCCTGCTATATCTGACCCGGGAGAGGTACTGGTAAGTGAGTGCAGCAAAGCGGGAATAACAGTGACATCCCTTCCGGGGCCTGCAGCCTGTATAACAGCTCTGACATTATCAGGCCTGTCAACGAGAAGGTTTTGCTTTGAAGGCTTTTTGCCCTCATCAGATGAAAAGAAGGCAAGGAAAAGAATACTGGAGGACCTCACAGATGAGAGCAGGACGATCATCATATACGAGGCACCGCATCATCTGAAGGCAGCACTAAAAGACCTGAGAGAGTACCTTGGTGACAGAAGGATTGCCGTGTGCCGTGAGCTTACCAAAAAATTCGAGGAAGTCCGTCATACAAGCATTGAAGAAGCGATTTCCTTCTATGATGACAATGAACCCCGTGGGGAATATGTACTGGTCATTGAAGGAAAAAGCCTGAAGGAGCAGGACGATGAAAAACGACTTTCCTTCCGGGAAATGAGCATCGGGGAGCACATGAAATATTATGAAGATGCCGGTGTACCTCATAAGGATGCGATGAAGAAGGTCGCTGCCGACAGAGGAGTTGGAAAGAGAGAGATTTATCAGGCACTTCTGAAGAAAGAAAAAATGTAACATAAAACGAGTCGGCCGGGCTTTTGCCGTCAGATTCATAAATATATATATCGACAAAAAGAGAGCTTCTTTAGAGTAATTTTATAGAAAAAATGCTGAAAAAATGTTGTTAAAAGTTTGACTTTGTAGTATAAATGAAGTGTCGGCGTTTTTTTGCAGACTAAGGAACAGTGTAAATGCGAATTATCTGTATATTTTGAGACGGCAGATCATTCGTACAAAAATTTTATAAAAAGAGAGGTTAACTAAATGGCAAACATCGATTTAACCAAGTACGGTATCACAGGCACAACTGAGACAGTTCACAATCCTTCCTATGATGATCTTTACACAGAGGAAATGAAGCCTGAGCTTACAGGATACGAGAAGGGCGTTGACACAGAGCTTGGCGCTGTTAACGTTATGACAGGTATCTACACAGGACGTTCACCTAAAGATAAGTACATTGTTATGGATGAGAACTCCAAGGACACTGTATGGTGGACAACAGATGAATACAAGAACGACAACCATCCTATGAGTGAAGAGACATGGGCAAAGGTTAAGGAGATCGCAAAGAACGAGCTCTCAGGCAAGAGACTCTTTGTTGTTGATGCATTCTGCGGAGCAAACAAGGATTCACGTATGGCTGTTCGCTTCATCGTTGAGGTTGCATGGCAGGCACATTTCATCAAGAACATGTTCATCCAGCCTACAGCAGAGGAGCTTGAGAGCTTTGAGCCTGACTTCGTTGTTTATAACGCATCTCTTGCAAAGGTTGACGATTACAAGGCACTCGGCCTTAACTCAGAGACCTGTGTAGCATTCAATATCACAAGTCGTGAGCAGGTTATCATCAACACATGGTACGGCGGAGAGATGAAGAAGGGTATGTTCTCAATGATGAACTACTACCTTCCTCTTAAGGGCATGGCTTCAATGCACTGCTCAGCAAATACAGATATGGAAGGAAAGAACACAGCTATCTTCTTTGGCCTTTCAGGAACAGGTAAGACAACACTTTCAACAGATCCCAAGAGACTTCTTATCGGTGATGACGAGCACGGCTGGGATGACAACGGCGTATTCAACTTTGAGGGCGGATGCTATGCAAAGGTTATCGGCCTTGACAAGGATGCAGAGCCTGACATCTACAACGCTATCAAGAGAAATGCTCTTCTTGAGAACGTTACTGTTGACGGAAGCGGCAAGATTGACTTTAACGACAAGAGCGTAACAGAGAACACACGTGTATCTTATCCTATTGATCACATCGAGAACATCGCTCTTAAGGTTAACAAGATTTCAGCAGGTCCTGATGCCAAGAATGTAATCTTCCTTTCAGCTGATGCATTTGGTGTTCTTCCTCCTGTTTCAATCCTTACACCTGAGCAGACACAGTACTACTTCCTGTCAGGCTTCACAGCTAAGCTTGCCGGAACTGAGAGAGGAATCACAGAGCCTACACCTACATTCTCAGCTTGCTTTGGACAGGCATTCCTTGAGCTTCATCCTACAAAGTACGGCGAGGAGCTTGTTAAGAAGATGCAGAAATCCGGAGCAAAGGCTTATCTTGTAAATACAGGATGGAACGGAACAGGCAAGAGAATCTCCATCAAGGATACCCGTGGTATCATCGATGCTATCCTTAACGGCGATGTTCTTAAGGCTGAGACCAAGAAGATCCCGATCTTTGATTTCGAGGTTCCTACAGCTCTTCCGGGAGTTGATCCTGCTATCCTTGATCCAAGAGATACATATGCTGATGCTTCTGAGTGGGAGACAAAGGCTAAGGATCTTGCAGAGAGATTCACAAAGAACTTCAAGAAGTATGAAGGAAATGATGCAGGCAAGGCACTTGTTGCAGCAGGTCCCAAGCTTTGATCTAAGATAGTTTAACAGATGCGCTGTACCTGAGTTCAGGTACAGCGCATCTTTTAACAATATGAGCTGCCTGTGTAAAATGCACAGGTTTTGGCCGGGTGGGAACTATAGACCCGGAATTCAACAAAAAAAGAGGCAACTGAAAAGCTGCCTCTTTTCTATAATTATGATGTCATCGAAAAAACTCATAATGTAAATATGTTCATGCCCTCTATATACTACAGGCATTTGACGGCGGAATCATAATTATCTGTTTCCTGAAAATATCAGGATACTGTTCTGATATACGTTGTTGATGCCTGTGGTGCCAACTCAATGATTTTTGTCCATGTGCTCAAGGGAAGCCTTTATAAA
This sequence comes from Butyrivibrio sp., assembly GCA_024694565.1. Lineage (GTDB taxonomy): Bacteria > Bacillota > Clostridia > Lachnospirales > Lachnospiraceae > Butyrivibrio. Next base: position 8,654 of record JAILJR010000137.1, on the reverse strand, counting down.
GCCTGCAAAGAGTGGATGCGGCCTGTTGGGACGGGACTTGAGTTCAGGGTGGGCCTGTGTTGCGATGTGAAAATCATTGGAAGGAAGCTCTATCATCTCCACAATCCTTCCGTCAGGACTCATTCCGCAGAGCTTTAGGCCGTTTTGTACAAGAACTGCTCTATAGTCGTTGTTGACCTCGTATCTGTGACGGTGGCGCTCTGTGATATTACCGGTGCCAAAGAGCCTGTAAGCCATGGACTCCTTGTCAAGAACACAGGGATATGAGCCGAGGCGGAGTGTTCCGCCGATATCCTCAACGCCGTTCTGATCAGGCAAAAGAGCTATCATAGGATGCTGCGTGCTGGGATCAAATTCTATGGAGTGGGCATCGGTATAACCGACAACATCCCTTGCAAATTCAACTATTGCAAGCTGCATTCCGAGGCAAAGCCCAAGGAATGGAAGGTTATTTTCTCTTGCATGTCTGATGGCGATGATCATACCCTCGATTCCGCGGTCACCAAAGCCGCCGGGAACGATTAGTCCATCAACATCTGAAAGTATCTCGGAAACATTCTGCTCGTTTACCGTCTCGGAATCAACCCACTTGATATCGACCGCTGTCTGATTGGAGATACCGCCGTGCTTTAGTGCTTCCACCACGCTTATATAGGCATCGTGGAGCTGCGTGTACTTTCCGACAAGAGCAACCCTGACTTCCTGCTTTAATGAGTAGAGAGTGTTGACCATTGCCTTCCAGTCATCAAGATCGGGTTCCGGACACTCAAGCTTAAGACATTCACATGCTACCTGTGCCAGGTGCTCTTTTTCCATGGCAAGCGGAGCTTCATAGAGATATTCAAGGTCCAGGTTGTTGAGAACGTGGCTGCTGGGGACATTGCAGAAAAGAGCAATCTTGTCCTTGGTCTCCTGACTAAGCTCTACTTCACTTCTGCAGACGATCATATCGGGCTGAAGTCCCATTCCCTGCATTGTCTTGACAGCTGCCTGCGTGGGCTTTGTCTTGATCTCCTGGGAAACGCGAAGGTAAGGGATCAGAGAAACGAGAATCAGCATCGCATTTTCGTGACCAACCTCGTGCTGGAACTGCCTTATGGCCTCCAGGAAGGGCTGGCTCTCTATGTCTCCCACGGTTCCGCCAACCTCAATGATTGCTATGCGGGTGTCATCATCGGTAAAATTGCGATAGAACTTGCTCTTAATCTCATTGGTGATGTGGGGAATAACCTGAACGGTGCGCCCGCCGTAGTCGCCCCGTCGCTCCTTCTGAAGAACCGACCAGTAGATCTTGCCGGTTGTAACGTTTGAGTTCTTGTCCAGATTTTCATCGATGAACCTCTCATAGTGCCCAAGGTCAAGGTCTGTCTCTGTGCCGTCCTCGGTGACAAATACCTCTCCGTGCTGGACGGGATTCATGGTACCCGGGTCGATGTTGATATAAGGATCAAATTTCTGCATTGTAACCTTATATCCACGGGCCTTTAAGAGACGCCCCAGCGAAGCTGCGGTTATCCCCTTGCCCAGTCCTGATACAACGCCGCCTGTCACAAAGATGTATTTTACTGCCATTTTTCCGGTATCCTCCTAATATTAACGCCAATTTTTATCTGACTCAGGTGTTCATGCGCATACAGTAAGCACTCGTTTTTGGGTGCTTACTGTATCCGGCTTCTAAATATAAAGCTAACTTTTTGAGATTAACTTAAGTTTTGATTGAAATATTGAATTGTACGCGATATAATATTCTGACAATGCGGATATTTAGCACATCCGGATTTGAAAAAAAGTCATATTAATATATGCTACATGAATCACCTCGTGCTATTATAGCATAGGATTACATTTTAATTAAGGGAAAATCTATGGACAAAAATCAAAATCAAAGAAATAACAATCCTCTGGGAGGGGGAGATGGCGGAAACTCGCCAAGAAAACAGAATATCATACTGCTTTTGGTGGCAGCCCTTGTGACAATGGTATGTATGACCTATTTCCTTAGGGCATTTTCGGAGAACACCAACAGCGAAGTGACCTACACAGAGTTCATGAAGATGGTAGAGGACGGGAAGGTCGAAAAGATCATCATTGAGGATGACAGGGTCAATATTTATCCCAAGGAGACCAAAGCTGAGGATCAGCTCGGATTCGGTTATTCCCTGACAGGATATACTACCATCACTTATTACACGGGAAAGGCTGAGGCAGATTCGGTACTGACCCAGAGGATGCTGGATGCGGGAGTAGAGGTTTCAAGCGAGGTTCCTGACAGCTCTGGCGCAATCCTCTCCTTCATACTTTATTATATTGCACCAATCCTTCTTATGTGGCTTCTTCTTTCATTTATATTCAGGAGAATGGGAAGGGGCGGAGGACCCTTAAGTGTAGGAAAGAGCAATGCCAAGGTCTATGTTCAGAAGGAGACCGGAGTTACCTTCAAGGATGTAGCAGGTGAGGATGAGGCAAAAGAGTCACTGGTTGAAGTTGTAGACTTTTTGCACAACCCGGCTAAATACGCAAAGATCGGAGCCAAGCTCCCCAAGGGAGCGCTCCTTGTGGGACCTCCCGGAACAGGTAAGACACTTCTTGCCAAGGCTGTTGCCGGAGAAGCTCATGTTCCGTTTTATTCGCTTGCAGGTTCTGACTTTATAGAGCTCTACGTCGGCGTTGGAGCAAGCAGGGTAAGAGACCTCTTTAGTGAAGCAAGTAAGAACGCACCCTGCATCATCTTTATCGATGAGATTGATGCAATAGGAAGAAGCCGTGACAGCAAGTACGGTGGAGGAAATGAGGAGAGAGAGCAGACTCTGAATCAGCTCCTGTCCGAGATGGATGGATTTGATTCATCCAAGGGCGTGCTTATTCTTGGTGCTACCAACAGACCGGAGATTCTCGACAAGGCCCTCCTTCGTCCCGGACGTTTTGACAGGCGTATCATTGTTGATAAGCCTGACCTCAAGGGAAGGGAAGAGATACTTAAGGTTCACTCCAAGGATGTCAAAATGGATGAGACCGTTGATCTCAAGGGGATTGCCCTTGCAACCAGCGGTGCTGTTGGTTCAGATCTCGCAAACATGATAAATGAGGCTGCCATAAATGCAGTCAAGGCCCACAGGGAATATGTATGCCAGCAGGACCTCATGGAGGCTGTTGAGCAGGTACTTGTCGGAAAAGAGAAAAAGGACCGGATCCTCAGCAAGGAGGAGAGAAAGATAGTCTCCTATCATGAGGTTGGTCATGCACTCATAAGCGCAGTACAGAAGAACACAGAGCCTGTACAGAAGATCACAATTGTTCCAAGGACCATGGGAGCACTGGGATATGTCATGCAGGTTCCTGAGGATGAGAAATATCTTCAGACCAAGGACGAGCTCATCGATGACATCATTGTTACACTGGGCGGACGTGCTGCAGAGGAAGTCATATTTAATACCGTCACAACAGGCGCAGAGAACGACATAGAGAAGGCTACAAGCATGGCAAGGAGCATGATCACCATGTTTGGTATGAGCGACAGGTTCGGACTCATGCAGCTTGAATCCATACAGAACAGATACCTTGACGGAAACAGGGTACTGAACTGCAGCGATCAGACTGCGGCAGAGGTGGATGCAGAGGTTAAAAAGCTTCTTGCCGATTGCTACAGCAGAGCTAAGAAGATCATCAGTGAGCATCTCGATGCCATGGACAAGATTGCCCAGTTCCTGATTGAGCAGGAGACCATTACCGGCAAGGAGTTCATGAAGATCTACCGCGAGGTAGAGGGACTGCCTGAGCCCACAGAGGAGGAGCAGGAGGCAGCAAAGCGCGGAAGGATATACGCGACAAGAGCAGAGTCGGCACTTGTCGGTGAGAATGTTCCTGTCAGGAAAAAAGAGGACAAAAACACAGCTTCACAGAGCTTTGACAAGGCTTTGCAGGAGTCTTCCGGCGAAGCAGAAAAGAGCACCATAGACGTTCGGGTAACAGATGAAATGAATGGTGAAAGCCCTGAGCCCCAAAATGATATAAGCCCTGCAGGCGAAGCGGCGCAAGGAGAAGCAAAAGGGGTACAAAAGAGCGAAGCAGCAACAGACCCTGAAAGTGATGGAGTTGCAGGAGAGGCGACAGAGGAGAAAAAGGACATACTCAGCAGAGGAGTCTTCTCCCATGTACCGGATGATTTCGATAAGAAAAACTGATTAGGGGAAACAAAAAGCACGGCGAGATGAGCCGTGCTTTTTTTGTCAGTATAATATGATGTGTCGTCCGGTAAAAGGTGGCACAGCGCGAGCCAAATGGGAAAGCTTTTGCCGGGCAACTGATATGAGGGGGCACAAATCTGTCTGCTTCAGTGTTTATGTATCCGGGACAGGCGCGGGCAGATATTTTTGGTTTTCGGCCTCTATGATGCGATGGATCCAGTCCTTGTCGATTATTGTGTCGAAGGCTTCGGCTACGGCGGATTCTTCCGCGAAGTTGTTGAATTCGATCTTCTTTTCCTCAAGAAGGTGCATCATGGCGTCGTCTACGGTGCCGGGGCACAAAAGGTGGTAGACAAGGACGTTGCGAACCTGTCCCATTCTGTATACGCGGGAGAGGGCCTGCCAGGTGAGGGAGGGCTTTATCTGCGGCTCGCAGAAGATCACTATGCTGGCGGCCTGGATATTCAGACCTACGCCTCCGGCCTGTATCTGGCACAGAAGGACGCTGCCGTCGGGGGCGTCCGAGAACTCATCGATAATGGACTGTCTCAACTCAATTTTTGTGTCACCGCTTATTATGCCGCTGCACCTGTCTGAGAGAATACTGCCAAGTTTAGCTATGGTCTCCCTGAAAAATGAGAAGATAACTACCTTGCGGGCCTCATCCCGGGCTTCATTGCAAAGTTCCAAAAGCCTTTGTGCTTTAGAGGACGTTCCAAGGTCATCCTGAAGGAAGGATACCCGTCTCATGGTGGCAAAGTTCTGCTCTGATACGGCTTTGACGTAAGCTTCGCGGTCTGATTTTGTCATGTCGCACCATTCGTTCTTTTCATCAATGGGAGGAAGCTCAGTCAGTACCTGATCCCGCTTTCTTCTGAGGTACAAAGGAGAAAGGGTTTCCTTAAATTCAGGAAGGTTGGAAAGATGAGCCATATTTCGCATCGTTTCGACCATATCAGGACGGACGAATTCCACCAGGCTGCACATCTCCTCCACCTTGTTTTCCAGAGGTGTTCCTGTCATCATGAGGATGCGCTCCGATTCGTTGTCGAGACGCCTTATGTATTTGGTCCTTTGGGCATCGGGATTCTTGATGTAGTGTGCTTCGTCTATCACAAGCAGGGAAAGATGCATATGATTGTCAATGCTGTCCACAATCTTTCCCATGGACTCATAGTTTGTGATTGCAACTCCACCTGTATTTTTCCAGGAGATAAGTGCATCGGTAATAGCTGGACCGTGCAGAATAAAGGTTGAAAGGTGCGTGAATTTGTGAAGCTCTCTGTCCCAGTTTACAAGAACACTCGCGGGGCAGACTACCAGGAAGTGGTTTGTGCCTTCAGAGGTTTCATCAAGATGCGCCATTGCGGCTATTGCCTGTATGGTCTTGCCAAGACCCATCTCATCGCCCAGAAGGACTTTTTTCCGGCTGAGAATGTATTTGGCACCAAAGCTCTGGTAAGCACGAAGATTCCCCATAAAACCGTGAAGGTCAAGGGGAAATTCCAGGACTTCATCTGCAAGCTGCTTAGGGATACTGTCGTAGACAAAAGGCCTGTTGCCGCTGACGGTGCCAAGGCGCTCCAGCACTGCATAAAAATCTGCGGCACTTACCGAAAATGAATGCATGGCATCCGCAGGCGCAGTCCTGATGGCGTTCTGGTACTGCTCGTGGAGATTAAGAACCCGGTTAAAGAAAGCGCTGTTACAGAATGAATAAAGCTGGTCCTCTACGTAAAGAGTGTGCTGCTTCATTGACGAGCCTGAAAAGAACCACTTAAAGCCGCTTGTTACAAAGCGGTCGTTGACTATTCCCTCTGCAAAGCTCCGCAGCCCCTCTCTGGCCTTTTCTGCCTCTGATCTTATGCTCTCACTCATCATATACCTTGAGAGCTCGGTGATGAGCTTAGAGTTATAGGAATCCTCAGAAGGAGGATTTTCAACAAAAAGCCGGACAGCAGTATTTTTGGATATACTGTTGGCAAATTCTGTGATTATGTTTCTGATGCTCTCCGTCTGCTTTTCGCCAATACCCTCAATAGCCTGTATCTGATAGTCCTTGGCCATGGCAATATCCCCAAGAGTATTAAAGCCTGCCTCCTGGAGTGCCGGAACCCTGATACCGGCCTTTGCGTTTTTTAACTCATCGACCGAAAAAGCCTTAAGATTTTCCTTCGCAGCTTCAGCCGCAATCAGCTGACAGAGGGAACGTATGCTGTCTTCCTGGAGTTTTCTGTTTTCGTACATCTCATCAAACGCTGCATTCATGGTCATGACAGCTCCGACCAGCTTTTTCATATTGTCAAAATTAGGTTTTGGCATCCCTGAACTCCCCTTCCTTGCGATGACTTTTGACGCACACCACATATTATACTATCATAAATTCTATGAAAACATTTGATATTCAGGAAGAGTTAAAAAAGCTTCCGGGTAAGCCGGGAGTCTATATTATGCATGATGAAAATGACACAATCATGTATGTCGGCAAGGCCATAAACCTCCACAACAGGGTGAGGTCATATTTTCGCGCCAACATTGGAAGAGGCCCTCAGATAGACCAGATGGTAAGGCAGATAGCCAGATTTGAGTATATTGTGACCGACTCTGAGCTTGAAGCGCTGGTCCTGGAGAACAACCTGATAAAGGAGCACTCTCCAAGGTACAACACGCTCCTTAAGGACGACAAGACCTATCCCTACATTAAGGTCACAGTATCTGAGGATTACCCAAGGATCCTCTTTTCAAGGCTCATGAAGAAGGACAAGTCAAAATATTTCGGGCCCTTCACAAGCGCGGCGGCGGTGAAGGACACCATAGAGCTCATAAATAAGCTCTATGGCCTCAGAACCTGCAACAGGGTCCTTCCAAGGGATATAGGTCTTGACAGGCCATGCCTTAATTATCACATGAAGCAGTGCTGCGCACCCTGCACAGGTGATGTGACCAAGGAGGAATACAGAAAAAAGATCGATATGGCGCTGGATTTTTTATCAGGAAATTACAGTGTCATATTAAAGGACCTTGAGCAGAAGATGGAGGCAGCTTCAGAGGAGCTTGATTTTGAGAATGCCGCAAGGTACAGAGATCTCTTAAACTCAGTAAGGGTTGTCTCACAGAAGCAGAAGATGACTGACGTCTCTATGGAGGACAAGGACATTGTTGCCATAGCTTCAGATGACAAGGATGCGGTTGTTCAGGTGTTCTTTGTAAGGGACGGAAGACTCATAGGAAGAGAGCACTTCTATATGACTCATGTCTCCGAGAATCCTCAGGCAGAGATACTGATGAACTTCGTCAAGCAGTTCTATGCAGGAACACCCTTTATCCCAAGGGAGCTCATGCTCCCCGAGCCCATCGAGGACATGGAGATAATTGAGAAATGGCTGTCACAGAGAAAGGGCAGCAGGGTCTACATCAAGGTTCCCGAGAGAGGGCAGAAGGAAAAGCTCATGGAGCTTGCGGCAAAGAATGCAGAGCTGGTTTTATCCAAGGACAAGGAGAGGATAAAGCGCGAGGAGGGCAGGACAATAGGAGCCGTAAAGGAGATAGAAAATCTCCTTGGAATAAAGGGGCTGAATCGCATGGAGGCCTATGATATTTCAAATATAAGTGGTTTTGCGAATGTAGGCTCCATGGTGGTCTACGAAAAGGGCAAGCCTAAAAAGAGCGATTACAGAAAGTTCCGGATAAAGACGGTTGCAGGACCCGATGACTATGCCTGCATGCATGAGGTGCTGACAAGAAGACTTCTGCACGGTATTGAGGAAAAGCACGAGCTCGAGGTAAGGGACATAGATGCAAGGTACGGAAGCTTTACAAAGTTCCCGGATCTCATACTCATGGACGGAGGAAGAGGGCAGGTAAACATCTGCAATCAGGTTCTTGACGAGCTCGGGATAAAAATTCCTGTGTGCGGAATGGTAAAGGATGACAACCACAGAACGAGAGGACTGTATTATAATAATGTGGAGCTTCCCATCGACACAAGGAGCGAGGGCTTTAAGCTGATAACAAGGATACAGGACGAGGCCCACAGATTTGCCATAGAGTATCACAGGTCACTACGGAGCAAGGCACAGGTAAAGAGCTCTCTTGATGATATCCCCGGAATCGGACCATCCCGCAGGAAGGCACTGATGCGCTCCTTCAGGTCAATAGAGGAGATAAGAAATGCTACAGTGGAGGAGCTCTCAAAGGTTTCTGAAATTCCTGAAAATGTAGCCAGTCAGATATATAATTTTTTTCACTGACAGAATTGTTTGAAAATAGAAATAATTCGAGCTAAATTATAAGCATGGGTTATTATACCCATGCTTATATTTTAGCTAAGGAAACGCTGATTAATTCAGCCACAACCAAGCGTTGCGCTCCGATCTTTAGTATAATATAGGTATCAATTGAAGGGGGCTGATACCTATGAAACAACTCACAATGGCTGATATTGAATACTCCAATCGCAAGAAGAAAACA
>JAILJR010000100.1 GCA_024694565.1 Butyrivibrio sp. | reverse complement strand
TTGCCCTCATAAGGCTCTATGAGCAGCTTACGGAGGGAAGGCTTCGAACCGAGTGCAGAAGCATTGCTGATGGAATCTATAAGTATCTGCTTGGCGCTGCCAGAGACGGCGAGGAGACAATCGTCTATAACTCTGACAGGAGCGCTTGTAATGTCTTTGCTGACGGTGTCGGACAGACATCAATGTTTCTGTCTGCCTATGCAAAGGCATTCGGCGTGGATGATGCGAGAAAGCTGGCTAAGCTCCAGCTTAAGAACTTTTTAAAGCACGGAATGGATGAGCGGAGCGGACTTCCGTACCATGGCTATGCTCTTTTGGATGACGGAGCAATCTGCGAAAAGAAGGGACTCATGTCCTGGGGCAGAGCTGCCGGATGGCTTATCATGGGGCTCTCTGAGTATGTAAAAGGGTCCGAGAGCAGGCTGGAGGATCAGGGAAGTACGTTGGTTCAATGGTATAGGGAGCTGTCGAAAGCTCTTTTGATATATCAGAAAAGAGAGGGTGGATATGCATGGCAGGTGCAGGCGGTAGATGGGCATCTGGATACATCGGCTACGGGCATGATTGTGTATGGATTGTTGAATGGCACCGGGGCCGAGGGGGCTGAAGTTGAGGCTTCGCTACAAGCTCTTTTGGCAAATGCTGAGGGTGGAAAGGTCACGAGTGCCCTAAGTTCCTGCGATGACTTTGGCGTTCACTACCAGAATTACGGCGCGTACCCTTGGGGACAGGGAGCGGCGCTGGCTGCGTTATCGCTGGGAAACGGCGGACTTTGAGATAATCGGTGGAGGCTTTAGATGGGTAAGCGCACGAGATTGTGCTATTTGGATCTGCTTAGAATATTTGCATGTTTCCTGGTAATCTTGAATCATACACCGGGCTATTTAGCGAGCTTTGAGGGGGATGCTTCAAAGCCTGTTTTGCTGCTTGTATGGCACCTCTTTGTGGAAATGGTGGTAAAGATCGGTGTTCCGGTCTTCTTTATGATCTCGGGGGCACTCCTTCTTAAGAGGGATGTGACCTACAGGGATGTGTTTAAGCGCGTCCTCAGGATGTTTCTGATCCTGCTGGGATTTAGCATTGTGGCTAATATCGCTGCGACCGGGCATTTCTATGCGCCTGGGTTTGTGAGGAACTTTGCGTCTGCGACGGTTGACGGCGCAAGGCCGTATTGGTACTTGTATGCATATATTGGCTTTTTGCTGGTGCTGCCCTTTATGAGATCCGTGGCTGTAAGGTTGACAAAGAACGATGTGATCTATTTGCTCGTGGCAAGGCTTGTGATCACAGGAGTTGTGCCGGCCATCATATTGCTGCTGAATTTAGGGCTTGATAGCAATATGTATATCTCTGAGCGCTTTGAGCCGGCGCTTATCACGGTTGATTGCCTGTTCTACACTTTGGTGGGATTTGGACTCGATTCGCTTTTCGATGTTAAGGAATTTGTGGGCAAGAGGGAGATCTCTTTTGCTGCACTGTTTGTGGGAACAGCGCTGTTAGAGTCGCTGCTGACCTGGATTGCAGGTGTTGATAATGTCTTTAGCGGAATGGATTTTGTCATGGCCGTTTCGCTGTTTATGGGGGTGAAGACAGCTCTTTTCCGCAAGGAGCTCTCAGGAGGCGTGCAGCGGGGAATATCGCTGATCGGAAGTCTGACCTTTGGAATCTATCTTCTGGACCCCATTATCGGGAATTTCCTGAAGCCATTTGTGCATAGGTTATACCCGTCGATTCCTTCGTATCTTGGCGTGTCCATGCTGTACTGTCTGGTGTCCATGACAGTCTGCGGAGGTCTGACTTTCCTGTATAAGAAGTTCGTGAAAAGGGATATTTAAAAGTTTGTGAAAAAAGGTAGTTAGTAGTTTGTGAAAAATGGTGCTTCCGGAGCTTTGGAAGCCTTGTCAAAAATATAGTAATGTGATACATTATATGTAGTAATAAAAACTACATGTGAGTTAGTCGATAACTACTTGATTGATAAAGGTTTTTGGAGGAGCACTATGAATACTAAGGAATTGAAAGCTTATTTTGAGGAACATCTGGTACCGAGTAAGCTCTACAAGATCGGTGGATCACACAAGAACAGAATCTGCCTTGATAAGACAGAAAGCGGATGGGCAGTATACTTCCAGGATAAGAAGGAGAAGATCGGAGTCCTGAACTTCGTCGATGAGGCTTCCGCCTGCAACCGAATGAAGGACGAGCTCAGAAAGCTCATGGAACAGCTCTACGGACTGACCTGGGCCGGAGCAAGGTAAGACCGGTGCCTGAGCCTTGGCCTGTGACCATTTGATTTACAGATTTTCGAACAACAGAATAGACCGTTACAGAGACGCCTGATTATCCCTCACTCACAGACGTCTCTTTTTTATATCTTTTCCGGCAGAGATTGTGGTAGAATTATTCTATGACAACATAGATGCGTTTCTCGCATAGAAAGGGGATTTTATGGCTAATCTTGAGACAAGAACTAATGAACTTAAGGGAACTGAGACCGAGAAGAATTTGATGGCAGCTTTTGCGGGGGAATCTGAGGCTCGCAACAAGTATACTTACTTTGCTTCAAAGGCTAAGAAGGACGGCTATGTACAGATCGGACAGATCTTCGAGGCTACAGCAGCTAATGAGAAGGAGCATGCTAAGCTTTGGTACAAGATCCTTTCCGGAATCGGCACAACTGTTGATAACCTCAATGTAGCAGCTGACGGAGAGGCTTACGAGTGGAAAGAAATGTATCCTTCATTTGCCAAGAAGGCAAGAGAAGAGGGATTTGATGACATCGCTGATCTCTTCGAGCAGGTAGCAGCTATTGAGAAAGAGCATGAGGAGAGATACAGAAAGCTCCTTAAGAATATCGAGGACGGAATCGTATTCTCTGCTGACGGCGATACAATCTGGGAGTGCTCAAACTGCGGACATATCGTAGTTGGCCCTAAGGCTCCGGAGGTTTGCCCTGTATGCAATCACCCTCAGGCTTACTTCATGAAGAAGGCTCAGAACTACTAATTTGATATGAATAGATAATAGAAAAGAGCTGTCGCACCGATATGGTGTGGCAGCTTTTTTGATGTTTTTTGAAATCCGGACCGCTTTGGGCTGAGAATACAAATAGTTCAAAAAACACCATTTTTATTTAAATGTAAGCACTTACATGAGAATATATTTAACGTTATCATTTTATTATAAAGCAATTAACTATATATCAAGTGAACAATCAAATGGAGGGACGGGTAATGAAGAATACAATAGTCGGACAGTCCGGCGGACCGACGTCAGTCATCAATTCCAGTCTTGCAGGAGTTTTTGAGGCGGCAAAGAGTCGCGGATCTGAGCATGTTTACGGCATGTGCAACGGCATACAGGGATTTCTGGAAGATAGATATGTTGACCTGGTGGAGATCTTCACAAAGCCGATAGATATAGAGCTTTTGAAGCGCACTCCATCAAGTTATCTTGGCAGCTGCAGGTACAAGCTTCCCGATATTAATGATGATGGGGCAAAAGAGCTTTATGAGAAAATTTTCGCTAAGCTCGATTCCATGAATATTGGATATTTCTTTTACATAGGTGGTAATGACAGCATGGATACCATCAACAAACTTGCTGCTTACGGCGCAGGAAAGGGAAGTGATATACGCTTCATTGGCGTTCCCAAAACTATTGATAACGACCTTACAGTAACCGACCATACTCCCGGCTATGGTTCCGCGGCCAAGTATATAGGAGTTGTGATGAAAGAGATCATCAGAGATGCTACAGTTTACGGCACTAAGTATGTGACTGTAGTTGAAATAATGGGAAGAAATGCCGGATGGCTCACAGCCGCTGCTGCCCTTGCCAAGGGCTGGGACTGTGAGGGCGTTGATATGATCTGCCTTCCCGAAGTTCCCTTTAATGTGGAGAGATTTGTTGAAAAGGTCAGAAAGATGCAGGAGAAAAAGAGCAGCATCGTGATCGCAGTTTCAGAAGGTGTTAAGCTTGAAGACGGACGCTATGTTTGCGAGCTTTCAGATGACGTTCATGCTGTTGATGCTTTCGGACACAAGAGCCTGACGGGTACAGCGCGATTCCTGGCAAACACTATTGCCAAGCAGCTTGATACCAAGACCCGCTGCATAGAGTTGTCCACACTTCAAAGATGCGCTGGTCACCTTACCAGCAGAACAGATATCACCGAGGCATATCAGGTAGGAGGAGCAGCAGTGAAGGCCGCTTTCGAAGGCTGTACCGGCGAAATGGTGGCACTAAAGCGAATTTCCAACGCACCATACCAGTGCACCACAGAACTTCATCCTATTTCAGAGATTGCAAACCTCGAGAAAAAGGTTCCGCTTGAATGGATCAGCGAGGACCACACTCAGATGAAGCAGGAGTTTATTGATTACGCATATCCTCTTATTCAGGCAGAACTGACACCGATGTTTGTAGGTGGTCTGCCACAGCATATTTCCCTTTAATGACATGAAAAAGGCTGTCACACTAGTTCTTAGTATGACAGCCTTTCTTATGTTTATGTTTAGGTCACTGCGATCAATCCTTAACTTCGATCTGGATAGCTTCTTCCTTCTCAGGGATTGCTTCCTTCTTAGGAAGATTAACTGTAAGAACACCGTTCCTGTACTGAGCGATGATATCTTCAGGCTTCAGGCCTTCTACGTGGAATGATCTCTGATATGAAGAGCTTCTTCTCTCGCGGCGGATGTACTTGCCGTTCTCGTCCTTCTCATCCTTGTTCTCATTGTGGGAAGCGCTGATGGTCAAGGTATCATTTTTGAGATCAATCTTGATGTCTTCCTTGTTGAATCCGGGAAGCTCAGCTTCAAGCTGATAGCAGTTGTCTTTCTCGATAACGTCTGTTCTCATAAGTCCGGATGTTGAATCGAAAGGTTTAGCTTCTCTTGGCATCAGGCCACTTCCGCCAAAGAATCCATCGTTAAAGAAATTATCCATCTCATCAAAAATATCATTGTTACTCCAAAGCATAGGCATCAACATAATTATCACTCCTTTTCTATTTATATTTTGTTTGTTGTAGTGTTTTATCCTTTTTATTAGCACTCTCATGTATCGGCTGCTAATTACTTGTTACAAGTATGTTATAGAACAACTAGAACAAATTGTCAACAAGTTTTTTTCTAAAGAAATTATAAACGCCCTGCAATGTCATTTCTGATATTTGGTGCGTGATGGAATTGCTATGGATAACATTATTGTAACTGATGGATAATGGCTTCACATGAAGGGATTGTCCTGTATAATAAAAGACATATGAAATTATTGAATAATTCAAACATTGAGGGGA
>JAILJR010000099.1 GCA_024694565.1 Butyrivibrio sp. | reverse complement strand
TGATAATATGAAGCTTCTTGGTTCAAAGGGGACCACAGGGACACAGGCATCCTTTCTTGAGCTCTTCGACGGGGACCTGTCAAAGGTAGACAGACTTGATCCGATGCTTGCCCAAAAGATGGGATTTAAGGGCTGCATGGCGGTGTCAGGTCAGACGTATAGCCGCAAGATTGATATGAAGGTGATCAATGTCCTTGCAGGTATCTGTTCATCAGCCACAAAGATGGCACAGGACATTCGGCTTCTTCAGCATCTCAAGGAGGTGGAGGAGCCCTTTGAGAAGAGCCAGATCGGTTCTTCTGCCATGGCCTACAAGAGAAATCCAATGAGAAGCGAGAGAATATGCTCACTTTCGAGATATGTTATCGTAGATATGCTCAATCCTGCCATTACAGAAGTCTCACAGTGGTTTGAAAGAACGCTGGATGATTCGGCAAACAAGAGGCTTTCAATCCCGGAGGGATTTCTTGCAACGGACGGCGTACTTGATCTTTGCCTCAACGTTGTGGACGGGCTTGTGGTATATCCAAAGGTTATTGAGAAGCACATGATGGCCGAGCTTCCCTTCATGGCGACTGAGAACATCATGATGGATGCTGTAAAGGCAGGCGGAGACAGACAGGAGCTCCACGAGAGAATCCGTGAGCTGTCCATGGAGGCAGGAAAGAACGTCAAGGTAAACGGAGGTGACAACAACCTGCTTGAGCTCATCGCTGCTGACCCGGCATTTCATCTGAGCCTTGATGAGCTGAAGAAGTCGATGGACCCTGCGAAGTATGTCGGATGCAGTGCACATCAGGTTGAGAAGTTCATAAGTGAAGTGATAAAGCCCATACTTGAAGAAAACAAGGAAGATCTCGGTGTTAAGGCAGAGATAAATGTTTAACCCTTCAGACAGGGGATGATCCAGGAGGAGAATATATGAAAATCAGTGACCTTTTCAGGAAAAAAGAGGTGACGCTCTCGTTTGAAGTTTTTCCGCCAAAGACCGATATCGCGTATGAGGAGGTTGAAAAGGCAGCAGCTGAGATTGCTGCCCTTGGCCCGGACTTTATGAGTGTCACTTATGGAGCGGGCGGCGGAACCAGCAGGAATACGGCCAAGATTGCGGCAGGACTCCAGGATAAATACGGTGTAAACGTCATAGCCCACCTCACATGTGCATCTTCCACAAAGGATACTGTGAAGACAATGATCAGACAGTACAGGGATATGGGCATTGAAAATATCATGGCTCTTCGCGGAGACATTCCGAAGGAGGGGCGTGTCTGCTTTGATTATGATCATGCCACAGAACTCATCTATGAGATAAAGTCCATGGATGACAGCTTCTGCATAGGCGGAGCCTGTTACCCCGAGGGGCATGTGGAGTGTGAGAGACAGTCTGAGGATCTTGTGCATCTCAAAGAAAAGGTGGATGCAGGCTGTGATTTTCTCACAACACAGATGTTTTTTGACAACTCAATTTTATATGCCTTTTTATACAGGATAAGAGAGATGGGAATCGAGGTTCCTGTTCTTCCCGGAATAATGCCGATCACCAACAAAAAGCAGGTGGCAAGGAGCGTTGCACTTTCAGGCTCCACTGTTCCTCAGAAGATGAAGGTCATGGTAGACCGTTTCGCGGATGATCCCGAGAAACTAAAGGAAGCAGGCATAATTTATGCCTGTGACCAGATCATAGACCTGATCTCCAACGGCGTAACCCACATCCACGTCTACTCAATGAACAAACCCGAGGTGGCCGCCGGTATCATGAAAAACATAGCAACGATCATAAAGTGATAATAAAAGGAAAGAAAAAGATGCAAAACAACGCAGCAGTTAACAATATAAGCGAGGAGGAGTTTAACTACTCGCAGGAGGTTATTGGAAAGCTTTCGGCATATTTTGATGCCAAGGTGGTAGGCCAGCAGATGCTGAAGTTTTCACTCATCGGATCGATCATTGCAGATGGTCATATCCTGATAGAATCTGTTCCCGGTCTTGCCAAGACTACAGCTGCCAAAGCAATTTCAGATGCGGTGGATGGTAAATTTGCCAGAATCCAGTGCACACCGGATCTTCTTCCTGGAGATATCATCGGAACACAGATATACAATCAGGCAACAGGGAAGTTTGAGAACATCCTTGGACCTGTGTTTGCAAACTTTGTTCTGCTGGACGAGGTCAACAGATCAAGTGCAAAGACTCAGAGTGCAATGCTTGAAGCAATGCAGGAGAAGCAGGTGACCATCGGCGGAAAGAGCTACCACATGCCGGAGGACATATTCATAGTAATTGCTACCCAGAACCCCATTGAGCAGGAGGGAACATACCCGCTCTCAGAGGCTCAGACGGACAGATTTCTTATCAAGGAAGTGATCACTTACCCGTCTGCGGGTGAGGAGGTAGAAATACTTTCACGAATTGAGACAGGTGCGATATCAAAGGTGGATCCCCCGGTTCTTGGCATAAAGGACGTGGACAGGGTGCAGGATATTGCAGAGAAGGTTTACGTTGATGATGCTATCAAGTGGTACATCTCGGGTATTGTAGTGGCAAGCAGAAGAGCAGCCCAGATCCAGGGACTTGAGCTTGGAAGGTATGTAAGGATAGGAGCGAGCCCGCGTGCATCCATTGCCTTCCTTAAGATGGCCAAGGCAACAGCTCTGATACAGGGAAGGACATACGTAACTCCTGAGGATGTGAAGCAGGTGAGCCACCAGGTACTGCGTCACAGGATCGGTCTGAACTACTCCGCTGTTGCGGATAATGTTCCCGTGGAAGCAGTTATTGACGGAATCGTTAATTCCGTGAAGGCACCATAATGAAGATAGATTACGATTATCTGGCCAGGATAAGACGGGCAGTAGCTCTTTATACAAAGAGAAAGACATCCAACATACTTGACGGAGACTTCCACTCCATCCACAGAGGACGGAGTATGGAATTCGACGACCTTAAGGAATACACCTACGGTGATGATGTACATGACATAGACTGGAAGTCGTCATCACGAATGGGGTCTATTCTGGTGCGCAGATATATGACTGACAGAAGGCATAATGTCATGTTCATCTGTGACAGAGGTGAAAAGTTTCTGGGGGATACCTCAAAGGGCGAATCCAAGAAGGAACTGATGCTGATGTCATTTGGCACTCTTTCATATATAGTCGGAAGGAATGGCGCAGACTATGCCATGGCCTATGCAGGTGACTACGGCGCAAGGGTGAGCTATTTCAAATCAGGCACGGATCATCTGGAAAAGCTGCTGTATGATTATGAAAAGTATGTATGCACGAATGCTGCAATGACACTTGAGGATACACTTCGTGAAGTTTTAAATACTGTGCACAAGAGGATGATAATCTTTCTCATAACCGATATCGAGGGGCTGGCCAGGCTACCCGAGGGCCTCATCAGGAGTGTAACATCAAGCCAAGATCTTCTTATCATCGACGTGGATGATGCCTTTCTGACCGGCGACAGTGTTTTTGACAGTGAGATGAACAAGTACGAGAGGTTTTTCCTCTCACACTCAAAGAGGCTCCATGAGGAGGAAGTAAGACAGAGGGACGAGATACTTCAGAGGACCTCAGAGATGTGCAAAAGAAACAAGGCATCATTGTCCGTTGTATCCGGCGAAGAGGAGATAATTGACAGCACCATAGCCCTTCTTGAGAGGTACAGAAATGGTTACTACGGTTAAACTGCAGAATGCCTTTGAATACAGCTGGTGGGTTGCGCCAATAGCAGCTGTGTTTCTGATAGGGGCATTGGTTCTTTTATTATACATTGGGCGCAAGGTATATAAGCTTTTAGATAATCATATCAGGAAAATTTCACCTTATATCAAGGTGCACATGTCTCCTCAGGTTCTTGCCGGGATGAAAAATCAGTATATTGGCAGGATCCAGAGGCTTTTAAATGAGTATCAGGCAGGTGTGTTTGACAAGAGAGAGGGCTATCAGCAGCTTAGTGCCATCATCCGAAGCTTTGTCCACGAGGCAACCGGCATAAATGTTGAGACGCTGACAGCAGCCGAGGTAAAGAGGATGGGGATATTGAAACTCGACAAACTGATGGAGGAGTATTATGTTCCTGAGTTTGCTGAGGATGAGAGGGGCAAAGACAAGGATCTTTTGTCATCATGTAACACTGCAATGGGAGTGATAAAGTCATGGAGCTGATGTATCCGGAACTTCTGATCGCAGGACTTTGCGTCACGGCGCTGGCGCTGATTGTGGTCTTTTTATTACACAGAAGAAATAAGAGTATATTTACAGATGGCACAAGAGCTGCCAATACTTCCAGGATAAGGAGTTCAAAGCTGTACAGATCTTTGGCCAAGAGATATATTGCACTGGCAGCAGTTATGATAACCTGTTTATCCGGTGGTATTGTGTCGGCTTTTTTTCTTGCTGCACGTCCATACAAGACAGATGATGTGGTGAGCGGGGTAAAGAAGAGGGATATAATCCTGTGCATGGATGTCTCCTATTCATTATATGAACTCAATTCAGAGCTTACGGAGTATCTCAAAGGAGTAGTAGCAGGACTTGAGGGGGACAGATTTGGTATAAGCATTTTCAATACCTCCACAGTTACCTATGTTCCGCTGACGGACGATTACGACTACATTATAGACAGACTTGATGAGCTGCACGAATACTTTGAGCTGCAGAAGGAATACTTTGAAAATTATTACCTGGTTTACGACGATCTGCGTTTCGTTCCGGACAGTGAGGCTGCCAGATACCAGGAGCTGCAGGACAAGCTTGATTACTTTGAAGCGGGCACGCTTTACGACAACTGGTACAGAGGCTCTTCGCTTATCGGCGAGGGACTTGGAACGGCACTTTATTCTTTTCCGTACCTGAATGATTCGGAGAGGACAAGGGTCATAATAATGAGTACCGACAATGAGCTGAATGCACTTCAGGGAGAGGTCCTTGGGTTAAATGAGGCTGCTGAGTACTGCAAAAAGAACAAGGTTACTCTTTTTGGCATATTTCCTTCGGAGGAGGCATTTTACGATCCTGAGAATTACGACTATGCTTCCTGTCTGAACGGATTTAAGTCAGCAGTTGAAAAGACCGGAGGCAAATTTTACGTAAGGACTAAGAGCCAGACTGTTTCAGAGATAGTGCAGGATATTCAGAAGCAGGAGGCCATGCTCATAAAGGTCGTAATGACCAGGCAGACTGTTGACCTGCCGCAGATTCCTTTTATTTTCCTTGTCATAAGCCTTGCATTTGGGTGCGCGGCTGGATTGGTATTACAGAAATGAGAACAAAGCCTATTTTTCCAATCGGGATAATGCTGCTCATATTTATTGCTTTCTTTTTGGTGTCAGCATACCTGATAATAAAAAACAAAACAAAGACGCATGAAAAGATCTTTTCCCTGGTGAGGGTAACTGCAATATATGTGCTTGTGTTGATCATCGGGATAAGGCCTGTAATGGTGGAAACCAAGTACGAGTTTGCCACAAAGAATCTGGACGTGCTGTTTATTCTGGACAACACGATAAGTATGAGGGCCCTTGATTACAATGGAAGAAAGCCGAGAATGGATGGGGCAAAAAATGATGTGAACTACATCTTAAGTGAGCTGGCGGGGAGTAACTTCGGACTTGTGACATTTGATGACTCTGCACATGTGCTTTCTCCGTTTACCCAGGATATGCAGTATATCAGGGATCTGCTCGATACAGAGGAACCGCCTGACAGCTATTACGCAAGAGGAAGTGACCCTTCCATTGCTTATCAGGATATAGAGGCTCTGCTTCTTTCCTCCGCCAAAAAGGAGAATAGAAAGACCATTGTCTTTTTCCTTGGCGATGGCGAAGTAACAGGTGACAGGGAGCTGAAGGACTTTTCCGATCTTGGCCAGTATGTCGATGCAGGCGCGGTTCTTGGATATGGAACCACCACGGGCGGTAAGATGAAGAACAGCTACGGCTACGGGTATGTCTACGACTATAACAGATTTCAGGATGCGGTATCAAAGATTGATGAGGAAAACCTTAAGAAGATGGCCAGGGAGCTGGGAGTGGATTATCTGTATCTCAATGGCGGAAATGCGGCGCTTCAGGGGCTTGTTGACATAATAAAGGAGAGCAGTAAGACTGTTATAGAAAGCGGAAACGGAGCCGAGATCGAATCGGATGTCTACTACTATCTGGCAATACCTCTGGCGATTCTGCTGTTTATGGAGATATTTGTTTTCCTCAAAAACGGGAGGTTATAGAGCATGAAGAAGATACCTCTTAGATATTATTTCTGGGCCGCCTGCGGTCTCATACTGCTGGCTGTCGGAATCTTTATTGTATTCAGGATCATCTCAAATCACAATTATGTTGAGGCTTACAACAGGGGACAGTACAACACAAAGCAGGAGGAAGGCCTTCTGACCATTAATATCCCTGAGGGCTATGTACCCTATTATAATCTGGGGAATGCCTATTACAGAATGGGAGATTACAATTCAGCCATAGGCTATTACAATCAGGCGCTTTTGCAGCACCCTGCAGAACCAAAGGATTGCCAGATAAGGATCAACCTGGCGCTGGCAATGCTTAAAACCATTGATTTTTATGGGCTTAATTCTCAGGAAAAGATTGACACTGCGCTCTTCGTGCTGTACAAGGCAAGGGATGTGCTCACGGAAAACGGCTGTGCTTCCCCGGAGGGGCATGAAGGCCACAATGCAGATGCCCAGCAGCTGAAGGAGGATATTGACAAGCTGATCGAGCAGCTCGAAAATCCTGATTCAAGCCAAAGCAGCAACAATCAGGAGCAGCAGAGTGACAATAGTGACAGCAGCGGCTCGTCGGGAAGTGAAAGCAAGCCGTCTGAGAGGGAGAAGAGAGTACAGGGCGAGCTGGAGGAGAAGAAAAAGGATGCTCTTGAGGACAGGAAGGGGCAGCAGGAGCAGATTGAGAAGTGGTCCGATAACGCTGGCGGCGATGGTGAAGGAGACGTCGAAGGTAGCGGAAACGGAACCAGTAATATTGATCCGTGGTAATTCGGGCCAGGGGGTGAGAGACCAACGGAGTAAAAGTATCACAGAAGCGACTTTGCAATACCGGCGGAGTGAGAGCATCGTCGAAGCAACTTTGCAATGTGTTCATGCAGTGGTATACTACAGGCTTTTGCCGGTGTCATAAAAATTTGTTTTGCTACAGGTTTAGAGGGGGAACTGTGTGGAATTGTTTTTTCTGCACAGTTCCTTAATGGATTATAGGGACATATTTTTGAAAGGGGAACCTGATGAAGAGAGCACAGGGAGCATTTATGACAGTACTTCTGATAATGGGGGTGCTGCTTGGGGCGGTTTCAAATCCTGATTATGCTGAATTGTCGAGAGTTTTTGTCAGTGAGCAGCTCTTGGATGCAGTGTCAGATACGGGTGAGGAACAAACTGGCAAGGATGGTGTATTTGTAAATCTGAAGAAGAGCTATGACGGCAGACCTGTGTTTGAAAGAGGCATGGCACAGCCAATGCTCGTTTTCTCTGATGATACTGTTGCAAATGAAGACAGTGATATCCTGAGGTTCTGCGTCTATGTTGAGACCGACCATGACACGGACGCAGATGGGATGGCAGATCTGGTAAAGGTTTTTTGCCAGGTGCCTAAGGGGGCTGCTTCCGGAAAGTACAAGGCAGGAGTTATTTATGATCCTATTCCCTATACTGCGGGTACAACAGACGGAATGGAAATAGACAAGGTCTACAGGTTCACACCCGAAAGCTTCGACTACGATAAGCTCTATGAAGCCGGTGAAAAGAGACAGCCTCGGGGAGAGCTTAATACAACGGGCGTGGCACTGAAATCCGACTATTCAGACTGGTATTATGCTACCCCGGGCGAAGTGGTTGATCTCGGTGACACATTATATGACTATTTCCTCACAAGAGGCTTTGCAGTAGTGACATCCTGCGGGATCGGCACATATGGCTCCGAGGGCTATGAACTGTGCGGGATGGATCTTGAGACGGATTGTCATAAGTGTGTAGTGGAATGGCTTGCCGGGGACAGGATTGCTTATACTGATTTTGACAGTATGATTCAGATAAAGGCTGACTTTAGTAATGGCAATGTTGCAATGACCGGAATATCATATGGAGGATCGATCCCGTTTGCTGTGGCAACTACCGGCGTAAAAGGTCTCAAGACCATTATTCCGTTTTCGGGCATTGCAAGCTGGTATGACTATACCAACTCACAGGGTGTTTCGTTAAGGAGTGAAGGAGACTATACGCAGGAGCTGGCGTTCAACAATTCCGGAGCAGCATTTGGGGATGCATCCTGGGTAGTAGGTGATGAAAACTATGGTGCACTTCTTAAGCAGATCAGGGATGACGAGATCAAAGCCCATGGAGATTATGCCGAAATCTGGAAATCCATGGATTATACCAGGTATTATGAGAATATAAGGTGCTCAGCACTTATTGTCCAGGGACTCAACGATTTCAATGTCAGGACAAGGAACGCAGTGAATATGTATAGTTCCTTCAGGAAAGCCGGCCGGGAGGTCAAACTTATTCTTCACCAGGGAGCGCACACCGGTCTCTACGGACACAGGATAAAGGGAGAAATATTTGAGGATCTCATGAACAGGTGGCTTTGTCACTATCTCTACGACATGGACAATGGTATTGAAGATATGTCTGAAGTAACGGTTCAGAGTAATACAGATGGTTCATTTCTTGAATTTGACAGCTTCGGGGCAGAACGCTTTACACAAGAAGAAACAGAATGTGAGGATAAACCTGCTGTTGTCTGCAATCAGGACTACGACAGTTTTCTTTTGAAGTATGATGAGCTTGGCGAATTAAGTATGGATGATTACATAAACGGACTTGTACCCGGTGAGCGGATCATAATTGATACCGGATTTAAGCCCGGGGATGTGATCTTCGGGGTTCCAAGAATAAAGCTAAGACTGCAGGCGGACAAGGATGTCAGATGGTACGATGCACAGGCGGATACATCACTAGAGTTTTTTGGAGATGATTATTTGATGGATAACCTCATGGTATCGGCCTATCTTGTTGATACAGTAAGTGAGGGTGAGTATTATCCCGCATATCTGCCGGTCAAACAGATAGATGATGCCGTCCCTGTCAGAAATGTTGATACATTTGAGATAGGGCAGGGGCATGAGGATGAATGTGTCTGTGAATTTGTCCAGTCACTTACTGATATCAAGGTTTTGAGTATTGGCAATATGGATCTTTGTAATCCCGGCAAGGGAGATGATATGAGTGAGTACACAAAGGATGAGGAATTTGAATTTGGTAAGTACTATGACTATACCCTTTTCTTTAATCCCATGTATTATGAGGTTCAGCCGGGGCATGAACTAAAGGTTGTCCTGATGGCACAGGATCTGTACAACTATGAGAATATCTATGTTTCATCGCCCAAGCTGTTTGGCAGGAAGTACTCGTTTGAGGTAGATGATTCATCGATTGTGCTGGAGGCTCCTCTTTTGAAATGAGGAGTCATGTGTATAAAGAGCTATAGGACAAAGCCTGCATTGACGATTATGACAACGCGGCATATGACGGCAGGATGGTGCAAATATGTAGAGAAATGATAGGGGCGGCACACTAAGCCTGCGGTTTTTTACCGTGCTGCTAATAACAATACAGAAAGGAAGCAGAGAATATGAAGACAGTAACTTTAGGAAGAACCGGAATTGTGGTACCTCAGAACGGGTTTGGGGCTCTCCCGGTGCAGAGAGTATCTATGGATGAAGCAGTTAAGATACTGAGAAAAGCCTATGATGGCGGCATGAGATTTTTTGACACTGCAAGAGCCTACAGCGACAGCGAGGAGAAGCTTGGAGCTGCCTTTGGGGACGGTTATGTAAAGAGGGAAGACATCATCATTACAACAAAGACAGCGGCAAAGTCACCTGAAGGCTTTTGGAAAGATCTTGAGACTTCACTGAAGGCGCTGAGGACTTCCTATATTGATGTTTATCAGTTTCATCTGATGGGGCAGTGCTGGAAGAGTGGTGATGGAACAGGCATGTATGAGTGCATGGAGGAGGCTAAGAGGCAGGGAAAGATCAGGCATATCGGAGGCACAGCCCACAAGCTTGGTGTTGCCAGGGAGCTGATAGAATCCGGTCTCTATGAGACGGTTCAGTACCCGATAAGCTATCTTGCATCGGATAAGGAGCAGGAACTGATACATCTTGCAAATAAGAACAATGTGGGATTTATTTTCATGAAGGGACTGGCCGGAGGCCTGATAACGGATTCAAAGGCAGCGATGGCTTTTGCTTCGCAGTTTGACGGAGCTGTTCCCATCTGGGGAATCCAGAAGGAATCCGAGCTTTTGGAATGGCTCTCATTTATGGAGGATATGCCGCAAATGACACAGGAGATTCAGGCCTTTATCGAAAAAGAGAGAACTGAGCTCATGGGTGATTTCTGCCGAGGCTGTGGCTACTGCATGCCTTGTACAGTGGGTATCCAGATCAATCAGTGCAACCGCATGTCACTGATGCTGCGTCGCGCGCCAAGTGATTCCTGGCTCACTGATTACTGGCAGCAGGAGATGGAAAAGATCGATAACTGCATCGGCTGCGAGCTTTGTGTCACTAAGTGCCCATATGAGCTCAATATACCTGCGCTTCTCAGAAAGAATCTCGAAGACTATCGGGAGGTTCTTGCCGGGAACAGGTCTGTGAAGTGATGAAGGGAAGGGGAAGATAAAAATGTGGTTTGAACCCGGAGGCAGCAGGGCTGTTCGGAGGTTATGGCAGCCAGAAGTTTTTTGTTTTTTGGTTTAACATATTGAGGACTTTCTTTTTGTCGAGGCTCCATAAGGGCTCCACAAGAAGCCATCTGGGTCCGTCACCTGTCATGCGGTGAACAACAGTGTTCTTTGGCAAAAGAGCCAGTGCCTCTGCAACAAGGTCTGTGTACTCTTCCATACTCATGATATAAAAGTCAGGATTTTCCGTGCTGTTGCCTCCAGTTCGTGCTTCCGGCTTTCTGCCTGGGGATTTCAGGTACTCATCGCAGATCCTGGTTCCTTTCAGTATCTGAAGGTTCTGGATCTTGATCCCGTCAAGTTCAGGAGCCAGAGCAGAAAGATATCTGACAGTATCGAGCATATCTTCCTTTGATTCGCCGGGGAGACCAAAGATAACATGTACGATGACCGACAAACCGGCTTCTTTGAGACGCAAGTAGGAAGCTTCAAAGGTTTCAAGCATATAACCCCGATCAATCCTTGCCGCGGTTTTCTCATGAACAGTCTGAAGTCCAAGCTCAATCCACACAGGCTTGACGGCATTGAGGTCTTTTAACATTTCCATTATGTCAGGGTCCAGACAGTCAGGTCTTGTACCGATGGAAAGGATTTCAATGTCGCTGCGGTCCGCGACCTGCCTGTAGAGAGAGCTTAGTCTTGAGACATTGCCATAGGTGTTTGTATAGGACTGGAAATATGCAATGAAGCTTCTGGCATTGGTCTTTTTTGCTATGATTTTTTTGGCAAGGTCTATCTGGGTGTCTATATCTGTAAAGCCTGACGCAAATTCACCGGAGCCGCCCTCAGAGCAGAAACTGCAGCCCTGTGTAAGAGTCCTTCCATCAGGCAGTACGATATGCCCATCCCTGTTCGGGCAGCTGCACCCCGATGACAGAGAAAGACGATAAATCTTCTTGCCATATGTATTTTGGAGATATGTTGATAAACGCTGTGGCATGTTTGCCTTCCTTTTAATTAGCCGGTTTTGAATGTTACAAAAATATAATGACTTTTGACCGCAACTCATATTATAGATTATTTTTTTTCTGAAGAAAAACAGGAATCTATACATTGTTCGAAAAATTTTTTGGGCCTAAACATCATAGTAAGAGCCAATCGACAAATGTCCGGCTGGACAGCTCCGGCTGTGAGTATTGTGCAAGCAGCTGAGAGGCGCGTGAGAGCGGTAAGTTCATCTAAATCATAGGAGATCAGGTATGCCAAAGTGTAATGTCTGCTACAGGCAGTGTGATATATCGGAGGGAAAGAGCGGCTTTTGTGGAGTGAGGAGCTGCAGAGACGGGAAGGTTGTTCCGGACAATTACGGAAGAGTTACCGGTATTGCGCTTGACCCTATTGAGAAGAAACCTCTTGCAAGGTTCATGCCCGGAAGCAGGATCATTTCTGTCGGAAGCTACGGATGCAATTTGAGGTGTCCATTCTGTCAGAACTACGAGATATCCTGGTCTGACGAGGCGATGGAATATGGAAGAGGATCCAGATATATTTCACCGAAGGAGCTGGTGGATATCGCGCTTTACTATCGGGATGAAGGCAATATAGGTGTGGCATATACTTATAACGAGCCTCTTGTTGGATATGAATATGTAAGGGACTGCTCAAAGCTGGTGCATGAAGCGGGACTTAAAAATGTTCTTGTATCCAACGGGATGGCGAGCCTTGAAGTACTCTCTGAGATATCGCCCTACATCGATGCCATGAACATTGATCTGAAGGGGTTCACGGATTCTTTTTATGAAAATAAACTCAAGGGTAACCGCAAAATGGTGATGGATTTTATAAAAGAGGCGGTAAAGCACTGTCATGTAGAGGTTACCTGTCTCATCATTCCGGGAGAAAATGATTCGGAAAAAGAGATGGATGAATTGTCTGCATGGGTTGCAGAACTTAGAGATGCTAAGGGTAATCTCATAGGAAGAGAGGTTCCGCTTCATATTTCAAGATTTTTCCCGAGATTTCATATGATGGACAGAAATGCGACTGATGTTGGAAAGGTATACAGACTCGTTGAGGTTGCAAAGAAGAACCTGAAATATGTTTATCCGGGGAACTGCTGACGATTAGTGGTATCGAGCATTATAACATGAGCCGGCCGACAAAAGCTCGCCCGGTCAGCTCCGGCTGTGCATATTGCACAAGCAACTGAGAGGCCCTTGTGAGCGGTCGGTACTTAGAGGCCGTACTTTGGCCTCTTAGTACCGCTACCAGCGAGCAGGAGCGAGAGCGTGCACGAAGTGATTGTACAATATGCACATCCATGGATATACCAGGTGACTTTTGACTTCAACATTACAGGATAAATCTTTTGGAAAGATAAGCAGCACTAAGAAGGAAAGCGACACATGATGAATAAAACTGATCTGCAAAGAAAACTGTATGACCTTCAGGACCTGAAATATCGTGATATGCAGATAAAGATAATTCCTACAATAGAACCGGAGTCGGTGATCGGCGTAAGGACCCCGGAGCTTAAAGCTTTAGCAAAAGAGATATTGAAATCCGGAGATTATAAGGAGTTTTTGGAGGAATTGCCTCATAAATATTTTGATGAGAATCAGCTGCATGCTTTCATCATATCAGGGTTAAAAGATTTTAATGAATGTATGGATGAACTTGAAATATTCCTTCCTTATGTTAATAACTGGGCAACCTGCGATCAGATGTCTCCAAAGGTATTTAAGAAGCACAGGGAAGAACTTTTGACGCACATAAAAGAATGGATAAAATCTGATAAGACCTATACGGTGAGATTTGGTGTAGGCATGCTGATGGAGCATTTTCTGGATGCTGACTATGATACTGAGTATCCTGAAATGGTTGCGAAGATAAAGTCGGAAGAGTATTACGTAAATATGATGATCGCCTGGTATTTTGCAACTGCGCTTGCCAAGCAGTATGAGAGCATTCTGCCATTTATAGAGCAGAAGCGGCTTGATTATTGGACACATAATAAAGCCATTCAGAAAAGTGTGGAGAGCAGGAGGATCACTGACGAGCAGAAAGAATATTTGAAATCGTTAAAGATATCTGCAAAAATTCCTGAACGATAATTGTATGAGTGTCGTGTAAAACTGTAATATGATACATCTGTTTATCATAGAAGTACTTTCGTGGTAAAATGGAATAACTGAGACCTGTAGCTTAAAGCAGGTTGCGACAACTATATATCATCCTAAGGGAAACTGATGTCAGGTTTTTTTACCAAAGGGTCAGTTACCTGAATCCTCAGCAGAAGACATCGCTTAGGAGCAGTACAGGAGGTGCAAAATGGGACTTTTTGACAAGAAAGAATGCGTATTATGCGGAGGCAAGGCCGGGCTTATCACAAGGTATAAGCTTTCGGATGGCTCTTTTATCTGCGGCAGCTGCCGGGGGAGAATGTCTTCAAATACTACGGGCTTTGGAAATATGAGTGTTGATGATGCCAGAGGGCTGATAACGCTAAAGGAATCCAATGATGACCGGTTTCAAAATAATTTTGTGATAACAAGAGAGTTCGATCTTGACTCAAGCCACCGGATGATGGCTGTAAACGATGAGACCGGAGAATTTGCCATTCTAAAAGATGCCAACCCTGACATATTCAGTTTTGATGATGTGCAGAACTTTTTTGTTGATCTTTCCACAAGGGCGCTCAACGAAGAAGAGAGGAAAAATGATTCGAGTCTGACGGGCCTTTTGACGTTCCTTTTTTCTGATGATTTTCGCAGCCGTTTTCCGGAAATACCGCATTGTCCACGCGGCAGTAAAATAACCGGAATGTATTTTGAAATTGTCTTCGGCCCCAATCCTTTTTGGGCTGAGAAAATTCGCATTGATATGATGCCCGGATGGCTTGATACTGAGACGGATGTTGAGAAGGCATATGTTTGTGCCAACGATATGTATCAGTGCTTCAAGGAGTATAAAAACGGGACACGTGTTGCGCAGTCCTTTGAGCAGCCGGAAGAACAGACCCGCTCTATAAACACAAATGCAATAGAGCAGGTGAAACAGTTAAAAGAGCTTCTGGACATGGGTGCACTCACTCAGGAGGAGTTCGATACCAAAAAGAAAGAACTGCTTGGACTATAAGCTGCGCTGCAGTATTATTTTTAAACAGGGGAAGGCAAAACTGCAATCCGGCTGTCCTGCATCGCCAGGCAGCCAAATTGCATCAGTCCGGAAGGTAATTTTTCTTGAAGAAAACCGGTTGCTGGTATATATTAATATGAAAAAACAGTTGAAAAATGATAGATGAGTGAGCGAGAGCAGGCACTGATATCATTGATCAGGAGGGGGATGACATGTCACAGGAAGCTACGCAGCAAAAGAAATACGTCGAGATGAATAAACAGGAGCTTGAGCAGGAGATCACAATGCTCAAGGCAGAGTATAAAAGGTTTCAGGAAATGGAACTAAACCTCAATATGTCCAGAGGAAAGCCCTGCAGGGAACAGCTGGATATATCAATGGGTATGATGGATGCGCTTAATTCAGAAGCGGATCTGTCATGTGAGGATGGAACAGATTGCCGTAATTACGGTGTACTTGATGGTATACATGAGGCCAAGGTGCTGATAGGCGCCATGATGGAGAACAAGCCTGAGAACATCATCATCTATGGCAATTCCTCGCTCAACGTTATGTATGATACGGTTTCCAGGGCATTTACACATGGGATCATGGGCAATACTCCCTGGTGCAAGCTGGATAAGGTAAAGTTCCTCTGTCCGGTTCCCGGTTATGACAGGCACTTTGCTATCACTGAGTATTTTGGAATCGAGATGATTCCTGTGGAGATGACACCCACAGGTCCTGACATGGACGAGGTAGAAAGACTGGTCGCCAATGATGATTCCATTAAGGGAATCTGGTGTGTTCCCAAGTATTCCAATCCACAGGGCTATTCATATTCGGATGAGACAGTGAGACGTTTTGCACGCCTGCGTCCCGCAGCAAGAGATTTCAGAATTTTCTGGGACAACGCATATGGAATCCACCATCTTTATGATGGTCAGCAGGATTACCTCATAGAGATCCTGGAGGAGTGCAAGAAAGCAGGAAGTCCTGACCTTGTTTACAAATTCTCCTCAACCTCAAAGATCACCTTCCCGGGAAGCGGAATTGCAGCAATTGCAACATCACTGAATAACCTTGAGGAGATCAAGGCTCAGCTTACATACCAGACCATAGGACACGACAAGGTTAACCAGCTCCGTCATGTTCGTTTCTTTGGTGATATCAAGCATATGAAGGAACATATGAAAAAGCATGCAGCTATCATCAGACCCAAGTTTGAAGCGGTAATCAGTATACTTGAAAGAGACCTGGTGCCATGTGGAATTGGTGAATGGACCAACCCCAAGGGTGGATATTTCATCAGCTTTGATGCACCTGACGGCTGTGCCAAGGCAATTGTAGACAGAGCCAAAAAGGCAGGAGTTACGATGACAAATGCCGGTGCAACCTATCCCTATGGCAGGGATCCTCACGATTCCAACATACGTATTGCACCGACCTTCCCTTCACTTTCAGATTTGAAGCTTGCAATGGATGTCTTCACAGTCTGCGTAAGACTTGTAGCAGCAGAGAAGCTTCTTGCCAATTTACAGGCCTGACAAAAAAAGCACCCATGACTGTCATGGGTGCTTTTACTCTTGTACCGTGCAATATGTGTATCAAAAGCCGACAGATCTTTTGGCCGGTCGGCACAATACTAAAGGAACAGAACAAAGATGGATGAAAAGACAATAAGAGAAAAATACAGTAGGATTACCACCTATCTTATAAAGAAGAAACTGACAATAACAACGATGGAGAGCTGCACAGCAGGACAGATTGCATCACTGATAACCGACACCGAAGGCTCGTCGGCAGTCCTGAAGGGTGCCTTCATCACCTATTCGAACGAGGCCAAGATCCTTCAGGGCGTTCCCGCTGAAACAATTGAAAAGTACGGAGTATATTCTGAAGAAACCGCCTGCGCCATGGCAAAAGCCGCTGCCCGGGCCTATCCATCCGACATCTCTCTCGGCATAACCGGCACCATGGCCAACCCTGACCCCCAAAACCCCGACAGCACTCCCGGCGAAGTCCATTTTGCAGTCAAATACAAAGAAGCCATCACCTCCTACACCACCAATATCGAGCCTTGTTCAACAAGGTACGAATACAAACTGAGCGCAGCCGACAAAATCGCAGACACGTTAACTGAGATATTGAAATCATCTGAATAATCCTGTGAGCTGCCCGACAAAGGCTCGCCAGTCCAGCTCCGGCTGTGCATATTGTACAATCACTTCGGGCACGCTTTCGCTCCTTTCGCTTCGTAGCGGTACTAAGCTCGAAAATACCTCGCTAAGTACCGACGAGCTCATAGGGCCTCTCAGCCTCTTGTGCAATATGCACAGCCGGAGCC
>JAILJR010000098.1 GCA_024694565.1 Butyrivibrio sp. | reverse complement strand
CGTCATTGCAAACAGCGACGAGAGATTGACAAAAATATGCTATGACAAGGCCTATGAGATATACAACGACAATCTTCAGGAAATAGTTAAGGAGAGACTTGAGAGGGATCTCAACTCCATAATAAAGAACGGCTTTGCGGTTATGTATATTATCGCACAGAAGCTTGTTTGGAAGTCAAACGAGGACGGATACCTTGTAGGCTCCAGAGGCTCCGTAGGCTCATCATTTGTAGCATTTACCTCCGGAATAACAGAGGTTAATTCACTGAGCCCTCACTATGTCTGTCCTAAATGCAAATACAGTGATTTTGACTCAGAGGAAGTTCTTGCCTTCGGCGGTAATTCCGGCTGTGATATGCCTGACAAGAGATGCCCTAAATGCGGAACCATGATGAACAAAGATGGCTTCGACATCCCCTTCGAGACCTTTCTTGGCTTCAAGGGTGACAAGGAGCCGGATATCGACCTTAACTTCTCGGGTGAGTATCAGTCCAAGGCCCACAAGTATACAGAGGTAATCTTTGGCTACGGCCAGACCTTCAGGGCGGGGACTATTGCATCCCTGGCGGACAAGACTGCCTACGGCTTTGTAAAGAAATACTATGACAGTATAAATGTTGTTAAGCGCAAGAGCGAGATAAACAGGATAGTGCAGGGCTGCACCGGAATAAGGCGCGGCACCGGTCAGCACCCCGGAGGAATAATAGTGCTGCCGGTGGGAGAGGACATCAACTCCTTCTGTCCTGTGCAGCATCCGGCCAACGATATGACGACTGCAACCATCACGACTCACTATGACTACCACTCCATAGACCACAACCTGTTAAAGCTTGATATACTGGGACACGATGATCCTACCATGATAAGGTTTTTGCAGGACTGCACCGGGCTCGACCCAAAGACGGTGCCGCTTGATGACAAGAATGTAATGAGTCTTTTCATGAATACAACAGCTCTCGGGGTAACACCTGATCAGCTTGGGGGAACAAAGCTTGGGTGTCTGGGACTTCCTGAGTTTGGTACAGACTTCGCCATGCAGATGGTAATTGACGCTCAGCCCAAATCGCTGTCCCACCTCATAAGGATATCGGGATTGTCCCACGGTACCGACGTGTGGCTTGGAAACGCCCAGACCCTGATACAGGAGGGAAAGGCAACCATCGACACCTGCATCTGCTGTCGTGATGATATCATGATATATCTGATCCAGAAGGGGCTTGATAAGTCTGAGTCCTTCAAGATCATGGAGGCAGTGCGAAAGGGAAAGGTTGCCAAGGGCAAGGAGTCAAGCTGGGGAGACTGGAAGAAGGACATGATGGACCACGGGGTTCCCGACTGGTATATATGGTCCTGCGAAAAGATCAAGTACATGTTCCCCAAGGCCCATGCAGCGGCTTACGTAATGATGGCCTGGAGAATTGCATATTTTAAAGTATATGTACCGCAGGCATTTTATGCTGCCTGGTTCAGTATAAGGGCCAAGGCCTTTAACTATGAGCACATGTGTCAGGGAGAAAATCACCTCCACAGCATTATGAAGGATTACTTAAGCCGAAAGGACGAGCTCACCAATGCACAGCAGGCTGAGTATGGCGACATGAGACTGGTAGAGGAGATGTATGAGCGAGGCATTGAGTTTCTTCCTATAGATATATTCAAGGTCAAGAGCCGTGACTTTCAGGTTATCGGCGACAAGATAATGCCGTCACTTACCAGTATCGACGGAATGGGTGAAAAAGCCGCCGATCAGATAGTGGAAGCCGCCAAGGACGGGCCGTTCCTGTCAAAGGATGATTTCCGTCAGCGCACCAAGTGTCCGCAGACTGTCATCGACAAGATGGCAGATATGGGACTGCTCGGCGACATTCCGGATTCCAACCAGATCAGTATTTTTGATTTCATGAAGAGTTTTTAAAAGTAATATTGCCCCATTGTCAGGTGCGTTTATATTCAGCTGTCGGCCGGACCGGTACACTAGCCGCTGAATTGTAGCAACTGCAATGGGGCAGATTATATTAATTCAGAAAAGAGCTTGACAAGGGGCTGATGCAGATTTATCATGAACATATGAACAAACATTCATATGTTTGACCTCAGCATGATATCATAACGGGAGAAAGGAGGCCGGATGGCTTTAGATGATGTTGAACGCTGTGATGAAGTGCATGTTCACAGCGGCGTAGTGCTCAAGATACACAAGGAGATGCCGGATGATGACAAGCTGTATGACCTTGCGGAGCTGTTCAAGGTTTTTGGTGACTCCACCAGGATCAGGATTTTATTTGCTCTCTTTGAGGAAGAGATGTGTGTATGCGATATAGCTGATTCGCTTAATATGACCCAGTCGGCAATATCCCATCAGCTCAGGATACTCAAGCAGTCGCGGCTAGTCGGCAACAGACGTGAGGGCAAGCAGGTCATTTACTATCTGGCAGATGATCACGTGAGAACCATAATTGATCAGGGTATAAGTCATATAGAGGAGTAAATTCTGACATTGCCCATAGAACAATTGGCAGAGTAAAGAGAGCTACAATATGTTTAGAAATGTTTGAAACACAGCATTATGTCCAAAGGACAGAAAGGAAAAAATAATGAAAAAGACATTTAAATGTGAGGTAGATTGTGCAAACTGTGCAGCCAAAATGGAGGAAGCGGTAAAGAAGATAGAGGGCGTGATAAATGCCAGGGTAAACTTCATGACACAGAAATTCATGCTGGAGGCCGAGGACGAGATATTTGACAAGGTTTTTGAAGATGCCGTAAAGGCATGTAAAAAGGTTGAGCCCGATTGCGAAATAGGGTAAGGAACTGTTAAAATAGATTTTCAGACAGTTCCATAAACTGACTGGTGTACTAGTACACCAGTCAGTTACTAATATGCATATCAGTAACAGAAACCGAGGTGTTAGTTTTGACCAAAAAACAGAAAAAAGTAAGAAACAGGATAATCATAACTCTGATAATTTTCGTAGCTCTCCTTGTTCTTGAGTGGTTTGGAATACTGGATCTGGTGCCGTGGTATGCCAGGCTGTGTATTTTTCTTGTGCCCTATGCAATAATCGGTTACGACGTAATACGCAAGGCTGTCATCAATATTACACACGGCCAGATATTTGATGAGAACTTTCTGATGATGATCGCCACATTCGGAGCCTTCGGGATAGGAGAGTACTCGGAAGCCCTCGCAGTAATGCTCTTTTACCAGATAGGAGAGCTTTTCCAGAGCGTAGCCGTAGGTAAGTCAAGACAGTCAATTTCCGATCTCATGAGCCTTGCTCCAGAGTACGCGAATCTCGTACAGGAGGATGGAACGATAAGTGAGGTTGATCCGGAAGAGGTCAGGCCGGGTGACATCATCCTTGTCAAGGCGGGAGAGAAGATTCCGCTTGACGGCATTGTGGTTGAGGGAGAGTCCTTTATCGATACAGCAGCGCTCACCGGTGAATCTGTTCCAAGGAAGGTCAGGGAAAAAGAGGATGTCATCAGCGGCTGCCTGAACGGTGAGGGCGTTCTCAAGGTGAAGGTTACAAAGGCCTATGAGGACTCAACTGTATCAAGGATACTTGAGCTTGTTGAGAATGCCAGCAACAAAAAGTCAAAGATGGAGAACTTCATCACCAGATTTGCAAAGTACTACACACCGGTTGTTACCATTTGTGCCGTACTTCTTGCAGCACTTCCTCCGCTGTTTACATCTCTCACCTATCCGGACAGCATAAGAAGAGCCTGCATCTTCCTCATTGTTTCATGTCCCTGTGCACTTGTTATTTCGGTGCCGCTTGGATTTTTCGGAGGAATCGGGGCTTCATCCAAAAAGGGCGTTCTTGTAAAGGGGAGCAATTTCCTTGAGGCAGCAGCTCTTATTGACACGGTTGTATTTGACAAGACAGGTACCATCACAAAGGGCGAGTTTAAGGTTTCGGAAATAGTTCCTTCAACCAGCCTTGATATAACGCAGGAGGAGCTGCTTGGACTTGCAGCCTACGGCGAACTCTTTTCCAATCATCCCATTGCGGTTTCTATTCTGCAGTGCTACAGCGAGCAGCATTTTGGACAGATGCCGGATCCTTCACATGTGGATGAAAAGATGACAAAGGAGATTGCAGGCAAGGGTGTAAGAACCATGCTTGCAGGAAAAGAGCTCCTTGTCGGAAATGACAAATTTATAAAAGTACCGGCTTCAATAAGTCTTCTTGATGAGAGTGCGGGCACTGTAGTATATGTGCAATATGACGGGACTTATGCAGGCTGCATCATCATTGCGGATTCGATCAAGGATGGTGTCAAAGCCGGAATACAGGGACTGTATACTCTTGGTATAAAGAGAACCATCATGCTTACAGGAGACAACAAGGACATCGCACAGCATGTGGCAGATCAGGTGGGCATAAATGATGTAATGGCACAGCTCTTACCTGCGGATAAGGTAGATGCGGTTGAAAAATTACTTACAAAAGAAGATAATAAAATGAGGCTGGCGTTTGTCGGAGACGGTATAAATGATGCGCCCGTGCTTACCAGGGCGGATGTCGGAATAGCCATGGGTTCACTTGGAAGTGATGCGGCTATCGAGGCTGCCGACATTGTCATCATGGATGATGATATCAGGAAGATCTGCGACGTGATACGGATTGCAAGAAAGACAGTCATGATAGTTAAGGAGAACATTGTCTTTGCGCTAGCAGTCAAGCTTATTATTCTGGTGCTTGGAGCGCTGGGACTAACTACCATGTGGCTGGCAGTTTTCGGCGACGTGGGAGTGGCGGTTCTTGCAATCCTCAACTCCATGAGAACGCTCAGCGAGCCCGGGACATCTGGAAACAAGTGATACGATATGGATTGACATCTGTATGGATTATCACAGAGAAAGAGATGAATCCGGCTGCACGCAGGATCCATTAACGTTTTTTCTGATGTGTTAAACAAGCAGTTTTTCAGATAAGATTTTTTTAATAGAGGTGAATAAATGCCAAGAGCAGAACTTTACGTGGGAGAGCTTCTTATGAAGCTCATGGCAAGAGAGACAGGCGAGATCAGCAAGGTTGATTACAACCCGCAGAAAAAGGCCTTTAATTCTCTTCCGTTTCCGGATGAGACTTTTCTTGAAAGGAGAAGCCCGGAATCCCAGGGTGTAAGTTCTGCTTTTTTTCATGACCTGATAAAGGAGCTCTCTGATGACAGGGAGTGTCTGATACACAAGATCATGTTCCTGAGGCATGGCTTTGTGGTTGCCGAATGTGCTTTTGAGCCATATGAACTTGATATGTGGCATGTCACCTACTCTATGTGCAAGAGCATAACCGGCATGGCTGTCGGCATACTGGTGGGAGAGGGCAGGCTCTCAGTGGATGACAGGGTAAGCGATATCTTCAGTGCCCGTGTTGGTCCCTTCAGCCGATTCAAGAGAAACGTCACTGTAAAGAATCTTCTGAATATGACAAGTGGTGTTGAATTCAATGAAGCAGGTGCTGTCAGCGGAAATGACTGGAGAAAGGGGTTTCTGGAGTCGTCCTTCAAATTTGAGCCCGGAACAAGGTTCGAGTATAACAGCATGAATTCCTACATGCTCTCTGCCATCGTTACTGAAATCACCGGGCAGTCCCTGTCTGATTTTTGCAGGGAAAGAATATTTGATCCCATGGGGATAAAGAGATTTTTCTGGGAGAGCTGTCCCCAGAGCATCACCAAGGGTGGCTGGGGGCTGTTTATGCGCGCAGAGGATATGGCGAAGATGGGCCAGCTGTATCTTCAGGAAGGTAAGTGGAACGGTCAGCAGCTTATTCCGGAAAACTGGGTCAGGGAGTCAGTCGCTTTGCAGACTGAGACCGAGGATTCCCACAACGGACACTATGGCTACCAGCTGTGGATAAACAATGACAGAGAAGGTTCCTTTGCATACAACGGCATGCTGGGGCAGAATGTCTTTGTATACCCGGATATCGATATGGTAGTCGTAACAAATGCAGGAAATAAAGATATTTTCCAGTCCAGCAGCATGGCCCGCAGGATCAGAAGCAGGATGAAAAACGACATCTGTGTTTCCGATGGACCACTTCCGGAAAACTTTGCAGAATTGTCAAGGCTTAAGAGCCTGTGTAAAAATCTTGCAGGTGAAGGAAGCAGGATAGCTGATATAAGAAGTGGAGGCTGGAGCAGCCGCAAGGACGCTATGACGACGGGCTCATCTAAAAGGCTCAGGGTCACCTGTGGCAGGATGGGAAGGAGCGCAGACCGAAATGCTTCGGATAATCGGGGAAGCTCAGATTATCTGATGATGAATCGCTGGATGAAAATACTTGATGGCGCCGAGTATATGCTTAAGACCCATGGAGTAGGTCTTTTCCCGGTGATGATGCAGATAGTGCACAACAATTTTACCGATGGGATAAAGAGCATCAGCTTCAGACAGGGCAGTGATGGAGGCTTTTATATCGACATACGGGAGGGTGAGGCCATATTCCGGTTAAGGTGCGGCTTTGACGGAAAAAGATATGTGAGCAGCATCAATATGCATGGCGAAAACTACAGGCTCTCCGTTCGTTCGGCCTTTACAAGGGATGAGTATAACAGGATAGTCCTTAGAAACGATATCACATTTTTGGAGGAAGCCTGCCTTCGCACACTGAATATTTACATAGATGAGAGGGGCTGTGCAAAAGAGAGACCTGAGGCAGGAAAAGCCATGTCAAGACCCGGAACAATAATGCTGCGATTTACTGAGTCACCCGGATCGGACATGCTTGTGGGAGCAATAAAGAACATTACTCCTGACGGCTCAGGCTTTGAATCGGTAGTTCTTTCAAAGCTTTTCAGGGGCGGAATGAAGGAAGCCATAACAGAAGCTGTAAAGAACACAATCCAGCCCACAGTCTACGCAGATATCAACAATCCGGACCTTGATACGGGAAAAGACAATGAACCGGAAGCTGACGCAAAGGATTCCTCCTTATTGTTTAACAGCACCGAAATATCAGGTATGGCACTGGACAATCCGGATGAGGATACGGAAGAAGACGGGGACCGGCACTTAGCAGAGGACGTAACTGCCTCTACCTTTGAGGTTGCACCTGAATATGATGTTGAAAGCGAATATGAATTCACATCCGGGATAGCCGGTAACTGAATGGTTACAATCCGTTTGTCAACCGGGCAGCATAAATCACGGCGGCCTGTACTAGGGTGACAACCGAATTGCAACCGGGGTTATATCGTAAGGTCTATACATGTGATACAATAGTTGGTGAGTCTGCCGCGGAATTGGCAGATCAGGAAATGTGAGGTGGCACTATGAGTAATGCGATATATGAAAAGCTGCTGGCCTGCAAAAATGCGGTCAGGAAAATAACTGATTTTGAGCCTGATATAGCTCTTGTTCTGGGATCGGGACTTGGGGATTATGCTGAGAATATCAGGGTTGAGTGTGAGGTCAGCTACAGCGATATTCCGGGCTTTCCGGTTTCTACAGTTCCGGGGCATGCCGGAAAATTTATTTTTGGTTATGTAGGTGACAAAAAGGTAGTCTGCATGAAGGGAAGAGTTCACTTTTATGAGGGCTACGATATTTCGGATGTAGTTCTGCCGGCAAGGCTTATGAAGCTTCTTGGAGCGGGTATACTGTTTTTGACAAATGCCGCAGGCGGCATGGGAGAGGGATTTGCTGCAGGCGATCTGATGCTGATCACGGATCACATTTCGCTTTTTGCACCCAATCCGCTGATCGGGGCAAATATTGACGAACTGGGACCAAGATTCCCCGATATGTCTTCTGTCTATAAAAAGGACCTTCAGGACTGTATCAGGTCGGTGGCCAGGGAGAATGGTATAAAGCTTCAGGAGGGTGTTTATGTACAGGCAACAGGACCTTCCTTCGAATCCCCGGCTGAGATCAGGATGCTCGCAAGGCTTGGAGCATCTGCAGTTGGCATGAGCACAGTAAATGAGGCAATTGCAGCCAATCATGCCGGAATGAGAGTCTGCGGAGTTTCCTGCATCAGCAATCTGGCAGCAGGAATGAGCTCACAGCCTCTTTCACATGAGGAGGTTCAGGAGGCTGCGGACAAGGTTGCACCTCTTTTCACAAAACTCGTCACAGAATCAATCAAGAGGTTTGAGGTATGAACATACGCTTTTACAACGCCAGAGTACTGACCATGGTGCCGGGACAGGATATATTTATGGGAGAGGTCTGGGTCATGGGTGACCGGATCGCCTTTGTGGGAACCATGCAGGAAGGAAAAAAATACATTGAGGAGAAGCTTAAGGAGGCGCCGCTTTGGGAGCGGGAAATAGACTGCGATGGAAATATCATCATGCCGGGCTTCAAGAATGCCCACACCCATTCGGCCATGACTCTTATGAGATCCAGGGCTGACGACCTTCCGCTTCAGGACTGGCTTGGCAATCAGATTTTTCCTGTTGAAGCAAAGATGACAGAGGAGGATATTTATCATCTGTCCAAGATTGCAATAATGGAGTATCTTACAGGAGGCGTGACTGCAGCTTTTGAGATGTATCTGACACCCTTTTCGGTAGCGGATTCATTCAGGGACTGTGGAATGCGCTGCGTACAGACCAGCTGCGTAAACAATTTCAGCCAGTCCATCGAACTTTTGGAGAGGTACTACAATGAACTCAACGGCAGGGATGAGTATAACTCCTTCATTCTCGGCCTTCACGCAGAGTATACCTGTTCAAGGGAGCTCCTGGAGCAGGCTTCCGAGCTGGTCCACAAATATAAAGCTCCCTTCTGGGCGCATATACAGGAGACGAAGAAGGAACTATCTGAGTGCATGGAGCGCTATGGTATGACTCCGATTGAGCTTTTTGATGAGCTAGGGCTGTTTGATTATGGCGGAGGCGGCTACCACGTAGTCTGGACGACCAAGGATGACCGCAGGATCATGAAAAAGAGGGGACTCTATGCAGTGACAAACCCCGCCTCAAACCTTAAGCTGGCGAGCGGAATTGCCGGAATATCCAGGTATATCGAGGATGACATTCCGGTAGCCATCGGCACTGATGGCCCGGCAAGCAACAACGCTCTTGATATGTTCAGGGAGATGTTCCTTGTGGCAACGCTTGCAAAGGTAAAGGATGATGATGCGTCAAGCATTGACGCTTCCAGAGTTCTTGAGATGGCAACGACGAATGGTGCTCACGCCATGGGGCTCAATGATGCAGACTGTCTTTCCGAGGGCAAGCTTGCTGACCTCATAATGCTGGATATGCATCAGCCCAACATGCAGCCTGTGAACAATATTATTAAGAACATTGTATACAGTGCAGGCAAGACCAATGTCGTTATGACCATGATAGGCGGGATTATCAGGTATGAGAACGGCAAGTTCAATATAGGTGTCGAGCCGGAAGAGGTTTATAAAAAGGCTGAGGAGATCAGCAAAAGGATTTACGGATAGGAGATTTACGGATAGGAGATTTATGGATAGGATATGAAAGGGTACGCTATAATTTTTATCGTAATAGCATTTGTTCTGGTGGCGTGGCTTTTGGGACTACGGGATAAATGGGCAGCAAAGAAGGCCTTTCTGGAAGCTGTTAAGGACAAGTATGGCAAGGCTCCGGAGAATAAGTACCGGGAAAATGATTTTGAACACATTGCCGGGTACTACAGAAATCACAGGGATGGCTTCAGTATAGATGACATAACCTGGAACGATCTCAATATGGACAGCGTCTACAAGAGGATGAACTACTGCTACAGCGCTGCGGGAGAGGAGTACCTTTACTACATGCTAAGGACTCCGAAGCAGAGCGATGATTTTGAAAGCTTTGAAAAGCAGGTGAAATTTATCAGTGAAAACGATGAATTCAGGCGTAATCTTCAGCTTACCTTCTATAACA
The DNA here is from genome assembly GCA_024694565.1 of Butyrivibrio sp. Lineage (GTDB taxonomy): Bacteria > Bacillota > Clostridia > Lachnospirales > Lachnospiraceae > Butyrivibrio. Next base: position 26,956 of record JAILJR010000098.1, on the reverse strand, counting down.
TAGGAAAGAGCAGCAGATACTCAATCTACGATTACCTTGATTATCTCAAAAACGTTAAGCAGTCAAGCAATTTTTTTCACTACATAATGCTTCTTCTTTTGGCTGCAGCCGTAGGAATTATGTTCTTTTATTTCACGGTCGGTTTTGTTCTGATCCTCATTCTGATGACGGTCCAGATAGTGAGCTATTTCCGTATAAAGAGTGAGATTGAACCTTTTCTTGTGACCTACAACTATGTGATGAGGGTAATACAGTCGGTTGACGGTATCATCGCGATAAAAGAGGAATCCTTCAGGGAAGATGTGAAGGAGCTTGGCCGCCTCAAGAAGGATTTTGCAGCCTTCAGGGCAGGCGCATCGATTCTTTTGTCGCCCACCAGGATGAATTCCGGCGGAAATCCTGTTGATCTGCTTCTTGATTACATCAGGATGATAACCCATCTCGACATTATCAAATTTAACCTTATGTATGTCCAGCTCATGGAAAAGAGAGACAGGCTTGACCGCATGCTGACCATAATCGGCAGTATTGAAGCAGGAGTTTCAGCCGCATGCTTTCGCGCGTCCTTTGAGGGCAAGTATTGTGTTCCGGTATTTGAGGGTGATTCCTATAAGGCAAAGGGCCTTATCCATCCTCTTTTGGAAAAGCCGGTTGATAATGATATTGAGACAGTAAGAGGCGTTCTTTTGACCGGTTCAAATGCATCGGGAAAGTCCACCTTCCTGAAGACCTGCGCAATAAATGCACTGCTTGCACAGTCGGTGCACACGGTTCTCGGGCAGAGCTACAATGCACCCTTTTTCAGAATTTATTCTTCAATGGCGCTCAAGGACGACATACTTGAGGGTGACAGCTATTATATAGTAGAGATAAAGTCGATCAAGAGGATAATCGACGCTGCCATGGCAGAGGGGGCAAAGGTTCTGTGCTTCGTGGATGAGGTGCTTCGCGGGACCAACACTCTTGAGAGGATTGCCGCCTCGACCCAGATTCTCTCAAAGCTCGCTGACGAGAAGGTCATGTGCTTTGCAGCGACGCACGACATAGAGCTCACTTCTCTTTTGGATGATAAATATGACATCTGTCATTTTGAGGGAGATATTGAGGAGAATGACGTCAGGTTCGATTACAAGTTAAAGAAGGGGCCGGCGACAACCAGAAATGCGATCAGACTTCTTGCGGCTCTTGGATATGATGAGAGTATAGTAAACGACGCCCAGAAGATGGCAGACAATTTCCAAAAGAACGGAACCTGGGAAAAGAGCTGCGGGCTTTGACAAGGAGAGAAGCGTTACAAAAGGCGAAGCCGGGCGATTCATAAGATAGTGACTTCCCGGAGAGCAGATCCCGGTAAAACTGCCGGGTTATAAAAAACGATGAAGAGGTTAGGCTATGAAAGTCAGTATATATTCAGACGGTTCAGCACGGGGCAATCCTGACGGACCGGGTGGATACGGCGTCCTGATGCGGTATGTGGATACAAAGGGTGAAGTCCATGAAAAAGAGATAAGTGCGGGTTATGATAAGACGACCAACAACCGCATGGAGCTGATGGGAGCGATCATCGGACTTGAGAATCTCACAAGGCCCTGTGACGTTGAAATGTACTCAGATTCCAAATATGTGATCAGCGGCTTCAAAGAGGGCTGGATTTACAACTGGATACGGAACGGATGGAAGACAGCATCGAAGCAGCCCGTCAAAAACGTGGAGCTCTGGAAGAGGCTCATTGAGGCTGCAAAGCCGCATAATGTGACCTGGAACTGGGTAAAGGGACACAACGGACACCCTGAAAATGAGAGATGTGATGAGCTGGCGACGACTGCAGCCCTGGGTGATGCGTCAACACTTTTGCATGATGACGGGTCGGACCTTCGGTGAAGAAAGGGCTTTTCACAGATACTGAGATGCTGTATCTTTTGATGGCTTTTTTAACTTAATTATTATAAATAGATAAACTTTATATAAAATGAGTGTTCATGATATTTCGTTGTTGACAGATAAAGTGATATACTAACTGTATGCAGTTTATATTTTAGCATGAAATTTTTGCAGAACGGGGGCCATATGAGCGACAAGATGAGACTTGTAACAAGAAGTGATTTTGATGGACTGGTTTGTGCAATGATCCTAAGGGAATGTAACCTTATTGAGGACATCAAGTTTGTGCATCCCAAGGATGTTCAGGACGGCAAGATAGAGCTTTCCGGCAATGATATCACCACAAACCTTCCCTATGATGAGAGAGTTTTCATGTGCTTTGACCACCATGAGTCGGAGCTCATAAGAAATGCATCCATGAAGGATAATACAAACTGGCATATTGATGGTTATGCCAAGTCAGCAGCCAGAGTTGTCTATGAATATTACAAGAAGGAAGGGTATGCTCTTGAGAGAATATCCGACGAGATAATGACAGCGGTCGACAAAGGCGACTCCGCAGATTTTACTAAAGAAGAGATCCTTGATCCCAAGGACTGGGTTCTTATGAATTTCCTTATGGATGCCCGCACGGGTCTTGGCAGATTCCATGACTTCAGGATTTCCAATTACGACCTTATGATGGAGCTCATTGATTACTGTATCAATCATGATATCAAGGATGTACTTCAGCTTCCTGATGTCAAAGAGCGTGTTGACCTCTACATGGAGCAGTCCGACAAATTCAAGCAGCAGCTGATGGATATTTCTCACATGGAAGGAAAGGTTGTTGTCGTCAACCAGAAGGCAGCAGGCGATATCATATATGCAGGAAACCGCTTTATGATCTACGCACTTTTCCCGGAGTCACAGATTTCCGTTCACGTAGCCTGGGGCTTCAGAAAACAGAACACCGCTGTTATGATCGGAAAGTCCATCCTCAACAAGGCTTCAAATTTCAACATAGGAGACCTCTGTCTTGAGTACGGCGGTGGCGGACATGCAAATGCAGGAACCTGCCAGCTCGACAACGACAAGGTGGATGACCTTCTTCCGGGTATCATTGAAAAATTAAACTCCGGATGCGTTTGACTTTCTGAACAATTCAGGGAAAATCATTCAGAGATCTGCCTTTTGCAGATACGCTTTCACCTGAAGGTTAAAGCAGGTCCTTTGCGGATAGAAAGCTTCTGAAGAAAATTTCAATTTTTAGCTTTACGAACGATAACAAAAAGAAGGCATGAAAATATCAACTTCCCGGAACACTGGCTCCGGGGAGTTTTTATTTAATGGGAAATTGCTTCGCAATTTTTTTGTGTTAGAATAAGACCATATTTTATTTTATGAAAGAATGAAGAAATATCATGATCAAGAATAGTATTAAGGCATCAATTACTAAAGAGAACGGGGAGAAGCATATGTTCAGCAACAAAATGCTTTTGATGCTTCTCATTCCTATCGTTGCGGAACAGTTTCTCAATTCACTGATGGGCATGGCTGATTCGATGATGGTCAGCAATGTGGGAGCGGCGGCGCTCTCCGGCGTTTCGCTTGTCGATTCGATAAATATTCTTATAGTGCAGGCATTTAATGCCATGGCAACAGGTGGTGTGATAATCTGTGCCACCTGCGTCGGGCAGAAGGATTATAATCGCGCCAATGAGGCAGCAAGACAGGTGATCCTGGTTTCCACCGTAATTTCGGTTACCATAATGCTCTTTGGGCTCATCTTCAGAAACGGTCTGCTCTCACTTGTATTCGGAAGGATAGATGCAGATGTCATGTCAGCAGCCTCTGTTTACTTCCTGCTGACGATTCTGTCCTACCCATCGGTAGCCATTGCCGCCGCAGCAAGTGCCATATTCAGAGCGCAGTCCAATACAAGGCTGCCGATGAACGTCGCCATAGTATCTAATCTTTTAAACGTAGCCGGCAACGCCCTTCTTATCTTTGGTCTTGGAATGGGTGTGGCGGGAGCAGCACTGGCAACACTTTTGTCCAGGATATTTTCTGCAGTTGTTCTGATGATCATGCTAAGGAGTGAAAAGAATGCCATATCAGTCAGAGACTACTTAAAGATAAGGCCGGATAAGTCCAAGATAAACAAGATCCTTTCCATGGGAATACCAAACGGCATAGAGAATTCCATGTTTCAGTTTGGAAAGCTGGCGATCCAGTCTTCGGTTTCAACCCTTGGTACTGTTGCCATTGCAGCTCAGGCCATGACCAATATCTTTGAAAATGTGAACGGAGTGGCTGGCGTAGGAGTAGGCATCGGGCTTATGACGATAGTAGGGCAGTGCCTGGGTGCAGGGCGCCGCGATGAGGCAACCTACTATACTAAGAAGATGATATTGTGGGGATTTCTGGCAATACTGTCAAGCTGTCTTTTCACCTATGCGATAGCTCCGCCTGTGACGAAGGCTGCGGGAATGATCCCGGAGAGTGCCGCCATGTGTCTGTATATGCTTGGCTGGATCACAATCGTAAAGCCAATCCTCTGGTCGCCTGCCTTTGTGACAGCGTATGCTCTTCGCGCCGCAGGTGATGTGAAGTTCTCGATGGTAGTTGCCTCACTTACCATGTGGCTTTGCCGTGTAACGCTTGCAGTCTTTCTGATAAGGGTTGTAAAGATCGGCGCCATGGGAGTATGGATAGGAATGTTCTGCGACTGGGGAATAAGGGGGATCATCTTTACCATAAGATTCAGGTCCGGAAAATGGATACACAAGGTTGTTGACTAAAGCTGAATATCATTATGAGCCGGCCGGACGATTCTTAGGTTACAGTTCATTTACAAGCCGGCCGGATGATTCTCAGGTTAAAGTTCAGTTGCCGGATGGCCGGAGCAGGCGGTATTCCCCGGGACCTACAATGAGGAAAAGAATTATGAGTATTAAAAAGGCATTGATTGCCATGAGCGGCGGTGTGGACAGTTCCGTGGCAGCTCTATTAATGAAGGAGAGGGGCTTTGAGTGCATGGGCTGTACCATGCGGCTCTATGAGAATGACATGGTGGGTCAGGATCTTTTCGGAACCTGCTGCAGCCTTAAGGATACACAGGATGCAAGGGCGGTCTGCGATAAGATCGGAATCCCATACAATATTTATCACTATGAAGCTGAGTTCACGCAAAAGGTCATTGAGCCCTTCGTATGCAGCTACGAGAGGGGAGAAACCCCCAATCCCTGCATCAGATGCAACAGATATCTCAAATTTGACCTTCTTTATGAGAAGTCAAAAGAGCTTGGGTATGAAAATATCGTTACCGGCCACTATGCCAGGATAGAAGAGAGGGATGGGCTTTTTTATCTTTACAAGTCAAAAGACCTATCGAAGGATCAGAGCTACGTGCTCTATGATCTTACGCAGGAGCAGCTCTCCCATACATATTTTCCTCTGGGTGACCTGGCAAAGACAGAAGTAAGAAGGATCGCAGATGACAATGGTTTTGTCACATCCCACAAAAAGGAGAGCCAGGACATCTGCTTCGTCCCCGATGGCGATTACGCTGCCATGATAAAGAGATACAGAAACAAAGAGTATCCAAAAGGTAACTTTGTCGATCCCAAAGGCAATATCCTTGGCGAGCACGACGGAATAATAAACTACACCATAGGCCAGCGCAGGGGACTTGGTATCCCCGCCGACCGCCGCCTCTACGTAAAAGAAATCGACGTGGAAAAAAATGAAGTGATCCTCGCTGACGACGCAGACCTCTTTGACACCAACGTCCTTGTCCGTGATTTCAACTGGATAACCGGTCCTGTGCCCAAAGGAGAATTCCGCTGCACCGCCAAAATACGCTACCGCCACAAGGAACAGCCCGCCACCGCTAGGATCCTCCCCGATGGTAGCGCAAAAATCCAATTTGACGAGCCCCAGCGCGCCATCACCAAAGGCCAGTCCGCAGTCCTCTACGACGGCGCCCGCGTCCTCGGAGGCGGAATAATTACAAAAGAGACTTCAAACCTTTTCGGACCATCGATATAAATACAATGAGCTTTTGTCAGCCAACTAAACATCATACAATTATGCCGCAGGCAAAGGCTCAGAAACGTTGATCAAGGCATGAACATATCGCGCAAGCGACTGAGTGGGACTTTGTGCTCGTCGGCACTAAGGCACCGTACTTTGGTGCCTTAGTACCGCTACGAAGCACAACGGAGCGAAAGCGTCCCCGAAGCGATTGTGCGATATGTTCATGCCCCCGACTACCCTAAAAGCTTTTGTCTGCGGCATAATTGTATGTCCTGTTTTATCCAAGCAGCTCCAGCAGCTCCTCCTTTGAAAGGCTGGGCGCCCCAAGTGCCCCCGTGTTGAGCAGCTGATCTGCCAGCTCTTTCTTTTTGTTCTGAAGCTCTATGATCCGCTCCTCAATGGTATCTTTCATGATGAGGCGGTAAACCGTAACCGGGTTTTTCTGCCCGATCCTGTGAGCTCTGTCAGTTGCCTGGTTTTCCACTGCAACGTTCCACCAGTGGTCAAAGTGTATCACAATATCTGCAGCGGTCAGGTTGAGACCGGTACCGCCTGCCTTAAGTGATATGCAGAAGACACTTGTACAATCCTCCTGGAAGGCATCCACCATCTTTATCCGGTCTTCTTTTCGTGTTGAGCCTGTGAGAAGATAGTAGGAGATCTCCTCCTTTTTAAGAAGAGAGGTAAGCCTCTCAAGCATCGAGGTGAACTGCGAGAACAGCAGTACCTTATGTCCGCTCTCTGATGCGCTCTTTATCATCTGGATGCAGAGCTCGGCCTTGGTACTTCCGCCGTCATAGTCCTCATATATAAGCCCCGGATCGCAGCATAACTGTCTGAGCCTTGTGAGCTCTGAGAGTATAATGATGCGGTCTTTCTTTATATCTTCCTCGTCCTTGGAGCTGACCATCAGCTTCACCTTCTGAAGGTGTGCCCTGTAGAGCTCATTCTGCTCATCGGTCATTTTTGCGACGATGTTCTCCTCCAGCTTGTCCGGGAGGTCGGTCAGTACATCTTTTTTAAGGCGCCTTAAAAGGAATGGGGCGATCATCTTCCGTATCCTTTGCATTGCTCCTTCATCCTGCTCCTGAACCACCGGTATCTCCAGATTTTCCCTGAAGCCTTTGTAGGAAAAGAGATATCCCGGCATACAGAAATCGAAAATGCTCCAAAGCTCTGACAGCCTGTTCTCAATCGGTGTTCCGGTCAGGGCGAGCTTAAACCGTGCACTCACAGACTTGACCGCCCTGGCTATCTGGGTTGACGGATTCTTGATGAACTGTGCCTCATCCACCACCATGCAGTCAAAGCTTAGGCACTTGTAAAGATCTATATCACGCCTAAGAAGATCATAGGAGGTGATTATCACGTCAGCCTTAACATCCCTGAATTCTGATGTGACCTGTACTCTGTCCTGCTTGTTTCCGACAGCGAGTTCGCTCTTAAGCTCAGGGGTGAATTTCTTTATCTCATGCTGCCAGTTGTACACAAGTGAAGCCGGGCATACAATAAGGGAACATGAGGACTCTTCGCCTGAATGTGCGGCCTCCTCCTTAAGAGAGAGCAGCAGTGCGAGAACCTGTATGGTCTTTCCAAGACCCATGTCATCTGCAAGGATACCGCCGAAGGAATTAGCTTTCAGCGTGCGAAGCCAGCTAAAGCCCGTCTTCTGATAATCACGAAGGACACCGCCAAGGCTTGCCGGAAGCTCAAAATGAGAGCGGGACTCCTTGGCAAAGGTTTCCATCAGAGCCTTGAAATCGTTTCCCTCAACCAGTCTCGTGTACTCATAATCCGAGGACTTTTCCGAGAGCTCATTCAGGAAAAGAGCTCTGTATCCGGGCACGCTTGCATGACCCTCAAGTATCTGCCTTGAGGTAAGTCCAAGACCGTCCTTAAGCGTGTACAAAAGCTCCATGTCCTCGCTCTGAAGCTTCAATATGTCTCCGCTCTTTAAGCGGTAAAATTTTCTTTTTCTGTCATAGCGGGAGAGGATATCGTCAAGCTCTTTTGAACTCAAGGTCTCCGGAACTATGGAAAGCTCTAAAAGGTCTGAGACCACGGACACGCCAAGACTTATGACCGGCGCTGATGTTATCCTTACCTGCTTTATCGCATCCGAAAGATAGACCTCTCCGACAGAGCCAAGGGAAGGAAGCACATCTGAAATAAATGTATAGAGCCGGTCCTCACTCTTTTCACCGGATAGTACAAACAGGCCCTTCTCGTCGTCAATCCTGTCAAAAAAGCTGCTGATTGCCCTTGCTTTCTGGCTCTCCAGGAACAGGCTTCTCTTGACAGTACCGATATCCTGCTCCTTGTTTGATGCAAGGACCTTGAGAATGGTCTCATCATCTTTTCCCTTCCTGTACACAGCCTGAAGGTCGCAGGTGATGGAAAGGGGAGTGGGCATATCGAGGTAAAGCCTGAACACAGGAGTATCAAGTGAGAACTTCGACGGGTCAAACCCCTCGTAGCTCACATTGAAAAACTGATCGATTACGGGATACAGACCTGACACAAACAGCGACAGATCCTTGTCGGCTATAAACAGCTCGTTCTCGGTTCGCCTCGCTGACAGAAATCTGAGGAAGGGAAGGATGCTATCGCTGTTTTCCCTGTCGACCATGTGGAGCTTTCTTCGCCGCTCAAAGTATATGGAAGAGTAACCTTCAAACATGGTAAAGGCACTCGCTTCAAAGGTGATGCCGTTCTTGTTGCGCTCGATGCGAAGTTCAATAGGAGGAAAGACCTTCACTATTTCGAGAAGACGCTCTTCTGTATACCTCGCCCTGAAATCAGCGTTTTGGAAATAGACACCTGATACAGTGGACAGGAATTCATCAATCTCGTGTCCTGACAATTCTATCTGTCTCTGGTGACCCTTTGCATAGGTAAAAGAAATGGTGCCCTGGGGAGAGTAAAGAATGTTATCCTTCTGCTGTCTGTCTCTGAAATAGGAAAAGAGAAAGCGTATGATACGCTGGGATTCCTCGGTAAATGCAGATCTGTCCGCTATGAATGAAAGATGCTTGCCGTAGCTGACAGCATCGCCTTTGTCGACAGCCTTCAGCAGGTCAAGAATGTCCTTGATGACATAGTGGTGTCCGGTCTTTTCTGAGCATATGTTAAAAGAAAGTGACAGCTTTTCCTTGTTCAGGATGACATGGGGCTCAAGCCTCACAGATGCCGACTCGCTGTAAAGAATGGGCGAGCTGGCCATGGGGGAGTAGGAGCGCAGAAGGTTTTTGGTCTCAAAGGAGGTGTAGTGGAAATCCTTGGGTGTATCAGAAACAAACCGCCTCCCTGAGCCGGATATATAGTTTCCTTTTAGATTTTCAAAGTGATTATCCTGCATTATAGTTGTCCAGCGTTTCTATTACATCGGCAAAATAGCACTTTCTTGATTCGTCATCGGAATTGAATAATTCGTGCCTGGAATTCTCATAGTGATGAAAACGGGCGCTTTTACAGTACTTTTTAAAGAGCTCATACCCGGCAGGATCAATGAGATGGTCATCCCCCGCAGTCATTACCGTGACAGGGATATGTATCAGGGTAGCATTCCTTATGGCTTTGTCTATGGCTATCATGGCTGCCAGCGCCCACGAGATGCTTGCGCCGGTAGTCTGATTGTTTTTATCCTCTCTTCTTTGTGCGAGCTGATAGTCGAAGCGGGCCTTTGACCTGGCGCTGCTATTTTCAAAATCCTTATACGGGTTAAAGTGTGGCTGCCCCGGTGCAATATTCTTGCTCTTACCGGTGAGCTTTGTGTACAGCCCTGCAAAAATACAGAAAATCGGAGGGTAATTGATGGCGCGGAGCCTGAACATCGGACTGCTGAGAATGGCCGCCTTAAAATAATCCGGATACTTTTCAAGGAAAAGAGTTCCTATACAGCCTCCCATTGAATGAGCGATCATCAGAAGGTCAAGATGCTCCGATGCGGGAAGGACCTCTTTTTCTATAAACATATGGAGATCCTCAACGTAGGTATCAAAGCTGTCAATATAGACCACATCGTGTTCAGGAAGCTTTCCCTCAGAACTGCCGTGACCGCGATGCTCGAGAAAGAACACCTTGTAGCCTGCCTGAAACAGATACCAGACATATTCCCGGAACTTTCCGAAAAACTCTCCAAAGCCATGAAGAAAAACCACAGCGCCCTTTGGGCTGTCCGGGGAGGCGATGTAGCAGCAAAGCCTCGTCCCATCGAAGCTGGTAAAGCTCTGGTGTTTTACCTCTGACTTTATAAAGGCCTTATTTTTCGTCTCCATAATCGCCAGAAAGTTCTCTTCACCAAGGAACTTAATGTCCGTCATCTCCGTCTCCTTCCGTGAAACGTTTTTATCAGCGTTTCACCAATTAATTGTAGCATAAAATTCCCTTTGACACTGATATTTTCTTTATGTAAAATAATAACGCACGCTATAATAATACGGATTTGAAAAGTCCGTAAAGCGGTAAAAGATGAGCCGTCCGACAAAAGCTCATTCGATTCAGGGAGGATGTCATGTCAAGAAAAGCAACAATAACTCAGAAGGATATAGTAAATGCGGCGTTCAAGATAACAAAGAAGGAGGGCTTCGAGCAGATCACATCGAGGAAGCTTGCAGCAACTGCAGGCTGTTCCACACAGCCGATCTTCCGCATCTATGAGAATATGGATGCTCTCAAGAAGGACGTGTACGACAAGGCGGCAGAGTACTATGCTGATTACTACAGGGATTTCAACAAGTGTCACGAGCTGCCCTTTGTGGATCTTGGGCTTGCATATATCGGCTTTGCACAGAAATACCCGCACCTTTTCAGACTTCTTTTCTTTTCCCAGGTGGGAGCCGGTGAAAAGAGCATGTATGATCTTGTAAACGGTGAGGGAGAAAACGTGGTAAAAGAGATAAACCGCGCAGTTGCAGACGGTGCTACAAACGCACAGCAGCTCTTTATGAATATGTGGGTTTTCATCCATGGAGCAGGCTGCATGGCAGCAACGGGGGATTTTGATCTTGATGAGGAGGCTTCCATTGCAATGCTTGAGTCTGCCTACAAAGCTTTCCGTAATTGATGGTGAACCATGAAATTTGATGAGAGTGTTGATGTTATCACCAGAATAAATGAGTGCTATCACAAGATGAGCAAGGGCAAGAGGGGGATTGCCGCCTACATCCAGGAACACTACGAGCAGGCAGCCTTCATGAGGGCTGCAGAGCTTGGCAGGAATGTCGGAATGAGCGAATCGACAGTAGTAAGGTTTGCCATGAGTCTTGGATATGAGGGATATCCCGAGTTTCAGAAGGCGCTTGCATCGTGGGTGAGGGACAAGTTCGGCTCGATAGAAAAGGTCGGGCGAAGGTTCGGCAAGAGCAGTGAGGGCGAGATCCTCTCAACCATATTACAGTCTGATATATCCAACATTGAAAATACAATAAACGGAATAGACGTGGCCGCTTTTACCATGGCTGTGGATATTATTCTGAATGCGCGGACGGTGTATATCGTCGGCCTGAGAAGCTGTGAGCCTCTGGCAGATTTTCTGCACTTCTACCTGAGCATGGTCAGGGGGAACAACATACTGATAAAGACTACCAGCGTGACCGAGATGTTTGAACAGATGATACGGATCGGAGTAAGCGACTGCATCATCGGCATCAGCTTCCCGAGATACTCCATGAGGACGCTCAAGTGCATGGAGTTTGCCAATGACAGAAATGCCAAGGTGATCACAATAACTGATTCCATCCACTCACCGATGAATCTGTACTCGTCCTGCAATATCATTGCAAAGAGTGAGATGGCATCTATCGTAGACTCACTTGTTGCTCCGCTCAGTGTCATCAATGCTCTGGTGGTGGCTCTTATAATGCGGCGTCCGGAAGAGGTAAAAAATGACCTCAGGATGCTTGAGGAGGCATGGAACAACTACCAGGTTTACCTTAACGATGAGATTGATTTTGCATCAGATGATCTTGCGCTGCGCCTTACAGATATAAAAGGGCAGGATGAGAATCTGTCTGAAAAGGAAAGGCCATGAAGAAAATAGCAGTTGTTGGGTGCGGCGCGGCCGGTATGATGGCTGCGATCGCTGCCGCGGAGAGCGGCGGAAGCGTCACTGTTTTTGAAAAGAATGAGAAGCCGGGAAAAAAGATCTATATAACCGGAAAGGGCAGATGCAATGTGACAAATGCCTGCGACACCGAGGACTTTTTTGACAATGTCAGGAGAAATCCCAGGTTTTTGTACAGCGCTGTATACAGCTTTGACTCCGATATGGTCCGTGATTTTTTTGAAAAGAACGGGTGCCGTCTCAAGGTAGAGAGAGGAAACAGGGTTTTTCCCGTCTCGGATCATTCTTCGGATATAATAAGGACGATATTTGCTGCGGTCAAAAAAGCAGGTGTAAAGGTACTGTTTAACGTGAAGGTTCATTCAATAGAGGCAAGGAACGGCAGAGTTTCTGAGATCACCTATTCCGGAGAAAACGACCCGATCACGAGAGAAGCCTTTGACAGTGTAATTGTCTGCACGGGTGGCATGTCATATCCTTCAACGGGCTCGACCGGTGACGGCTATGCCTTTGCCAGAAATCTCGGCCACAGTATAGTGCCACCGCTTCCGTCACTGGTTCCTTTTGAGATCGGTGAGGGGTGGTGCAAGACTCTTCAGGGCCTGTCGCTTAAAAATGTCGGCCTTAAAATGTTCTTTGAAGAGAGCGGGAAAAAGAAGAAAAAGCCGGTTTATGACGGCTTTGGAGAGATGCTCTTTACACATTTTGGTATAAGCGGACCTCTTGTTCTGACCGCAAGCTCCTACTATGAGAGAGGGATGGGAGCACATCTGTTTCTCGACCTTAAGCCTGCACTCTCCGAGGAGCAGCTTGATAAGAGAATCCTGAGGGATTTTGACGACGCACCAAACAGACAGTTTAAGAATTCCCTGGGAGGTCTTTTCCCTTCAAAGCTGGTGCCGGTTATGGTTTCTCTTTCGGGCATTGATCCTGAGAGGGCGGTCAACAGTATTACAAGGGATGAGCGGCGAAGCTTTGCCGGGCTCGTAAAGAGTGTGCCCATGACGATCACCGGGACCAGGGATTTTAATGAGGCGATCATTACCCGTGGCGGAGTCAACGTCAGGGAGGTGGACCCTTCCACCATGGAGTCAAAGATAATATCGGGGTTGTATTTTGCAGGAGAGGTTCTGGATGTCGATACCCAGACCGGAGGGTTCAACCTGCAGGTTGCCTGGTCCACGGGGCATCTCTCCGGAATGTCGGCGGGTGCCGGTGAATGACAGGCCTGATCTGAAAAAGCAAGCAAAAGAAAAAGTCCTTGGAATCCGGGCTTGGAGATTCCGAGAGTATATTATGTACATTGGAGGTTAATATGGCTTCGAGTATAGCGATTGACGGACCTGCGGGAGCAGGGAAGAGTACCATTGCAAGGATGGTCGCCGGGGAACTTGGTTTTATATATGTTGATACCGGCGCGATGTACAGGGCGATGGCTCTTTATATGATAAAGAAAGGAATCGACGCCGGGGATAGCGGGAAGATCAGCGCAACCTGCGTCAGTGCAGATATTACCATAAAGCATGAGAATGGCGAGCAGGTCGTTTATCTGAACGGTGAGAATGTCAATGGGCTCATCAGGACTGAAGAAGTCGGTAATATGGCTTCCGCCAGCAGTGTAAATGCTGATGTCAGGCGCAAGCTTGTTGAGCTGCAGCAGAAGCTGGCAGAGACTACCAGTGTTGTCATGGATGGAAGAGATATCGGAACGGTGGTTTTGCCGGGAGCGGATCTCAAGATTTATCTGACGGCGAGCGTTGAGGTAAGGGCGGACAGGAGATACAGGGAGCTGACAGAAAAGGGCGTTTCCTGTGACCTTGAGGCAATAAAGAAAGACATAACCGAGAGGGATTACCGGGATATGCACAGGGAGATATCACCTCTTGTGCAGGCTGACGACGCGGTCCTTGTGGATTCTTCAGAGATGACAATCAAGCAGGTAGCAGACAGGATCCTTGAACTCTACAGAGAACGGGTCTGACAAAAGAGGTGAATAATGGAAGTTGTAGTAGCTGATCACGCAGGCTTTTGTTTTGGGGTGACAAAAGCAGTGGAAACGGTGTATAATCAGTTGGAGAAGAAAAAACTGAATATTTATACATTTGGTCCCATCATCCACAATGAGATTGTGGTTGGTGACCTGGAAAAAAAGGGAGTTAAAGTAGTGGAGGACCCACTGGAGCTTGGCGATGTCGAGGAAGGAACCGTTATAATAAGGTCCCATGGTGTCACGAAAGAGATCCAGGAGCAACTGTCAGGGACGGGACTTGAGATCATCGATGCCACCTGTCCCTTTGTCAAGAGAATCCACAGGATTGTCGAGGAAGAGAGTGCAAAGGGCAGCAGTGTGATCGTGATCGGGAGTGCTGACCATCCTGAGGTACAGGGAATTGTCAGCTACGCCGGCGGGCCTGTTTATGTGATCGATTCCCCGGAAAAAGCAGAGGAATTTGATGGGGATAAGGAAACCGGATACACTGTTGTCTGTCAAACCACATTTAACACGAATAAATTTCAAGAAACCATTGAAATCCTATCAAAAAATGGTTACAATATTAATGTTGTGAATACCATATGTAACGCCACTGATGAACGTCAGTCCGAGGCTGAGGAAATATCCTCCAAAGCGGATGTCATGATTGTTATCGGAGGTGCTCACAGTTCTAATTCCAGGAAACTCTATGATATCTGCAAGAGGAGATGTGGGAAAACGTATTTTATTCAGACACTGGAAGACCTGCATCTAGATATGCCTGATTCGGCGAAGCTAGTAGGGATTACCGCCGGGGCGTCAACCCCAAAGAACATAATTGAGGAGGTTCAGAAATATGTCCGAACAAACTTTTGAACAGATGCTTAACGAATCGTTCAAAACAATTCACACAGGGGAGGTTGTAGAGGGAACTGTTATTGACGTTAAGCCCGATGAAATAATCCTTAACATTGGCTACAAGTCCGACGGTGTACTGACCAAGAACGAGTATTCTAATGACAACAGCATTGACCTTACAACAGCCGTTAAAGTCGGCGACACAATGGACGTCAAGGTTCTTAAGACCAATGACGCAGATGGCCAGGTTATTCTTTCATACAAGAGACTGGCACTTGACAGAGGAAATAAGAGGATTGAAGAGGCATTCAACAACAAGGAAGTTCTTACAGCCAAGGTTGTACAGGTACTTGAGGGTGGACTTACAGTAGTTGTTGACGAGGTTCGTATATTTATACCCGCCAGCCTTGTTTCCGACAGCTATGAGAAGGATCTTTCCAAGTATCAGGATCAGGAGATCCAGTTCGTAGTAACTGAGTACAATCCTAAGAGAAGAAGATATATCGGTAACAGGAGAATCCTTGTTACAGCTGAGAAGGCAGAGGCTGCCAAGAAGCTCTTCGACACAATCAAGGCCGGCGACGTAGTTGACGGCGTAGTCAAGAATGTGACTGATTTCGGTGCATTCATTGATCTTGGCGGAGCAGACGGACTCCTTCACATCTCAGAGATGAGCTGGGGAAGAGTTGAGAGCCCCAAGAAGGTATTCAAGGTTGGCGATTCAGTTAAGGTTCTTGTTAAGAGCATCGACGGAAGCAAGATTGCTCTCTCAAGGAAGTTTGACGATGAGAACCCATGGAAGGATGCTACATCCAAGTATGCAGTCGGTAACATTGTAAAGGGCAAGGTTGCAAGGATGACAGACTTTGGTGCATTCGTAGAGCTTGAGCCCGGCATCGACGCACTCCTTCATGTATCTCAGATAGCCAAGGAGCACATTGAGAAGCCCGCAGATGTCCTCAAGGTAGGTCAGGAGGTTGAGGCCAAGATCGTTGATTTCAACGAGGATGACAAGAAGATAAGCCTTTCAATCAAGGCTATGTTCGCTCCTGAAAAAGAGGAAGCACCTGAGGATGGAGATGTAGTTTCTGTAGATATCAACAAGGTTATCGCAGAACAGGACAACGAGTAATATCTGTATAATTACACATTCAGAGAGACGGTACATTTCCGTCTCTCTTTTTTAATTCTCCTGTTAGGTTAATTTCTCTTTATTCGGTTGCAATTCAGTTGCCAGCCAGCCGGAGCAGACCAGAGCAAGTGAAAGGCTGAGCCGGGGTGCCTTGAAAAACGTCGGCACTTAGCGCACGTACTTTGGGCGCTTAGTACCGCTACGTTTTTCACGGAGCGAAAGCGTCACCCCGGGCAGACTTACACTTGCGGCGGCCTGGTCCGGCTGGCTGGCAGCAGAATTTTAACTTTATACGAAATTTTATTTATACTTATTTAATTTTACATACATAGACAACTAATATAAAATATAAAGGAGTGAGAACTGTTTATAAAATATTCACAGGAGGGATTTTACCATATGGCAGCTGATTACGAGTGGTTCAAAAAGAACGTGTACGACTTAACCAAGATTGACCTCAATGCCTACAAAGAGAAGCAGATGAAGAGAAGGATTGATACTCTTATCGGCAAGTATGAGGTAAATGGCTACGACGGATTCTTTAATCTGATCAAGAAGGACAGGGAGGCACTGGATTCTTTTGTGACCTACCTCACTATCAATGTTTCCGAGTTCTTCAGAAACAAGGAGCAGTGGCAGCTCATGGACAAGGAAATGGTTCCGGAGCTTATGGGTAAGTTTGGCAAGAATCTCAAGATCTGGAGCGCAGCATGCTCAACAGGTGATGAGCCCTACACAATAGTTATGATGCTCTCAAAGCACATACCGCTCAATCAGATAAATGTGCTTGCTACGGACCTTGACGCTGTTGTACTTGCAAAGGCTAAGGCCGGTATCTATGACAAGAAAGAGGTTGCCGGAGTTCCTGATGAATTCAAGAAGAAATACTTCACGGAGACAGCAGACGGCAGGATGAAGGTTTCAGAGGAGATCAAGTCCAGAGTTACCTTCAAACAGGCAGACCTTCTTCGTGACCCGTATCCGAAGGATTATCATCTCATCGTTTGCAGAAATGTTCTCATCTACTTTACTGAGGAAGCAAAGGATGATATTTTCAGAAAGTATTTTGCAACTCTCGCGCCCGGAGGAATCCTCTTTATCGGAAGCACTGAGCAGATCATCAACTACAAGGATATAGGCTTTGTGAGAAAGAATTCCTTCTACTATGAGAAGCCTAAGGCATAATCCGAAAGAAACTCTGCGCGTGGACTGATATGTCATTAAAAAGAATGGATGGTGTATTTCTTTACAGAAATAGACATTCATTCTTTTTTTTATGATACAATATAAGGCGTACCCGTTAGTGTTAATCGGGTGCCGGATACCGCCTTTAAGGTATTTCTGACATTTACAGAATCCGCTTAAGGCGAAGGAAAGCCAGATTATAACTGTTGTTTATGAGGAGCGATATGATCAAGACCAGTGACGGAATTTCTAATGTTAATAGTGATGCTCTTGAAATGCTTTCGGAGGTCCTTAGATGCAGCAAGGATGAGATCCTCTTTATTGATATTGAGACCACAGGCCTTTCGCCGCGTGACTCTGAGATATATATGATTGGCGCAGCCTATTATTCGCAAGGCGCCTGGCGCATCAGTCAGTTTTTTGCTGATACACAGGATCAGGAGAAAGAAGTCCTGATCCAGTTTTCTGCTTTTTCAAAAAACTACAAAAAGCTTGTCCACTTCAACGGCGACAGGTTCGATATTCCTTTTCTTCAGAAAAGATATGAGGAATACGGACTTCAGGATCCGTTTGTAGGAATGGAATCCTATGACATCTACAAACAGATCAAGCCTTACAAGCTGCAGCTGGGTCTTCCTGACTGCAAGCAGCAGACCATCGAGCAGTTTATGGGAATAAAGAGAGATGATGATTCAGATGGCGGAAGACTCATTGCCGTGTACAAGGAGTACGAGGAATCCAGGGATTCCGAGCTGCTGAAGCTTTTGCTTCTTCACAATTTTGATAATGTCACAGGGCTTTTAAAGCTGGTGCCGATGCTCTATTACGAGCATTTCTTTAATATGTTCAGGAACATGCCCAAGGTTTCAATCAGCACTGACGAGGAGATAGATGAGGAGAAGTTCATGCAGAGCATTACCCTCGAGGATGGCAGCAAGGGCAAGGCGATATTTCCTGTCAGGGCCATCAAGGTACAGGCCAATCAGTACAGGGATGTAGAGGGAAAAGAAAAAAAGGAAGTGTACATGAAGCTTTGCCTTCCTCTGGAACTCCCCAGCCCTATCATGCGCAATACCGAGGGCTGCTATTTCAAGGCTGTGGGAAAAGAGGCGGTTCTTCGTGTTCCGC
Organism: Butyrivibrio sp.; assembly: GCA_024694565.1. Taxonomy (GTDB): domain Bacteria; phylum Bacillota; class Clostridia; order Lachnospirales; family Lachnospiraceae; genus Butyrivibrio. Next base: position 8,716 of record JAILJR010000098.1, on the reverse strand, counting down.
TTGTGGAGGATGAGCTTAAGTATTTTTACTCAAATTACAAGGATTATTATTACCTCCCTATGGAGGATGTTGCCATACACAAATCGCTCGCTACATTCGTTGACAAACAGTACCGGGTCAAGGCAAAGCCCGAGAACTGCTACACAAGGAAAGTGGGACAGTACTTAAAGGAGTGGGATCTCGTCTTTACACCCTTTTTCAAGGAGGACTACGAGGATAAAAGCTTCTACTTTGATCTCAATCAGATCATGAAGAAGAGCCGTTTTGGAATGAGTCTGTATGCTACGCATGTGATTGCGCATATACTTGATCTCTGATGTATTTTTTCATAAAAAAATGACAGTAGCCGGATGCGGCAATCCGTGGTGAAAACCACAGATTGCTACGTCTGGCTATTTGAATGTTGCTTTATTTTATGTATAATATATGGTGTAGTTATTTCCGTTTATACGGAAAAAAATGTGAATAAGCAGGAAGGGTAGGAGAAATGGCAAGAGGTACTTTTACGGGCGGAATTCATCCCTATGAAGGCAAAGAGCTTTCCAAGGACAAGCCCATCAAATCGGTGCTGCCAAAGGGTGATCTGGTTTATCCTCTATCACAGCATATTGGCGCGCCTGCGAAGCCTGTTGTTGCAGTGGGCGACCACGTTCTTACAGGACAGATGATTGCGGAAGCCGGTGGTTTTGTATCAGCACCAATCTACGCAACTGTTTCCGGTACGGTCAAGTCCATAGAACCAAGACGCACTACAACAGGTGCAATGTGTAACAGTATAATCGTTGAAAATGATGAGAAGTACGAGGAGGTTGAGTTCAAGCCGGCAAAGCCTTATGAAGAGATGACGGCTCAGGACAAGATTGAAGCTGTCCGTCTGGCAGGTGTTGTAGGTATGGGCGGAGCAGGATTTCCGACTGCTGTCAAATTTTCACCAAAGGAGCCGGACAAGATTGATTATGTCATCGCAAACTGCTCGGAGTGTGAGCCGTATCTGACATCTGATTACAGGCGAATGATTGAAGAGCCTGAGCTTCTTTTAGAAGGGCTTAAGATAGCTGTCAGCATTTTCCCAAATGCAAGAGGCATACTTGCAATCGAGGACAACAAACCCGATGCGATTGCCAAATTTGTGGAGCTGACCAAGGATGAAGACAAGATAAGTGTTAAGCCGGTCAAGACCAAGTACCCTGAGGGGGCTGAGCGTATGCTTATCTATGCCTGCACGGGAAGAGAGATCAATTCCTCCATGCTCCCGGCAGATGCAGGATGCATCGTCGACAACGTTGATACTCTCTGTGCTGTATGCAGAGCAGTAAAAGAGGGGCGTCCCCTTATGGAGAGGATAGTCACCATCACCGGTGATGCGGTCAATGACCCGAGAAACTACAAGGTCAGGATAGGAACCAATTATCGAGAGCTTCTTGAGGATGCAGGCGGCTTCAAGACAGAGCCTGCCAAGATCATATCGGGTGGTCCCATGATGGGCTTTGCCATATTTGATCTGGATGTTCCAACAACCAAGACAGCAACAGCCCTGACCTGCCTTACAAAGGATGAGGTCTCGGAGTTTGAGCCGACTGCCTGCATCAATTGCGGGCGTTGTGTCGAGGTGTGTCCGGGAAGGATCATTCCAAAGAATCTTGCTGATGCAGCTGAGCACAATGATGAGAAGGCATTTCTTGCGATGTACGGCATGGAGTGCTGTGAATGCGGATGCTGCAGCTACATATGTCCTGCAAGACGTCAGCTCACTCAGCTGATCAAGGGCATGAGGAAAATCCAGCTCGGAAAGAGAAAGAAGTAAGGGGGACATTTGAATGAGCGATATGAGAAAAGTGTCATCCAATCCGCATGTCAGGTCCAGGACGACAACCAGCAATATCATGATGTGGGTTGTCATTGCACTTCTTCCTGCGACCGGTTTTGGTATTTACAATTTCGGTCTGGATGCACTTATAATAATTTTACTTTCGGTAGCAAGCTGCGTTGCCTCTGAGTTTGTTTATGAAAAGGCTCTGGGAAAGCCTGTGACTATAGGAGATTACTCCGCAGTTGTGACCGGACTTTTGCTGGCACTTAACCTTCCCGCCTCAGTGCCGTTCTGGATTCCGATAATCGGAGGCATTTTTGCCATCATCATGGTAAAGCAAATCTTCGGCGGACTTGGACAGAACTTTATGAACCCGGCCCTTGGCGGCAGATGCTTTTTGATGATCTCATTCCCGGCCATCATGACCAATTTCGTCACTGATACCTTCACGGGAGCAACACCTCTTGCAGAGCTTAAAAATGGTGTCGAGGTCAACGTAATGGAGATGATAATCGGACGTGAGGCAGGAACCATCGGTGAGACTTCTATGATAGCCGTTGTGATCGGTGCCATGATCCTGTTTGCTGTGGGCGTCATTGATTATGTAATTCCATTTACCTATATTCTTACTTTTGCAATTTTCGTAGGTCTGTTTGGCGGCTACGGCTTTAACATGTCATTTATATCAGCACATCTTGCAGGTGGCGGACTTATGCTCGGTGCATTTTTCATGGCAACTGACTATGTCACCTGCCCGATAACACCAAAGGGAAGAGTTATTTACGGCTTCATATTGGGACTCCTTACAGGAATCTTCCGTATCTTTGGTGCAAATGCAGAAGGTGTATCCTATGCGATCATCATTTCAAATCTTCTTGTTCCGCTTATTGAGAAGTATACGATCCCAAGGGCCTTCGGCATCAGAAAAACTGCAAAAAAGGAGGCGAAGAAGGCATGAACGATACAAAGTCTATGATCAAGAATGCGCTTATCCTTTTTGCTATAACACTGGTTGCAGGCGTTCTTTTGGGAATCGTTTATCAGGTTACAAAAGATCCTATAGCCTACCAGGAGAAGCTGGCACAGGATAAGGCCAACCAGTCGGTTTTTGCCAGCGCCGCTACATTTGATGATGTAGAGCTGAATGAGAGTGGGGCAGCAGCTGCTGTTTCCGAACATCAGGGAGTTACGATCGAGAGCGTCAAGGAAGCAAAGGATGCTTCCGGAACAGGCCTTGGTTATGTCATTCAGGTAAAGTCAAAGGGATACGGTGATTTTATCACCTATACGGTAGGTATCACCAATGATGATAAGGTGAACGGTATTTCGATCATCTCCATTTCAGAGACTCCCGGTCTTGGAATGAATGCTGATAAGGTTATCGTTCCACAGTTTTCAGATAAAGCAAAGGGAAGCTTTGTAGTGGTTAAGAGCGGACAGCTCACAGATGAGAACACCCAGATTGAGGCCATCTCAGGTGCCACCATAACCTCAAAGGCAGTGACAGAGGGCGTCAACGCTGCAGTTTCATATTTTGACAATGTATTGAAAGGAGGACAGTGATGAGCAGTATAAATAAAAAGGGTGCTCTTGGCCTGGAAGCCAATACACCTCTCGAAAGATTCTGTAACGGTCTCATTGCTGAGAACCCTACACTTGTACTGATGATCGGTATGTGTCCTACACTGGCCGTTACATCCTCAGCTATCAATGGTCTCGGAATGGGACTGGCAACCACCTTTGTGCTTGCACTGAGTAACGCTGTTATTTCAGCTCTCAGGAAGGTCATTCCTCCTACAGTCAGGATTCCTTCATTTATAGTAGTAATTGCTTCGTTCGTTACACTGGTTCAGCTGCTGATGCAGGCATATCTGCCGGCACTCAATGCAGCACTTGGCGTGTACATTCCGCTTATAGTTGTTAACTGTATCATTTTCGGAAGAGCAGAGGCCTACGCCAGCAAGAACGGTATCGTTCCCGCATTTTTCGACGGAATCGGAATGGGCATTGGTTTTACCTGTGCCATCACCTGCATAGGTCTTGTCAGGGAATTTATCGGCGGCGGAACATTTTTTGATATCCAGGTTCTTGGTGAAGGAACAGTAATTCCCGGAGCAGTGGGTGCGTTCCTTTCACGCTACCAACCCATATCTATCTTTATTCAGCAGGCAGGAGCCTTCTTCGTACTGGCATTTCTTATTGCCATCATGAACAAGGTAAAGGCTGACATGGCAAAGAAGGGCAAGGACACCTCAAAGTTTGGACAGGGGTGCTGCTCATCGGCTGAGGAAGCTGCAGCTGACAAGATAATGGCTGACAAGAATTCAAAAGATAATACCGGAAAGGAGGCTTAAATCATGGCAGAATCAATTCTTTCTCTTGTGGGGCTGATGATAACGGCTTCCCTGGTCAATAACGTAGTTTTAAGTCAGTTCCTCGGATTGTGCCCATTTCTTGGAGTTTCCAAGAAGACAGATACAGCCCTTGGAATGGGTGCAGCCTGTGTGTTTGTCATAACAATGGCTTCTCTGGTCTGCAGCATTATTTACAAGTTTATTCTGGCTCCGCTTGACCTGTCATATCTCCAGACTATTGTGTTCATCCTTGTGATTGCGATGCTGGTACAGTTCGTTGAGATGATACTCAAAAAATACGTGGTTTCACTCTATCAGGCACTGGGCGTTTACCTTCCCCTGATCACGACAAACTGTGCGGTTTTAGGTGTTGCACTCAACAACGTTACAGATGGATACACCATTCTTCAGAGCACCGTTTGTGGTTTTGCAACAGCTGTAGGATTTACAATCGCTATCGTGATCCTTGCAGGCCTTCGTGAAAAGATGGAGTATAACGACATCCCGGCACCTTTCAAGGGAATGCCGCTGGTACTTCTCACATCAGGCCTCATGGCTATAGCATTTACCGGCTTTTCAGCTTTGAAGTAAGTGATGGTTGTATTGTGGCTCATATGTCATAGCTGCTTGCTGCAAGTGTGTGAAGCCTGATGCGGCTTCGGAGTTATCGTTGTCTTCTGCAGGTATTGAAGCGTGATGCGGCGTCACAGTCAACTGCAAAAGCAGCATCAGGTGAATCATCTGCTTGCGGCAAATGTGTACAGAAAAGCTAAGGCAAAGCGGAGCTATGTACTTATCACTGGGTAAATTTAATAAATAGGAGATGAATACTATGATCAGTGGAATAATCATTGCAACTTGTGTGGTTGCGGGAGTCGGGATCGCTATCGGCCTGATCCTGGGCGCCGCAGACCTCAAGCTGCATGTTGATGTAGATGAAAAAGAAGCTGCCATCCTTGAAGCTCTCCCGGGTAACAACTGCGGAGGCTGCGGCTTTCCCGGCTGCAGCGGCTGCGCTGCAGCGATAGCCAAGGGTGAGGCGGCTGTAAACCAATGTCCTGTAGGCGGCCCTGCGGTTGCGGAGGTAATATCCAAAATCATGGGAGTAGAGGCAGGAGAGTCTACCAGGATGGTGGCTTATGTACATTGTCAGGGTGACTGTGAGAAGGCAAAGAGCAAATACGAATATGTCGGTGTTTCCGATTGCCGCCTTCAGACCCAGGCTCCCGGCGGTGGAGCAAAGACCTGCAGCTATGGCTGCCTTGGCGGCGGAAGCTGCGTTTCAGTGTGCCAGTTTGGTGCCATCCATGTAGTTAACGGTGTTGCAGTAGTTGACAAAGAAGAGTGTAAGGCCTGCGGTAAATGCATTGATATCTGCCCGCATCACCTCATTGATCTGATACCTTATGATTCAAAGCAGGTAGTTACCTGCATGTCAAAGGATATGGGCAAGTTTGTCAACCAGTACTGCTCTGTGGGATGTATCGCATGTCATATCTGTGAGAAGAACTGTCCGGCAGGAGCAATAACTGTAGTAGACAATGTGGCTACAATAGACCAGACAAAGTGCACACACTGCGGAACCTGTGTTGCAAAGTGCCCGAAGAAGGCAATAAAGGCTGTCTGAATACTAATACCGGCTTACCTGCAATCAGCAGGAAGCCGGTATTTTGACAATACATCATATGATGAGTTGCCCGATAAAAGCTCATTTGATTTTACTTATTACAGAATGGAGTGAAAATAATATGACAAAATGGACAAAAACTATCATCGCATCAATGGCAGCTGCTGTGATGCTTGTGCTTTCAGGTTGTCATGTAAATACGGATCCGCCACCGGAGACTCCGGATTATCTTAATCAGGAGGAACCCGAGTGGTATGAAAGGGCACAGGAACTGGCCGAACAGGAAGAAGAGGAAGCGGAAGAAGAAAAGAGCGAAGACGAAAAAAAGTCTGAGGAAAAGGACGCTTCGGATACTTCGAAGGCAGCTGCTGTAACGGTTCAGCCTGCGGATGCAGCAGATAAGGATAGCGCTGCACCACAGAATAATGGAGATGTATATATTCTTTTTACAAGTGATGTTCACTGCGGTGTCGATCAGCACTTTGGATATGCAAGTGTGTGGCAGGCAAGGGAGTATCTTGAAGATCAGGGGTATACCGTGCTTCTTGTCGATGACGGAGATTCTATACAGGGAGAAGCGCTCGGCACCATTACTACGGGGGAGGCCATCATTGATCTGATGAATGACATGAAGTATGATGTGGCAATTCCCGGAAACCATGAGTTTGATTACGGTATGGACCGCTTCCTTGAACTCACAAAAGAGGCAGATTTTCCATACATTTCCTGCAATTTTACAAAGGAAGGTGAGCTTGTATTTGAACCTTATAAAATAATTGAAGTGGAAGGAATGAGGATTGGTTTTGTCGGAGTCACGACTCCCAAGTCCCTTACTACATCTACCCCAAAGTATTTCCAGAATGACAAGGGCGAGTATATATACGGCTTTTGTGAAGACGAGACCGGTCAGAAGCTCTACGACGCGGTTCAGAAGGCAGTTGATGATGCAAGGGCAGAAGGCGCAGACTATATCTATGTCATGGGGCACATGGGCTTTGACAAGGACTGCACGCCCTGGACCTATGCCGATGTTGTAGCCAATACAAACGGCATTGATGTATTCCTTGACGGCCACAGTCACGATACAGAGCAGCTTGTGATGAAGAATAAGGACGGAAAGGACGTTCCGCGTTCTGCAGTCGGTTATAAGCTGAATGCCTTTGGTTACAGCCATATTTCAAAAGATGAAGGGATCAAGGAGACAAATATCTGGTCCTGGCCTAACGATACATCTGCTCCGGCACTTCTTGGCTTAAACAACACGATAAGCAGAAACATTGATGAGGCAAATGATGAACTTGATGAAAAGCTTGGAGAGGTGGTAGCAAATACATCTGTAGAGTTATATACCAATGATCCCGAGGCAGTAGATGAGAAAGGCAACCCTATACGTATGGTCCGCCGCGCTGAGACAAATATGGGTGATCTGTGTGCTGATGCAATACGCATCCAGAGTGGTGCTGATATTGCCATTATGAATGCCGGAGGTATCAGAGTTGGAATCCTGAAGGGTGATATAACATTCAAGGATATAATAGATGTTCATCCCTTTGGAAACAGCCTCTGCGTAATTGATGTTACCGGCCAGCAGATACTGGACGCCCTGGAGTGGGGGGCAAGGAGCTGTCCTTCAGAATTTGGAGGCTTCCTCCAGGTATCCGGCATGTCCTATGAAATCGATACAACAATAGATTCATCCTGTACATCAAACGAAAAGGGCATGTTCACCGGTGTGAGCGGAAAGCGCCGGGTCAGGAATGTCAAGGTAGGAGATGACCCGATCGATCCCCAAAAGCATTACACATTAGGTGGCTACAACTACACCCTCAAAAACAACGGCGATGGCCACACCGCCTTCGACGGCTCTAAGATCCTTCAGGATGAGGTACAGCTCGACAACCAGTGCCTCATCGATTACATAGTCGACGACCTTGGCGGCAGAATAGGAGATGACTACTCTGACCCCTACGGCCAGGGAAGGATCACGGTTCTGGAATAATAGCGGTACTAAGAGGCCAAAGTACGGCTTCTAAGTGCCGACCGCTCTCAAGGACCTCGCAGTTGCTTGTGCAATATGCACAGCCGGAGCTGACCAGCCAGGCTTTTGTCGGTCGGCTAATCTTATTGCCTTTAAATAATTGCCTTAGATGTGCAATCTCATCAGAGAGAGCTTTATGGAACAATGCTAAAGAATGTTTAGTATTAAGAAGAAAACCTCACCAGATCAGAATGCCTTGAGTCTATTAATAAATGCAGCCCGGGAGGCTCTTAGAAAATTAAAAAATTATGCTTAAAAAATATTTTTAAAAATTCAAAAAAACTCTTGCATTATTTCTGGAAATGTAATATTATAAATAAGTCGCCGATATAAAGCGACTTGTGAATGCCTCGTTGGTCAAGCGGTTAAGACGCTGCCCTCTCACGGCAGAATCAGCGGTTCGATTCCGCTACGAGGTATTGATTATTTGAATAATCCAAGCCAAAGCTCAGAATACAAAAGTATTTTGAGTTTTTTATTGGTATTTTATGCAATTGCAATGGGATAATCAAACTTGTTAGGGGGCTGCCGAGCAGTTTGAAGGTTTAACTTGAGGGTTTATATTCAATACTCAAAACAGAGTGAGTTGTTGAGGATCTGGATTGAGGGACAACCTAAATTGAACAATATTTAAGGGATAAGGTACTGATTGACCTTATCCCTTTTCTCATGCACATATCTTATGAGCTTTTGTTGGGCCACAAATCTTATGATGTTGAGGTCAAAAGTCACCTTGCGTCTCCATGGCTGTGCATATTGTACAATCACTTCGGGCACGCTTTCGCTCCTTTCGCTTCGTAGCGGTACTAAGCTCGAAAATACCTCGCTAAGTACCGACGAGCTCATAGGGCCTCTCAGCTGCTTGTGCAATATGCACAGCCGGAGCC
>JAILJR010000062.1 GCA_024694565.1 Butyrivibrio sp. | reverse complement strand
ATGGCCTGGAGAATCGCATACTTCAAGGTTTATATGCCACAGGCCTTCTATGCAGCGTGGTTCTCAATAAGAGCCAAGGCCTTTAACTACGAGCACATGTGCCAGGGCGAGAATCATCTTCACAGTATTATGAAGGATTACCTAAGCCGTAAGGATGAACTTACAAACGCTCAGCAGGCTGAGTACGGAGATATGAGACTGGTCGAGGAGATGTACGAAAGAGGCATTGAGTTTATGCCTATCGACATCTTCAGGGTTAAGTCCAGAGAATTTCAGGTTATCGGCGATAAGATCATGCCCGCTCTTACCAGTATCGACGGTATGGGTGAGAAGGCTGCCGATCAGATCGTTGAGGCAGCCAAGGACGGTCCGTTCCTCTCCAAGGACGACTTCCGCCAGAGGACCAAGTGCCCTCAGACTGTAATCGACAAGATGTCAGACATGGGACTTCTCGGTGACATCCCGGATTCCAACCAGATAAGCCTCTTCGACCTGATGAAAGGATTCTAAAGGGATATGATAGATGTGTTTGGAACACTGGGACCAAGTTGCAGAGATGAGCAAGTGCTATCTTCGATGTTTGCTGAAGGAATGACAGGCATCAGAATCAATTTATCGCATGTCATGCTTAAGGACTGCCTTGAGGACTTAGATAAGGTTAAAAGAGCTGCAGCAAAAAGCGGGATTGTTCCCAAGATCCTGATAGACATGCAGGGGCCTGAACTTAGGATCGGGAAGCTGAATGCGCCAATAAGCCTCAATGATGGCGATGAGCTTGTACTTGAGCCTACAGTTCCGGACAAAACGGACACGTATCCGGGCAAGACGGATGCACATCCGGGCAAAGCGAACACGCAGCCGGGCGATAGCACAATAATACTTGATAAAAGAATTCTTGAAGCCCTTGAAGTTAATGATGAAATCCTTCTTGATGACGGCAAGATCGCAGCAACCATAATTGAAGCAGGAAGCAGCTCTGCCAAAGCCCGCATCATAAGAGGCGGAATCCTAAATGGCAGAAAGAGCATAGCAATAACAGGTAAATCCGTTGACATGCCTGCGCTTACAGACAGTGATATCGAGAACATAAGAGTTGCGTGCAAGTCAGGTATCTTTGGAGTAATGCAGCCCTTCGTAAGAAGCGCAGACGATCTTAAGATGCTGCGAAGCGTTCTTGATGATAACGGCGGAAAAGACATTAAAATCTATGCCAAGATTGAGAATACCAAAGGCGTAGATAACCTCGAGAGCTTTTTTGAAGTAGCCGACGAGATGATCATAGCAAGGGGAGACCTTGGAAATGCAGTTCCGCTTTGGATCCTTCCGGGAGTTCAGAAGGACATAGCAGCAAGATGCAGTAAAGCGCACAAGCCTTTCATGGTTGTGACTCAGATGCTCTCATCCATGGAGCACAGCAAGGTTCCGACCAGAGCAGAAGTGAGTGATATCTACAACGCAGTACTGGACGGAGCAGCTTCTGTCATGGTGACCGGAGAAACTGCAGTGGGAGAATATCCGGCAGACGTTATCAGATACATGAGAAAGACTGTGGAAGCGGCAGAAGCCGGCAGCAAACAGTGATCACAATTAAATGATAAAAAAATAAGTGAATGTGTATTGACATATGCATTCACTTGTTTTATATTCAACATATGAACAATTATTCATATGTTTAAATGAAACGAAAGGAAATCGATATGTCACTCAATGATGTAGAACATTGCGATGTAGTGCACAAACACGCAGATGTGGTGCTGAAGGTCCACAGAGAGATGCCCGATGATGATGAGCTTTACGATCTGGCAGAACTGTTCAAGGTCTTCGGAGACTCCACAAGGATTCGAATTCTCTTTGCCTTGTTCGAAGAGGAGATGTGTGTCTGCGATATAGCTGATAGCCTTAATATGACCCAGTCGGCCATATCCCATCAGCTCAAGATCCTTAAGCAGAGCAAGCTCGTCGGAAACAGAAGAGAAGGCAAACAGATAATATATTTCCTGGCAGATGACCATGTAAGGACCATCATAGACCAGGGTATCAATCATATTGAAGAGTAAATTATGAGCTCTTAGAGGGCAGAAAGGTGGATATTATGAAGAAAACATTTAAGTGTGAGGTAGATTGTGCAAACTGTGCAGCCAAGATGGAGGATGCAGTTAAGAAGATCGAGGGCGTTGTAAGCGCAAGAGTTAATTTCATGACTCAGAAGTTTACATTAGAGGCTGCTGATGACGTTTTTGACAAGGTATTTGATGCTGCTGTTAAGGCATGCAAAAAGGTTGAGCCGGATTGCGAAATTGAGTGATATAGGGATTCAAAGTCAAATAATATTGTGCTTGCACAAAACATTATTTGACCTTGAAGGCGTATATCACGGAGTATAGAGGTAATTTATGACCAAGAAACAAAAAAAGACCCGTAACAGAATACTGGCAGTACTCGCCATGTTCGTGATCCTTCTGGTACTGGACAAGCTCGGTATTATGGATCCGCTCCCCTGGTTCGTCAAGCTGATAATCTATCTCGTTCCTT
>JAILJR010000243.1 GCA_024694565.1 Butyrivibrio sp. | reverse complement strand
TGAATATCTTTCATCCGCTGTTGAATCAGCTTATCTCTCAAATAACGACAAAAATATACTCAGAGTTGCCCGCGACCGCGACGATTTTATCCGCATGCAGGCGGCGAAGGATAAAAAGCTGGCCTCTCAGGCGGAAACGATTGCTTCTCAGTCTGAAACCATCAACTCTCAGTCTCAGGAGATTTCTTCTCTTACTGACGAAGTCTCACGTCTGAAAAAGTTATTGGATGATAATGGCATAGAACATGATTAAACACATAGTGGTCTGCAAATGCAGGCCACTTCAACGGAGTACGTGCCTGACCCCATTAAGGCAGATGTAATGAGCTCTGGCACTTAGTAGAAAACGTAACAATTATGATCTGATATAAAAAAGTGGCCTGTGTAATGGGGCAGGTACCTATGTAAGGAGACTGTATGGATTATAGACGCTTACTCCATTGGGATGAAACAGATATCCATCATATGTCGACTTTAATGTGGATCTGCACTGTGCATCGGTTATATTACACTCATCTGCCAACGTCGTAATCTCTGAACAAAAATATTTGTCAATTTCCTCATCCGTAATACCGCAAAGAGCTGAATAGTTACTAAGATATTACCTCATCTAAGTATATCATGGAAAGTCCGATGTCAGTACCTGCACCTTTTGCAACGTTCTTTGGTCTTGGCTATTCCATTGGCAGGAATAGCAAGAATTAAAATAACCGCCCGGTCGGATTCTCAAGAAACAGTGGGAGATAAACATTCAATTCTGGCAGATATCAAGTCTATAAGCCTTTCTTTCATCTCATTATATAATAATGAGTCGCCTGCCTCATGTATGAATTCATCCTTGTAGAGAACCATTTTCGCCATCAGCCTGTCTGCGGTATTTTTATGAATACCAAGATTATCTGCAAGAATGAAAAAATCTTTCCTTCGGATGTTACGTTTTTTGCCGTTCAGCGAAAGAGCCATCTGCTCTTTGTCTTCCGGCATGATGATATTTACAGGGAGCATGTCATAGGCTGGAGACAGCCCAAAGCATCTTGATTTGGGACCATCCTCAATTAGTGAAAAATTCTTTAGGTGCATATCAGAATTGCCTGTGACAAAACAAAACAGAAGCCTGTAAAAAAATTCGGTTAAATCAATTCCAACATTTTTTGAGTATGTCTTTATGACCTTTCCGCAATTCTCGTAGGAACTGCGATATTTATCTGAGGTTGGGCGCCCGGAAAGCTGGCAGAAATCCTCCATTGCAAGCATCCGCTCCTTGTATCTGTCGACTCTCCTGGTTATATAAGAGTATTGCCCGCCTTTAAAGATAAGAGCATTTGGCACGACCTTGATTCCTGCTGTTTCGGCCATCTTAGTAGTCAGATATTCTGCCTCAGGCAATTGCTCAAATGCACCTGACTGAGGCTTTAGAATATAACCGGTCGGATAATCTACAATCGTCAGTTTGGCAGAACTGTCAGCGCTTTCAAGATGCAGTGACAGCTTCTTTTGCACTCCAGGAACGGTGAGGCCTTTATTTACTGCTGAATTTGCTATTCTTTCCAGTTCCTGTTCTGAGCAGTCAATCTCAGGAAGGACAGCAGTGCCAAAAAAACGTTTGATGCATCTGCTGTGCCATCTGACTTTGGATTCATATTCAGTTGGATTTTTAATTTCCTTGTTACAGCATAAGCATTTGTTCATTTTTAAGTCTCTATCCGTACATCGCCGATACAATCCCTGCAGGATGCGAGCATTAGTCCAAAGCGGTCGTTTTTATCAAGCTTCCAGTTTCGTTCTACAACTCCAAGAAGCCACCCTTCGGGGATCATTCCATCAAAAAAGGGGAAGAGATACCTGGAAGTGTATGGCTGCTCTCGAAGAGGAAGAGTAAGGCTAGCCGCCACCGATCCATTTTTTTCAAGATAACTTTTTTCGTAGAAAAACTCATAACCATCATCGGTTTCCCTTATTACTCCGGCATATTCATTCTGGATAAAAACTCTCCCGGATCTAGCCATTTGCAATGTCTCCTCTGTCTATCTCTCCCGGAACTGCTTCCATGCCAAACATTGCCAACGCCTGATTTACTTTATCAAGGCGGACAGTTTCCTTTCCCTGCTCAAGTTCTCTGACAAATCGCAACCCCAACCCTGATCGAAGGGCAAACTCCTCCTGGGTCAGACCGGCTTTTTTTCTTTCTGTTTTAATAAATTCTGAAATTTTACTCATAGAACAATAATACACCCAATCGGGTATAGATACAAGAAATGAACAGCAATTTATACCCTAAAGGGTATTCTGAGGGAGAAAAGTGGTGAATTATACCCGATTGGGTATGCTGCATCGCTGAGTGTCTGTTCCGGGAATTCACAGCCCGATGGTTGTAATGAGTCTGAAAACGAGAAAACGTGCCTGACCCCATTAAGATGGAGACACGGATATTTTGGTAGACTTGAGCTTGTCGTCGCTGGAAATTATGTCTCTTATTTCAGATTTAGAGGAAGAGTTTGACATAAAAATAAAGGCAAAAGCAATGAAAAAGGTTGAAACCTTAGGCGATTTAGTTGATCTGATAACGGAACTCAAGGAAAGCTGATATGGATATCGATTTTGTGGTCACCTGGGTGGATGGAGCTGATCCTGAGTGGCTGAAGCAAAAAAGGGAATATCAGGTAAATCAGGTTGCTCAGATGTCGCTTGAGGAAGAATCAAAGCAGTTTCGGGAATGGGATACCATACGATCCTTGCTGAGCATTTTGTATATTTTAATGATGATTTTATGCTGAATGCTCCTGTGGAGCCGGAGGATTTCTTTATAAATGGAGTTCCTCGTGATATGGGGCTTGAGGGCGGTTCCGGGAGTCCGGGAGATGGTTCTGTATATTATCATATTTTAATGAACTGCGTAGCTCTTATAGATAAACATTTTTCCAAGCGGGAAGTAATGCGCAAACACCTGTGGAAATGGTTGAATCCGGTATATGGTTTCGAGAATATCAGAACACTGTGTCTGCTACCGTGGAAGCAGTTTGCAGGCTTTAAGAATGAAGAATAAAATCAACAAACAGATCATAAAAGCAATGACGATGGGTGTCAGTGTGAATCATGATAGCGCAAAGAAAAAAGTTAAGAATGCTGAGTTGCATTTAAACAAAGCTACAAAGAAAAATGATGATGCGCTTTATGCCTATTATGAGGCTGAAAAAGAGCTTAATGCCGCTCAAAAGGCATTTGAAGAGATTTCGACAGATATTGCTTCAAAAGAGAAAACAGTTAATGAAGCTAAGAATAAATTGAAAAATGCCCAGAAAACGTATAATAATGCACTGGAAGCACTAGCTGATGCGGCATCAGTTATGAAGAGAAGCCTTAAGAGGCTAAATGATGCCAGATATGATGAGTTTCTTGAACTTCAAAATAAGTACGATTACAGACGATGCAGGTGTATAAGTTGATGAGCAGATATTTTAAGGCTAATGAATGAAGCGGTGACAACGAGCAATCAGAACAGGCTGGAGAATGAAGAATCAGTTTCATGACCGGGTATTTTGCAAAGTTAGTGGTAGAATTAAACCATGAAGAACTCTTAATAGCGGAAGATATAGCCTATGGAATAGACAAATGGGTTCGTCTCTTTAAAGCCAAAACATGGGAGGAATTAAAGATGATCGCACAGGAAAATGAATATCTTTCATCCGCTGTTGAATCAGCTTATCTCTCAAATAACGACAAAAATATACTCAGAGTTGCCCGCGACCGCGACGATTTTATCCGCATGCAGGCGGCGAAGGATAAAAAGC
>JAILJR010000220.1 GCA_024694565.1 Butyrivibrio sp. | reverse complement strand
AGCTCGAAAATACCTCGCTAAGTACCGACGGGCTCACAGGGTCTCTCAGCTGCTTGTGCAATATGCACAGCCTGAGCCGGCCTTGAGAGCTTTTGTCGGGCAACTCATATGAATGATGTAAAAGTCGCCCGGCAATCGCTGCCGTCCAACTCTGGACGGGCTTTTGCCGGGCGATTCATATCATCAGTGAAGGAATTCAATTGAAGCAAGAGAGCAGCTGCCGGTTCCCTGATAGCTGAGGTAAAGAGCGTGTACTCCTGTAAGAGCTGCTTCGAAGCTGCACTCACGCACTTCCCAGATGTTGGAGCCGATTGAGGAGATCCTGCCGATCACGTCGCCGTCAAGGGCAGTCCTTACTTCGAAGGTTCCGTTGTGATATGCCCTTGTCTTTATGCGAAGTCCTGTTGCGTTTTTGAGGTCAAAATATTTAAAGCCGATGGTCGTCTTGTCGATGATCCCCTTGATGTAGCCGTCGTTCATATCGCCGTCGCCGCCCTCCTGGACAACTCTTGGGGCACCCGCTTCGACGTAGACCTTGTGCTCGTCTGTAAAGATGTTGCAGGCGATGTATGAGGGATATTCACCTATATCAAGAAGGGGACCGTTGTTCAGGCCGCAGGAGGTTATTTCAACCTGTCGGATGGAGCCGTCTTTTTCAAAATGGATTTTCTCCGCGCAGCCCTGACGTGAGAACCAGGTTCCGTTCGTGTGCCTGTGATAGAAGATATACCAGTCATCACCTATCCGGGCGATGCTTCCGTGATTGTTGGCGCCGTAGGCTGTGGCTGACTCAGCGTCCTTGTAGCTGTCTATGTGGAGGTCGCTGTTGCTTATGATGACTCCGCCATATTCATAGGGACCGAGAGGATCTTTGCTGGTGGCATAGCACAGCTCGTGCATCACTTCGGATGAGTAGATGAAGTAATAGGTATCATCGTGCTTTCTTATGGAAGGAGCTTCGAAGAAGGCATGACCTTCAAAGCCCGTGCCCTTGCTGTAGACATTTCCGGGTGCTACAAATTCCGGAGCGCGCTTTATAGTGAGCATATCCCTGTCCAGAACAGTGAGCATTGCACCGTGCCTTGAGGCGTCGCCCTGTCCGCAGAAGCCTGTGAAAAGGTAGGTCTTGTCGCCCTCTGTGAGAACTCCGGGGTCAAACTGGGGCTCGTCACCCTCTTTTTCTCCAAGTCTTGTGCCATCCTCATAGTGGACATAGCCGTAGAACTCAAAGGGGCCGTTTGGCGTAGCACTGACTGCAACAGACACTACACTTAGCTTGTCGAGGACATAGAAGAGATAATATCTTCCGTCGGGACCCACTGTCACATCGGGTGCATAGAGGCACATGTTCCCACGGGGATTTAACGGGTCAGCTGTCTTTGGATAGATGACGCCCTCATAGTGCCAGTTGCCGGGGTCATCAACGGGAGCAGACCAGGTCACATAGTCGCCCAGGCAGAATGTCTCGCCGCCCCAGAGGTCGTGAGAGCCGTAGACGTAGATGCGTCCGTCAAAAACATAGGGCTCGCCGTCCGGTATGTACTCCCAGGATGGAAGATAAGGGTTGACGGCCTGCTTTTTGCTGCCCTGTCTGATGCCGCCTTCAAGCTTTGGAGAAGCACCTTTTCCAAGGAACTCCATCTCATATCTGCATTCAGGCGAGTAAGGCCTCCACCCAGGGAGCATCTCCTTGTCACGGCATTTGTAATCACTGCCGATGAGAAGCTCGCCGTCAGAAGGAGCAGGATTTGAAACAGGAGCAGAGGTCTTTACAATTGCTTTTTCAAAAGAGCCTTCGCAGTTCGGGTCCTGTGTCTTGATAAAGTTGGCAAAATAATTGCACATCTGCCTTGCCAGGTCAAAGTGGCGGCCACTGTAGGGTCTTGAGCACTTGTCTATCGAGTTAAAGAAAAACCACAGATCGCAGGAGTGAAAGGCCCCTGGGTAGCTGTCACCTTCTGCGCCGTCGCCGGGAATATCGGGATCAAACCGGTAATAATAAAAGCGCTGGCCGGGCTCATTTTTAAGTGCACCTTCAAAAGCCGATTTGACAGATTTTTCAACCATGTTTATGCCGGCCTCGGAGAACTCATCTGTTGTATTGCCTGCCATGACCGGCACGTCGGCGCATTTTCTTTCTATAAAGAGCTGAACCGGATCGCCATCGCAGAAAATGCCGTCCATTATCGGAAACATTCTTGGATTATCCGAAACGAACCGGTTGTAGGCGTCAAACACCTCCCTGCTGTTTAAGGCCCTTGCTTCATCAAGTGTCTTGACCTTGAGGCATTCGAAGAATTTTTTGCCAAGCTCCTCTGCCTGGGAGAGGGTGAGCGGCTTAAATATATCGTCCTTAGGGTTTTCGAGTCTTATGATACCGCTTAAGATGGCAGCGCCCTTTATCAGCTCCCTGTTATCTTTATTTGTCAGCTGATGCATAACGCTTGCACCGCCTGCCGACTGACCAGCGATCGTTATGTGCTCCGGATTCCCTCCGAAGGCGCTTATATTCTCATATACCCAGCGAAGGCCCGCCTGCTGGTCCAGGAGCCCGAAGTTAGAGGAAGCACCCGGAGCCTCCCTTGTGATGTCAGGATGCGCAAGAAAGCCAAAGCAGTTGAGCCTGTAGCCGACGCTTACGACCACGATCCCGCGCTTTGCAAGCTGCTCGCCGTCAAACTCCATTTCAGCGGTATACCCCCACTGGAAAGCGCCTCCAAAATACCACACGAGAACAGGCAGCTTTTCATCCTTCTTTTTTGCAGGGGTCCAGATATTGAGGTAAAGACAGTCCTCACTCATACTGATATCGGGATCCACATGCCATTCCCTACAGTAGATATCTGTGCCCATGCCCGGTGTATCCTGCACTGAGATCGGGCCAAAGCCTTTGGCATCAAGCTCGCCCTCCCAGTCCTCGCAGGGCTGTGGGGCACGCCATCTGTTTTTCCCGACAGGCGGCGCAGCAAATGGAACTCCCTTGTATACAGTTACCCTTGGGTCAGTGCCTGCATATCCCCGGATTTTTCCGTTTTTAATCTCCGTATTTCGCAACATGATCAGTATCCTCCTTTTTCCGCCGCGGCCCAATCCGCAGGCTTTCTATATATGTCAGAATCCATTGAATAAGATGAGCCGGACGAGCTTTTGTCGGGCAACTCATATTATCCCTGATAAACAAGACGCTTAATTCATCAAATCTGCTAATGCTTTTAATCCATAATAATGATAACGCCGCATCACTGTTAAGTCCTATCAATTGTGACCGATTTCTTTTCAAAAGTTGCTCACAGGTTATAATCCACAGTTTACACGGCCTCCTGCCGTAAATATTTTGTATTGTAGCTTTCCACTAATTTGCCCAGTAATTTGTCCGCGAAGTTGCCACAAAAAACTTGTGCGCAATCGTCTTATAAAAGGTATAATATTACTGATTGCTTTTTTTGATGATTTGGTCAAAAATCTTGACCTTTACAGCTTCGTTTTAATATACAGGAGGTATTACATGACAGGGCAGAAGCGGTTTAATCCTGTTAACAGATCCGGTGAAGAAATCCGTCAGGAGCAGCTTTCCGGTGAAAGAGCTCTTTACAGGGGCAGGGATCTGAAGATCTATGATACAGTTTTTTATGACGGGGAGTCCCCGCTCAAGGAGAGCAGGAATATAGAGCTGTATGGCTGTGAATTCCAGTGGAAATATCCGATATGGTACTCAGAAAATGTGTATGTCAAAAACTGTGTATGGCAGGAGATGGGCCGCTCCGGCGTCTGGTACACTAATAATATGACGGTTGAGGACAGCCTGATCGGAGCCCCCAAGAATTTCAGGAGATGCAAAAACATCACGGTCAGAAATTCATCCATCCCCGATGCAAAGGAAACCTTCTGGATGTGCAGCGGCATCGAGCTCGATCACGTGACGGCAAAGGGCGACTACTTTGGCATGAACAGCAATAACATAATGGCGGACCACCTGGAGCTTTACGGAAACTATGCCTTTGACGGCTCAAAGGATGTGGTGGTAAAAAACTCAAGGCTTGTGACCAAGGACTGCTTCTGGAACTGTGAAAATGTCACGGTTTATGATTCATATATTTCAGGTGAGTATCTCGCATGGAACACCAAAAATCTTACACTCGTGGACTGCACCATTGAGTCCAATCAGGGCCTTTGTTATATCGACAACCTCAGGATGACCCGCTGCAAGCTCATAAATACCAGGCTGGCCTTCGAATACGCATATGATGTGGATGCAGATATCGTAAGCAGGATTGACGGTATCCTGAACCCCGGCTCCGGCAGCATCAGAGCAAGGGAGATAGCAGAGCTCATTATTGAACCTGACAACTGTGATATTTCAATGACCGATATTTATGTAAAAGACAGCGCAAGCGGCATCGAAAAGAGCCTTAAGGTTTCTTTGTAAACGGGCACCGACGACTGATGACAACGCGGCATATGGCGGCGGGATGGTGCAAATAAGCTGCAGCTTTGCAGGTGCCTTGTCTTTTCAGGGAGTAATTATGGGAAAATATGATTTTGATAAGATAATTGACAGGCGTTCCGTGTGGGCAGAGAAGTGGGATGTCAAGGAAGGCGAGCTCCCCATGTGGGTTGCGGATATGGATTTTGAGACCGCACCGGAAATTAAGGAAATGCTGATAAAGCGTCTCGATGTAGGGGCCTATGGTTATTCCTATGTTCCCGACGAATGGTATGATGCCTATATTTCATGGTGGGGCAGACGCCACAACTTAAGACTGCAGAAGGACGAGCTCATCTTTTCCACCGGCGTCATCCCGACAATCTCCAGCTGTGTCAGAAAGCTCACGACTCCAAATGAGAATGTTGTTATACTGACTCCCGTCTACAACGTCTTTTACAACTGCATAGTCAATAACGGCGCCCGTGTGCTCGAGAGCAGACTTATTGTCAGAGATGGGCGGTGGGAGATTGATTTTGACGATCTTGAGGAAAAGCTTTCCAATCCCCAGACATCCTTGATGCTATTGTGTAACCCTCACAATCCTGTGGGCCGGATCTGGGAAAAGAATGAGCTTGCAAGGATTGGTGAATTGTGCAGCAAATACCATGTAACGGTATTATCAGATGAGATCCACTGTGACATTACAGATCCAGGCAAGGAGTATGTACCTTTTGCGACAGCTTCAGACATCTGCCGTGAAATCAGCATCACAGCCCTGGCTCCTTCCAAGACTTTTAACATTGCGGGTATGGCTTCAAGCGCAGTGTCCGTTCCCGATCCGTTTCTACGCCATAAAGTCTGGAGGCAGATAAACACCGATGAGTGCGGTGAGCCTTCCTTCATGGCGGTCACAGCCGTAGTCGCCGCTTTTACAAGGGGTGAAGAGTGGCTTAATGAGCTGAATGCCTACATTTATGCAAATAAACGCTACTGCGAGGAGTTCATTGCGAAAAATATACCGGAGGCGACCCTGATCCACCCGGAGGCCACGTACCTGATCTGGCTGGACTGCACTAAGATCACAAAAGGCAGACAGGACCTGGCATATTTCATAAGAGAAAAAACCGGTCTCTACATCCTGCCCGGCGAGCTGTACGGCCTTGGAGGACAGGGCTTTTTGCGCATCAACCTCGCCTGCCCCCTCAGCATGGTCAGGGATGGTATGGACCGGCTCAGGAAGGGAATTGAATTATATAACATTGGGTAGCCGGTTTTCCGCAACTAAATTGTAACAGGGCAGCCCGTTAGCAATACAAGAGCACTTGCAAGGTGCAGTTCCTTGGGATATGCTTTAATATGTGGTGATTTTTACTTTACATGTAACGACCGGCAAAAGCATATTCGGGCGGCTTTGGCTGTGCATAGTGCACAAGCGGCGAAAAATCCTTGTAATTGGCCGGATTATAATTTGAAATCGTTAATTGTTTTCCAGAGTTTTGAATGCTTATGAATGAACAATCTTCAAAAGATATCCTGATTCAGGATGAGAACTTTCTGAAAAAAGCATACGGAATGGCTCTCATCCCGAGCGTCCTCTCGATCCTGAGCGGGTGTCTTAATATTTTGGCTGACGGAGTCATCGTCGGCCAGCTCCTCGGGATTAACGGACTTACTGCCATCAATCTATGCGTGCCGATCTATCTCATTTTGTGTGTGATCGGATCCTTTTTTGTCTCCGGAACTGCTATCATAGCCTCAAAGGCGATAGGAGCGGGCAAGCCGGACGAAGCGCAGCACTATTACGGTACCTGCCTGACTTCCTGTTTCGTCGCATCGGTTCTTGCCACGATCGTTGGACTGCTGCTGCTTCCATATGTGGCAAACCTGCTGAATCCGGATGAGGCCATCCGCGAGATGATCCGTGCATACGCGGGAGTTACCCTGATCGGTGCAATTCCTAAGATCATGATATATATCCCCTTCTGGTACCTGCGACTTGACGGAAAAAATAACTCCGTAACAGTCATGATGGTTATCATGGGAGTTGGAAATATCCTTCTGGACATTCTTTTAATGTACGGCATGAACATGGGAGTGCTTGGCGCTTCACTTGCCAGCGTTATCGCAACTTCACTCGCACTGACTTACGGAATGATAAGGCTGCACACAGGACGAACAAATTTTGTTTTTCGCTTCCAGTTTATCAGGCAAAAGCGCATGTGGCGAAGAATCATTGCTTCGGGAACCCCTGCTGCTCTCAATAATGCGCTGCAGAGTCTTCGAATCCTGACAGTAAACGAAATCCTCTTTATCATGGGAGGAAATCCGATGGTTGCTGCTTTTACGGCGGTAAACGGAATCGCTGCTTTTGCAGAAGCCGTCACGGTTGGTGTCCCGCAGGCCGGTACAGCCATGCTGGGAGTTTACCAGGGGGAGAAGGATAACGACAGCACGAAGATACTTATAGGCCTTGAATGGCGCTATGGCTTTGTTTTTGGCATCATCTTCGGAACATTTATTGTTGCAGGATCAGACCTTATAGGAAGCGCCTATGGGCTAAATGGAATATCGCTTCTCTTTCCGATGTTCTGTCTGGCGATAAGTCTTTTCCCCGGTCTCTGGAACGGGATCATGATAAGTCTTTACAACGTATCCGGGTATACAATCCTTTCCGACATGATGATCCTCTGCCGGGTATATCTGTTTACGGCTTTATCACTTTTATTTTGCAGTCATTTTAAGCTGAATCCCTGGCTCTTCCTGCCGCTGAGTGAAGGTCTTACGGTTTTGTTCTGGTTGCTTGCCACAAAACTTATCTCATCGCGCAAAGCAGACACGACCCGGTATCTTTTGATGGACAATAGGCTCAAAGATTCAGGGCAGGTGATCAATTTCTCGCTCCCCGGGAATGCGGATGAAATCTGCAGTGCCTGCGAGAGGATCTCTTCTTTCTGTGAAGAAACCGGGATGAAGCCCAAGGAGTATATGAAGATCGCTCTTTCCATGGAGGAGCTGATGACTCTGATAATGCAGACCAACAAGGATACTCCCGTGACCTTTGACCTCAGGGTCTTTTCCCTGCAGGATGTTACCGGCATCCGCATCCGTTACGGCGGCATCTTTTTTGACCCCATACATTCCAAAGACAACGATAATGAGGAATTTATGGGCTTCCACATGATTGAAAAGCTGGTGGAGGAAGTTATTTACCAAAATACCTTTGGGGTAAATACTCTGCTGATTCTGATATAAAAATTTACTTTTACCCTTTATATAGGAATTTATAATATGATAGAAAGTCAATTTGCCGAAGAATCACTTCGACATCTGAATGAAATTGTTACAAGACCAAAAGAGGAGCAGGAAAAACTGCTTTTAAATATCCTTGAGAAAAACAGGGATACGGTCTTCGGGAAAAAATACGGATTTGACAGGATCCGTTCGGTTTCGGATTTTCAGAAGGCCGTGCCATTTACGGCATTTGAGGATTACGAACCGCTCATAAATCGCGAGATTGCCGGAGAAAGGGGGGTATTTACCGCCGATCCCCCGTATTTTTACTGCATCAGCTCAGGAAGCATGGGCACAGTGAAATATTTCCCCCTTACCAGGGAGGATGCAGTCCTTCAGCACAGGTACTGGGACGGCGCAATTCGCGCCATCATCCGCAGGGACCTGTCACAATATTCTGAGGAAGAGCTGTTTGGCAAAATCTTTTTAATGAGTGATGCCTACCTTACCAATATGCCTGATGGTATCATGAACGGCGTCCGCTCAGGTGTGGCTAGCCGCATGCAGCAGGAGGATGGAACTTACCCCTATGAGCTTTTCTACGCCCCGGAGGAGGTTCTTTTTCCGAAGACGCTCTGCGACATGCAGTATGTAAAGTTTCGCTTTGCACTTGAGCAGCCTGATATTACGGCGATACACGCAAATTTTGTGCATAAGTGCACCGCCATGCTCAGGTTCCTGGAGCGCCATTGGGATGCTTTCCTCCATGATATGGAGACTGGAGACGTAAGTCCTGAGTTTAAGGTAGATGAGGAGTGGAAGGATTATCTTAAGCGTAATCTTAAGCCAAATCCAAAGAGGGCTGAGGAGCTTCGGAGATTGTCGGGACCGGACCTGTCAGACGGGCTGATCCGGAAGATATGGCCAAATGTAAAATACCTCCGTCTCTCCTCCGGAATGCAGTTTCATCCCTACATCGAGATTCTGGATCACTATTCAGGCTCGCTTCCGGTATATCCCTTTCTCTTTGCGGCATCGGAGGGAATGTTCTGTGTCGCAGCGGGAGTTGGCAGAATGGATGAGTACATAATGATCCCGGATCTGTGCTTCTTTGAGTTTCTGCCTGAGCAGGATGAAAACGGGCCCTGCCTTACCCTTACACAGCTGAAGGAGGGCGAGAAATACGAGATCGTGATCACTACCGTTTCCGGACTCTATCGCTATCGGCTGGGTGACGTCATTGAGGTACACGGTTTTTACGAAAATTCTCCTATCATAAGTATCAATTACCGGAAAAGCCAGATACTTAACCTTGCGGACGAAAAAATGAATTCAACCCAGTTCGAAGGTGCAATAAGTAATTTCCTTGATGAGAGCGGTATGCGCGCCATCGGTTATTGCGTCAGTGCATGCCGCGAGAAGGATCCTCCGTGCTACCGTGTATTTCTCGAGGCAAAGGGAGCTCCTCCAAAGGAGCCCTCGTTCCTGATGGACCAGAAGTTGTGTGAAAACTGCTTCGGGTACCGGGGCGCCAGAGAAGCAGAAGAGCTTAGTGAAGCAGAGCTGATCTTTCTTCCTCCGAATACTTTTGAGGAATACGAACGGCTCGGTACAGGGACAGGTAAGCGAAACGAACAGACCAAACCACTTAAGATCATAACATCACAGGAACAAATTGATTTCTTTAAAAGAAAGGGCAGATTATGAAACAAAAAAAGAGCTTCTCGACAGTTCTGATCATCACGATTGTCATTGTCATCGCAGCACTGGGCTTCATCACTGCACTGATCGGTTACAAGGAATTTACATCTGTGCTGGAAAAGCAGTACAACAATTCGGCTTATGAGGTCGCGGAAACTGTCCGGTCGTATCTGAACCCCGATAAGCTTAATTACTACCTCGAAACCGGGGAAAAGGACGATGAGTACAATCAGATCGAGGCTGATCTTGACCGGCTTGTTGTCTCGATGAACTGTAATTACATCTACGTGGCAAGGATTACTCCGGAAAACCTTCTGGAAACCACATACATTTTTGATTCCGTGAATCCCTGGACCGGTTTTGACCGCTATCCTCTCGGTTATGTCGCCACGGATATGGATCCGAAGTATGCTGAGGATACCAGGCATATCCTGGAAACCGGCGGAAGGGCAGAGCAGTATCTTTACACATATACTGCTACTGAGGCACATACCTCTGCAGGCCTGGGAGTTATCGATTCATCAGGAAATGTGGTTGCCATCATCGGCGTGGAAAAGCCTATGACATCTCTTGTGGATGCCCGTAATACCTATGTTCGTGATGTGGTCCTGGCAATGCTGGCCATCGTTGTGATTTCTATCGTCGTATACCTTATGTTCCTCAGAAGCTTCCTAGTTGTGCCTCTTCGCGAGATCACAGAAGAAGCAGCGCGTTTTGCTGAGGATCATTCTGAAAGAGAAGGGAACCTTAAGGCTGAGCAAAACCAATATGAGATTGGAATCCTTGCCCGCTCCATACGCAAGATGGAGAGCGACATCAATGTATATATCGACAATCTTACCAAGGTAACTGCTGAAAAAGAGCGTATAGGTGCGGAACTCAATGTGGCGACTCAGATCCAGGCGGACATGCTGCCACGAATATTCCCCGCTTTTCCTGATTATAATGAGTTCGAGCTTTATGCTACCATGGATCCTGCAAAAGAGGTTGGTGGCGACTTCTATGATTACTTCCTGGTCGACAACGATCACATTGCCCTTGTTATGGCAGATGTGTCCGGAAAGGGAGTACCTGCGGCGCTCTTTATGGTCATAGCAAAAACACTCATCAAGAACAGTGCCCAGCATGGAAACTCTCCTTCGCAGATCCTTGCTTATGCAAACGAGCAGCTTAATGAAGGAAATGAAGCAGAACTGTTCGTAACTGTATGGATTGCTATAATCGAGATCTCAACAGGAAAAGGTGTCGCCGCCAATGCAGGACATGAAAATCCCGTACTCAGAAGAGCGGGCGGACAATATGAGCTCCAGATCTACAAGCATTCACCTGCTGTGGCAACGATTGATGGTATCCGCTACAAACAGCATGAGTTTGAGATTCATCCCGGAGATGAGATCTTCGTCTATACAGACGGCGTACCGGAGGCAACCAACGCTAAAAATGAGCTTTACGGCGATAAGCGTATGCTCGATGTGCTGAACCGTAATCTCGATGCTTCTACACAGGAAATGCTCGTTGCAATGCGCGAGGATATCGAGAAATTTGTCGGGGACGTACCGCAGTTTGATGATATCACGATGCTTTCATTCCGCTACTTTGGCCCGAACCATAATACAAAAGAGTGATTATTCCCGCTCGGAACAATTCAGTGGGCAGCCAGCCGGGGCAGGTCAGGCCACCGCGATGACAGGCTGCCCACTGAATTGTGTCTTTCTTCTTTTCTTAAGAAAAAACAGGAATCGATAATAATCCCAAACACAAAAAGAGTGCTATAATATAGCCACACTATTAATCACTTGGTAGTGTAAAGAAAATCAAATAACTGCAGACCGTCCTAAGGAATAGGCAGACATCGGGGCTCCACCCGTAAATGGGGGGTCTCCTCATGTCGAATTACCGCAAGTGTTATTCTTTTAGGACCAACGAGGAGGAAAAGTTATGAAAAGAAAACTAATTGCAATTCTCGCTGCATCAGTATTTACATGCACACTGATGAGCGGATGCGGAGGCGCTCAGAATGCACCGGCAACCGGCAGCACTGAGCAGACAGAGGCGGGCACTGAGGCAGCTTCTGAGAGCAGTAAGGAAGCCGGCGCAGAGGCAAGCTCAGAGAGCACTGAAGAAGCAGTGGGAACAGCCAACCCCTGGGTAGATATCACCGAGGAAGATGCCAATGCCAACTGCATGAGACTGTTCAAGGCTCCTGATGGAGCAACAGACA
This sequence comes from Butyrivibrio sp., assembly GCA_024694565.1. GTDB lineage: Bacteria > Bacillota > Clostridia > Lachnospirales > Lachnospiraceae > Butyrivibrio. The sequence continues at coordinate 17,909 of JAILJR010000220.1, read as the reverse complement.
CAGTATGGTCCAAGTGCGAGGAGCTTGGCGATCTCGACAAGGGAATCGGACCTCTTATCCAGCTCAGTTTTAATCTTGACAATACAAATTTAACAGCAAGGGCACAGCAGGGTGCTCCTGAGGATGCCGACATTGCAGGCCTGTATGTGGAATGGACTGTTGGCCCTGAGGATACAACACTTGCCAACTGGGGCGAGGGAAATATGCCCGCTAAGACATACCGCTCTGTCAATGACACAGGTTATGTTGACCTGATCACATGGTATGATGTTGAGATCGGCATTTCATATGCACTTTCAGCTGCAGCCGCGGACCTCGACGGTTTCGATATCCAGGCAGTTGCAGAGCAGATGTATGCAGGTGAAAGTGAAGTCGCTGACGCAGGCGGCGGAGATTTCCTCGAGACACAGTCAGGAAAGAGCTCTTTTGACTCCTATGATGATGTCATCGCAGCACTTACCCCCGGACAGGGATATGCCTACATCAAGCTCACAGGCAGCGATGAGGATGTTCTCGCTATATCAGATCTTGTCTTCGAGGCAGACAAGACCGCTTACCAGGCATCAATTTACGGCAAGCAGGATGGCAAGATTGTTAATATCGGCAATGCACTTGGAAATGGCGCTTCCTATCCCTTGAGAGTTGCTGACGGTGTCCTTTATGGCGGTGACAATCACACCTACGAGACCTATTTCCTGTCAGAGGAGTACGGTTCTCTGATGATGAAGGACAGCATTGATGACGGTATTAACTCAGGCTCCAACGAGTTCACCGGTTTCACAAGGCAGAAGAACACCTTCGATGAGTCTACCGACTTCACGGGCGGCAAGGAGGAGTTTGACAAGCTCCTGGAAGAAAGAGATAAAAAGCCGGTGATCGAATTTACAATAGTTAAATAAGCTATCCTCACCACATTTTCAATAGCACTTCAGTTTTTAAAGCCTGTACGTTTGATGGACAGGCTTTTTTTTGCATAAATAAAATATTTCTAAATTATCTGAATTTTCAAGGAAATTTACTGTTTTTCGTTAATATTGCATTGCAGAATGCATATATAAAATGTAAGATTCAATTGTAGGCGTTGTTGTTCCAGCGAGGTACTATCATATGAAAATGTTTAATGGTAAAAATCCAGGCGGAAATCTAGAAGCAGCCGTAAGAGGGCTGTCAAATCCAAAACTCATCATTATGATGAGCGATGCAAAATCTTTTGAAAACAATGTAAATAAGCTGGAAGCAATGTATCCCGGAGTTCCCAGCATAAGCTGTATTGCCATGGGATATGACCGCAATATCTGCGAGTCCGGTGTTATAATCGCAGCATTTACCGAGGGTGTCAGGGTAGCCGTAAATGTACTTGAGAAAGTCTCCACGATGCCGGCAAGATACATTGACCGCCTTAAGAAAGACGTCGAGACAATCAAGCCCGGTAAGGACAACACTGCCATAATAGATTTCTGTTCTGCGAACGATGCTGCAGTCATGACAACTCTCAGTGCCCTCATTTCACGCTACAATCTGCAGGTTATGGGCGCTACAGGAGACGGCGGCAAGGTAGCGGTATGCGGAAAGGTATATACAGATGCCATGGTTTATGCCGTTATCAAAAACGAGGGCGGCAAGGTTAAGTCCTACAAGGAAAACATTTATGTTCCGAAGGACAGCACAATGCAGCTCATTGCATCGCGGACAGACAAGGCAAAATACTACCTCGGAGAGCTGAACGGGCGCCCTGCAAAGCAGGTATATATGGAGCTCACAAAGGTTTCTGAGCGCGATATTATGACACAGACCTTTAAGAATCCATTCGGAAAGATGATCGGGGACGATGTATGCATTGTCTCCATCAAGGGCGTTTCCGGAAACGGACTTACACTGTACAGACAGATCAACGACTCGGATATTCTGACCCTTCTTGAGATGAGAGATCCGCTTGAAGTGGCAGAGTCAACCGTCAGCAACATAAGACATGATTTCCACAGGATTTCTGCTATCTTTTCAGTAAACTGCGTCTTCAGATATCTGGTTTTAAAAGAGCGGGGAGAGCTCAATCCTTACCTCGACAAAATAGGACAGCTTGGACCATCATGCGGCCTGATCGGCTTTGGTGAGCACTACAATACCCAGTTTGTAAATCAGACGATGACCTGTGTTGTATTTGAATAAACTGCCATCACCAGCCCGGAGCCGGAAATGGTTTTCTTTCTAAATCTTTGAAAAGGAGCAGAAAAGCTATGTTTACAGATATATTAAAAAAGAAAAACCAGGATGCAGAAGTTCTACAGGTAAAGGACAGATCAGCTTTTGATCAGGAAAAGGTTGACGCTCTTGTATACCTGGCCGGTTCTATCAAGAACTATCAGAAGGATCTTGTTCAGAACGAGCTGAACTCCCTCAAGGAGATTCACGATATGGGAGAAGCCGTAAAGGTAGTTGTTGACAGCAACAACGAACTGCGGATGCAGCTTGAGAATTTCAATGAAATGTTTGAGGCTGTCAGCGAAAGTGCCGGCAAGTTCGAAAGCGTAAAACAGAATATTATCGGAAGCGTTGAAACCGCACAGGAGAAGGTAAGCGAATTAAAGACCAGCTCCAATGAGGTCAGAAGCAGCTTTGACGAAATGACCCGCGGCTTTGAGAACTTCAAGAATGCTGTTGACCAGATTTCTGACTACATGAAAAAGATCATCGGCATTGCAACCCAGACCAATCTCCTTGCTCTTAACGCTTCCATCGAGGCCGCCAGAGCAGGTGAAGCAGGAAAGGGCTTTGCAGTGGTTGCGACTGAGGTTCGTGAGCTTGCCGATGAGATCAAGACCCTCATCGCTCAGGTTAACACATCCATCGACGCCGCAGGACAGGAGAGCGAGAAGCTCTCAACCAGCATGCAGAATTCCATCGAGGCAATGGACAAGAGCATAAGGGAAGTGGAAGAGACCAACGACACCTTTGATGCGATAATAGAAAGCGCAAACGGCGCCAACGAAGTCCAGAACGAGATAAATGACACAGCCAGAATGGCTTCGGGAGAGCTGTCAAAGATCGGTGACAGCATCAACGGAATCAACAGGCAGTACGACAATCTGATAGTCCAGCTCGACAGAGTCAACAGCCTCGGAACCACCAAGAGCAGTGTATTCGAGCACATCGACAACCTGGCCTCACAGATCGAGCCAATCGTGAGAGACAGGTAACATCAGTCAGGGGCAGTCAGGGGGACGGTTCTTTTGACTGCTTTCTTAATTGATCATAAGAGAGCAGTCAAAAGAACCGTCCCTCTGGCTGCTTTTAACTGCATTCTTTTGACTTTTCTCTCAACCGGTCATAAGATTGCAGTTAAAAGAAGTGTCAACCTGGCTGTTTTTTAATATGCATAATGACATTTAGATTTTTTCTTATATATTCTTTCTTTTCTGGAATTTGACGTACACTTACAGTTTTTAACGGTTACTATGTAAGATTTCCTTCACATCACCCACTGAATTGCCGCGATTATAGAATGCTATAAAGATCTCTTATGTTTACACCCATTGACATAGTATGTGAGTATGAATAAGATAAATCTATCTTTACTTGGATCACAAATACCAGTACACATCTATGAAAACGGAGGAGAAAAGTTATGTCGAGAGAAAACAGTTTCAGCGCTAAAGCTATAAGAGCAGGATATGATTCATCAGAGCACTTCAATTCGGTAAACCCGCCCATCTATCAGACAGCATCATTTGATCTGCAGGACATAGACAGGACGAGGAGGCTTTGGACGGGAGCCGAGCCCGGCGGAATCTACTCAAGAGTAGGAAATCCTACCGGTGCAATCCTCGAGGCAAGGATTGCAGAGCTTGAAGGTGGCAAGGCTGCAGTGGCTCTTTCATCCGGAATGGCTGCCATAACTTATACACTTCTCCTTTTAGGACAAGGCGGAGGAAACATCGTTTCCGGGTCTTCATTATATGGAGCTGCTATGCTGAGTCTTATTCAGTTTTTACCCAAGTACGGGATCACTACAAAATTTGTTGAGGACAGAAATAACCCGGCTGCATACGAAGAGCTGATAGATGAGAACACCAAGGCGATTTACCTTGAGTCCATAAGCAATCCCAACATCGAGCTCTATGATATAGATGCAATATCAGAACTGGCTCATAAGCACGGTGTGCCTGTAATAGTAGATAACACAGTCGCCACTCCTTATCTTTACCGCCCGTTTGAGCACGGGGCAGATATCGTTGTTTATTCTGCTACTAAGGAAATCAACGGTCACGGCAATGTTATAGCAGGTCTTGTGGTAGAAAAAGGCGATTTCCCCTTTGATGAAAAGAAATTCCCTCAGTTCTACAGCAAAGAATGGAAGCTCAGAGATCTTCAGGACAACCCAAGAAGCGCCACCGAGTTCATTCCCGGAGCGCCGGTAATTGCATCACTCAAGCTCTTTTTTACAGAGTTCTTCGGCGGAGCCCTCGGTTCATTTGAAGCCTATCTTGTTCTTCAGGGGCTGTCGACACTGACCGTAAGGCTGGATAAAAAGATAAAGACCACCATAAAGGTCGTAGAATTCCTTGAGAGCAGGGATGAAGTTGAGTTTGTTAGATATCCTTACGCAAAGGGCAGCAAATATAAAGAGCTTGCTGACAGGGATTTCCCTCTTGGCGCCGGAGCTCTTTTATCCTTCGGATTTAAGGGGACTCGTGAGCAGGAAGGCAGGTTCATAAAGGCTCTGAAGAATTTCTCATACCATGTAAATATCGGAGATGTGAGGAGCCTTGTCACCAATCCGCCCGAGAACACGCACACCGAGCTAAGGAGCGAATATCACAAGCTTGCTGATATTCCAAAAAATATCGTAAGACTGTCCATAGGACTTGAGGACCCTGAAGACCTCATTGCAGATCTTGAACAGGCCTTCGAGAAGGCGTTTATAAACTGACGTTTACAGAGGAGCCGGATACCGCTAGCGCACGTCCTTTGTGCACTTAAGCAACCACAAGAGGCCGGAATAAGTCAGATATATACCGGCGTTTACAGAGGAGGAATGAAAAATATGCCATACATTTCACAGCTAAAATACGAAGATGCACCGGAAAAGACAAAGGAAGTCATTGACGAGTGGGTCAAAGAACACGGCCCTCTCACTAACATGAAGGAGACGCTTATCCACTCCCTGCCTGCGTTCCACGCTCTTATGGAATGGTTTCCTCTTGAAACAGAGATAGAGAGCTTTCTTGGCGAAAGAGCTGTCAATTTCTTTTGCTATGCGATCTCGACGAGCAATGACTGCCTACTGTGCAGTATCTTTTTCAAAAAAATACTCGACGACGCCGGAATCAACTTTGAGACCTTCCGGTTTACGGAGGAAGAGAGGATACTCATTGATTATGGCAGGGCTATCGTCAAGGACGCAAACAATGTGCCCTCCGAAATCTTCGACAGGCTTCATGCAAAATGGACCGAGGAGCAGATTGTTGCCATCACCGCATTTGCCACGATAATGATCGCAACAAACATCATAAACAAGACACTTAAGATAAAGCTCGACGACGAGCTTGTGCCCTACACAAAGCGAAGATGAGGATAGCGCAAGTCCAATATAGCAATTATTGGACCGACCTAAGGATTAAATAACATCAGAGCTCCACCCAAGAACAGGCTCATTTTCATGTCGAATTACCGCAATCGGTATCCTAAGGTAGAGCGCAAGAGTAAAAGGGAGCAGGTCATCGTTGGCGCACATTTTTTGGGCGCGTAAGATATCCGCAGGAGGCCGGAATAAGTCAGATACTGTCGTTTACAGAGGAGGAAATATTATGTCAAAGGAATTTGAGAACAGGACGATATTCATAACGGGAGCGGCCAAGGGGCAGGGAAGAGCTGTAGCCCTCGCTTTTGCAAAAGAGGGCGCCAATATTGTGGCCTTCGACCTTGGGCAGAGGATAGAATATCCGGCTTATAACAGGTCTTCGAATGAAGACCTTGAGAAGCTAAAGAGTGATGTGGAAGCTCTGGGGGCAAGGATACTTATTTACGCCGGAGATGTACGCAAGGCAGACGATGTAAAAGAAGCGGTTGACCGTGGGATCAGCGAATTCGGAAGCATCGATATTCTTTTCAGCAACGCAGGAATTGCAGCCTATGGCTATTCCTGGGAGCTGACAGAAGAGCAGTGGGATGCCCTGATAGACGTGAACCTGAAAGGAGGGTTTCTCGCCTCAAAATATGTTATCCCTCATATGATCGAGAAAAAGAGGGGAGTTATCATCTACAATTCATCTGTGGCAGGGCTTCGAGGTTTTGGCAGAATGAGCCATTACTCTGCCTCTAAGCACGGACTCGTAGGACTGACAAAATCCCAGGCAATCGAGCTTGCTCCCTACGGAATAAGAGTTGTGTCCCTTCATCCCACAGGAGTAAACACACCGATGAATGATGGTCTTGCTGAGCTTGAAGGCACCACTCCCACAGAAATCGCTGAGCGCTCAGCGGGTAATCTCTTGCGGACTCCCTGGCTCGAGACAGAAGACATCGTCGAGGCAGTCAGATACATTGCAAGCGAACGTGCCCGCTACCTGACCGGAAGCCAGTTCGTGCTGGACGCCGGCCTCCTGACCAGATAACCGGTTTTCGCCGGACGCCGGCCTCCTGACCGATATGTTCATGCCCTCGATACACTAAAGGCTTTTGCCGGTGGCATCATTGAATTAAACCATTTTTAAACAGAAAAGGCTGTCCATTAGATAGCCTTTTTCTTGCGTATTTTTAACAGTATCAACTACTAATTGTGACAAAGCCAAACGAAGAAAGATGTACCTGAGCTAATAATTGGCCAAATTTAAAATAACATCCTCTTGCAAATTTCATTAAAAAGGATTATTATAACAGTTGTGCAAATGCTTTTATGCAATCGTATTGTGCTAAATGTGTATGCCATAGCTTGCGCTACGTATATAGAGATGAAGAATATCACTGATATGTTGGTAGTTTTTTCGCTGGAATCCTCTAGCTACGGTTAATGCAAAAAATGAATGAGACTCTGCACAAAGTCAAAAGAGGGCGTAGATATGATAAAAGAGAACGATTTTGATATTCAGGAGTATATGACAAAGGGGGTTGAGCGGGTAGTTGCAGATGCCGTTAAGGCAACTCTCAACAATCCAAGGGAGTCCATTTTCATGGCCAAATTTGCACTTGCCAGCAAAGCCGCTTCGAAGAAAAGAAAGCTTGCCGAGAACAACGGTGAACATATACCTCCGTTTCTCATTGCCTCCATCACAAGCCAGTGCAACCTTCACTGTGCCGGATGCTATTCCAGATGCAATCACGCGACGGTCGATGAGGAGCCTGTTCAGCAGATGAGCGGTCAGGACTGGGAGCGCGTATTTGAGGAAGCAGATGAGCTTGGGGTCAGCTTTATTCTCCTGGCTGGCGGAGAGCCGATGCTGCGTAAGGATGTAATGGAAACCGCCTCAAAAAAGCAGAACATTCTTTTCCCCATATTTACAAACGGAACCTTCATTACTGATAAGTACATGAATATGTTTGACGAGAACCGCAACATGATCCCCATCATGAGCATTGAGGGCGGAAGAGAGGCAACAGACTCTCGCAGAGGCGAAGGTATCTATGACAAACTCATCAGCAACATGAATGCATTCAGGGAAAGAGGCCTGATCTTTGGCGCGTCGGTTACAGTCACCACCAAAAACATCAGGAATGTAACATCTCCTGACTTTCTTGAGAGTCTGTCGGACAGAGGCTGCAGGGCAGTTATCTTTGTGGAGTTCGTTCCGGTCACTGATGACAGCACGGAGCTCGCACCCGGAGATGAAGAGCGTGAGTATCTGCAAAAAGAAATATCGCGTTTAAGATTAGAACATCCGGAGATGGTATATATTTCCTTCCCCGGAGATGAAAAAAGCTCGGGCGGCTGCGTTGCCGCAGGACGGGGATTCTTCCACATCAATTCCCACGGAGGAGCTGAGCCCTGTCCCTTCTCTCCATATTCAGATATCAACGTCCGCGAAACATCACTTCGCGAAGCCATGAAATCCCGCCTGTTCACAGAGCTGAGAGATGGTGGATATCTTCTTGAAGATCATCCCGGAGGCTGCACTCTTTACAACAAAAGGGATGACGTTGAACGCATCCTGCGCAGAGCCTGATATTACATTGATCCAGTAGCGGGTGAGGTAGACATGACGTTGAACCATCCTGCGCGGAGCCTGATGGCTAATGTGCCGTCTCACCATTGCCACCTAACTTCCATGAGGTTTATCAGCGTTGGAAGATGGGTAAAATTTCGGTGAAACAGGCGGCTCTCGAACGCGGAATGCCCCAGGCAACGTTTCATTATAGAGCAAAGAGATATGAAAAAGCCACCATTTTAAATGATTGATTTTTCTCTAATAATGTGTACATTCTTGAATGATTTTTCCGAGTTTTATCCGCCCTATGATATTGATAAGCAAAAGCGCATGGGTGCTGCATTTTATACAAAATTAATAAAACTCATAAACGAAATATGGTACATTAATGGAAGACACTGTAAGAGCCGAAGAATCCAATAAAGTACACATTGTTACTTAAATTTAACTGAAAAGAGAAACAAACTATGAAAAAAAGCTTTCTGTGATTCTGGCATTATCAATGACTCTGAGTCTTGCTTCGTGTGGCAAATCAACAGTTGTGGAAGCGCCAGCTACTACGGCAACAACAATAGAGGCGGAGTCTTCAAGTGTTGCTGAAACAACGACAGTTACAGAAGAGGCGAAGGAGAGTACAGAAACAGTTGATAACGTGACACAGCTTGATGTGATCGATCCGGACGGTAATGCTACAACCATCGATGGCTTTGTGAAGGAAGGCGTTCCAGTTCCTTATGTTGATGCTGTTGAGTATATGAATAAAGTTTATGATCCTGCGAATGAGTTCTCTTTATCATCAAATGGAAGTGGAGTATATGAGATCAGCAACGCCAAAGGCAATATGATAGTAGATACTACCAAGGATACATTACATTCAGATAAAATAGAGCAGTTCTTATATAATGATCAGAGACTTGATCCAACAGATGATTCAGAATATGTATTTGAACACATAATAGATACTGATTACAGAGAAAACCCCTCTGCGCTTGATATTGACCTATCTAAATACGGCATAGATATTATAGAAAAAGATGGCAGAGTATTTTTTCCACTTACAACAGTAGCTGATCTTACAGCTGTTTCATATATCAATACAATTTATTACGATAACAAGATTTATTTGAATTATGGCGGTAACACAGACTTGATAACGGATATCATACTCGACCTTGAAGGTACAGAAGCATACGCTGAATTTGGTAGAATTGTGAAGCAGGAACCTGACGATCCAAGGACAGCTCTTTTCCAGAAGTGGTACGGCGATTCTACAGGCAAAATGGCAGCCAAGATGGCAATCAAAGAATACGATTGTGAGTTTGATAAATATCAGGCCATTTTCGATGAAGAGACAGAAGATGGTAATCGCTATCGTTACTATGAATATAATAATACCGGCATATTCGTTTATACCAACTATGATGAAAATGTTGTAAAAACTTTAAGAAAGCTCTCGATATTGCTAAGGAGCATGGCATGAAGAATTTCATATTGGACGATTCGGATAATGGTGGAGGTTCCACAGAATCATGTATGTATATGTTTAATGCAGTTACACCAGACAAGTACGATGAATTCTGTTATGAAAGTGCAATGACAGGCAATGCTACTTATGAGAAGTTAGATTACGATATGGACCAGGACAGCCAGTTCGAAGGCGATTCTGAAGATTTTGATTATGATTTCAATTATGCTGTTATGTGTTCGCAAGGCTCATTTTCAAGCGGTAATTTATTCCCTTGCCTATGCAAGGAAGCCGGGATCCCAATTATAGGTGAGACCAGTGCCGGTGGTACATGCAACCTGGTATTCTTTAAAATGGATTCAGGGAACCAGTTCTCTGCATCAGCGTTCAGAACATTTAATTTCCAAAAGGGTGGCAACGTAGAAGCCGGAGCAACACCAGATTATGATATCACTAAGAAGAACGATGATGGAACAACGGATTATAGTGATTTCCGTAATTTCGAATTGCTTGATCAGATTGTAAATGATCATTACCAAAAACAACAATGAATCGGTTTAGAGGGTTTTACTGTATTATCGTAATATGCACATGGAGCAGTGGATCAATAAATGGTCTGCTGCTTTTTTATTTTGCATTGTGGCGGTAGTTATCAAGGCATGGTTTTCCTTCTCTTCCTTCCCTTTTCCTCCCTCTTTTCTTCCTTCTTCCCCTAGTACACCAAGTAATAAATAACCGATACAAATCTACCGATAATTTTTCAGCTGCCACATGACTGACATTCACATGTCTTTAGTGGGCGGACTAAACTGCCAAACTCTGGACTGGCCGGCAAATGAATTGTAACCTTTACAGCGGTCCGCTAACCTCAGAATTTATCATTGACGAAGGAGTTAGCTAGTGCTAACATTGGAATTGACAAAAAGAACTCCCGTGGAAAAACGGGTTTTCTTTTTAAGTATAGGTTAGCGTGCGCTAACAGAAAGAGAGCGATTATATGGGGGATCAGATGCTTATAAAATTGTGTTCACCGACTTTGGCGGGAATCAAGACAGGAAACCTTTTTACCGTGGACTGTACTGACAGATGCAAATTTAACAGCGAAGTCAGAGACTTCAACAGCAGGCTGTCCGGCAAAGGAATCCGAATGATACCTGTAAAGTTTTCAAAAGGCCATGCACTTATTTACGTATACCGGCCCTCACATCTCAAGAGAGACTTTGCCAATGAAGAAGTGTGCAGGATTCTCCGGGAAAAAGGCTATTCGTACGCCAACGCAGAGCGGTGCGTTGCTGAGCTTGCAGGTCATCTTGCGAAGGACTCTGCATTCCCGCATGAAATAGGACTGTTCCTCGGATACCCTGTCACTGATGTCCTTGGCTTCATGAGAGATCCCGAGGATGGAGTGAAATACACCGGCTTCTGGAAGGTTTACGGAGATACCGAAGCCGCACTAAAGACCTTTGACAGTTATAAAAAATGTACGGAAATATACAGCCGGGCTCATAAAAACGGAAAGTCGCTTGAGCAGCTTACCGTCGCCGGTTAAGATTTTCGACAATCTTCCAATTTCACTAAAGAAGTGATCATCACCAGATAGCAGCCAAAAGAACCGTCCCTCTGACTTACACAATAAAAAGTACAAGAAACTATTGACAAGTATCAACAGGATATGCCAATCTATACTTGAATTTCTAATTAGCGAACGCTAACAAGAATCGCGTCAGATGCATCCCGCCTTCTTGTAGACAAAAACAGATGAGGAGTGATTATGATCAATTTTATAGCAGGGGCAGTGATCGTACTGCTTTTAGTATTATCTGTCAGTTACATATACAGGGAAAAGAAAAAGGGCACCCATTGTATCGGCTGTCCAATGGCAGGCAACTGCCACAAAACAACCGCCTGCAAGCATGAAAAAAACCAGTACACCAAATAATAAATAACTGCATCAAATCCGCCGAGAATTATTTCAGATGCAAGGCGGAAGAAGGAGTCGATGCGATCATTCGAGGAAGTAAAAATGTTGTCAAATGCAATAATCATAACTGTTTTGCTGATAATACTGTTCGCTGCAGTAAAGGGCTCCCTGAAACACTTTAAGGGTGAAGGGGGCTGCTGCGGAGGTGGCGGCAGCGTAGTAGAAGAGCCGGACAAAAAGCTCGACGGCCCTGTCATAAAGACCAGTATATATAAGATCGAGGGCATGACCTGCGTTAACTGTACAAATCGCGTTAAGCGCGCAATCAACAGGATTGACGGAGCATCCGCCAGCCTGAATCTTAGGAAAAAACAGGCAGTAGTGCAATTTGATAAAGATATCGACGACAGTATCCTCATATCAGAGATAGAAAAACTTGGCTACAAAGTAACCCACCACTGAATTGCAGTCGTCAAATCGTAATTTATAAAAAAAGTATAAATAAAGTGTTGACATTGTAGTTAGCATGTGCTAACATTGTCTTTGTTAGGAAACACTAACAAATTGACATTCATAGTCATAAAAATCTCCTACCTAAATGCCGCATCTTGCCAATGCGGCATTTTTATTTCTAAAATCTTCAAAAAGGCTCTGCAAGCGGGTTTCACAGCCCCTGTATCACAAATTCATTGCTGACATATTACCCTGCATCAATTAAGAACGGCTGAAAAACATCAATTTTCTTATTGACAACGATTCTTGATAAGACTATTCTAATAATAAAGTTAGCGCATGCTAATGTAAATTGTCATCGGCTAACATCTGATTTACAATTTTTTACATTTATCACATGTCTATAGAAGTCCGATATATACGCATTTTGGCGAAATGGTTCTTCTATGCGGGCATGTTCTAAGGAGGTCTTTATGACACTAAATGAAGCAGAACTTGGCAGGGAATATGTAATCAGTTCAATTGATACCTCAGGCGACAGCGAGATGGAAAGCTTTCTCTTTTCGCTTGGCTGCTACAGCGGAGAGAAGATTACAGTTGTAGACAAAAAGCGAAACCTCGTAGTCGCAATCAAGGATGGAAGATATAATATTGACCCCGAGTTAGCAAATGCTATCCACATTTAAAAATAAATTTTTGAGGAGGAAAATGTTATGAGAATCGCAATGGCAGGCAATCCCAACAGTGGAAAGACCACCATGTACAACGCCCTGACAGGCCGCAGTGAAAAAATCGGTAACTGGGCAGGCGTTACTGTTGACAAGAAGGAAAGCGTCATCAGGAAGAGTTATTACGATGGGGGTAAAGAGCTTATCGCTGTAGATCTTCCCGGCGCATACTCAATGTCTCCCTTTACTTCAGAGGAGAGCATCACCAGTGGTTATGTCAAAAATGAGCATCCCGATGCCATCATCAATATCGTAGATGCCACAAACTTAAGCAGAAGCTTATTCTTTACAACCCAGCTCTTAGAGCTTGGAATCCCGGTTGTCGTCGCCCTCAACAAGACAGATGCCAACGACAAAAAGGGAAATAAAATTGATGAGAAGCGCCTTTCAGAAAAGCTTGGCTGCCCTGTTATCAAGACCGTAGCCACTTCGGAGACCGGGCTTAAAGAGGTGGTTAAGACTGCAGCAGAGCTTGAAGGCAAGGGACAGAAGGAGCCCTACGTTCAGGGGAATATCGATCTGACCAATAAGGCGGAGGTCGAAGCAGCTGACAGAAAGCGTTTTGAATTTGTCAATAAGATTGTGAGCGAAGTGGAGACCCGAAAGGTGCTTACAAAGGACAAAAACTTCGGCGACACAATCGACAGTGTTGTTACTCATCCGGTACTCGGTATCGTCGTTTTTGCCGCAGTTATGTGGCTTGTCTTCTATATTTCACAGACAACCTTAGGAACCTGGCTCTCTGAGCTTCTCGCAGGCTGGATTGAGTCCTTCCAGGGCATTGTCGGAGATGCGATGGCTGACGCGAACCCGCTTCTTTACGCGATTCTCGTTGACGGCATCATCGGCGGTGTCGGTGCTGTTGTCGGCTTCCTTCCACTTGTAATGGTAATGTATTTCCTCATAGCTCTTTTGGAGGACTGTGGATATATGGCCAGGGCAACGGTTGTTCTTGATCCTATATTCAAAAGAGTTGGTCTTTCCGGAAAGTCCGTTATCCCCATGATAATTGGTACCGGCTGCGGAATCCCCGCCATCATGTCCTGCCGAACCATCAGAAATGAGAGAGAAAGACGTACCACAGCCATGCTTGCAACCTTCATGCCCTGCGGAGCAAAGCTTCCTGTAATCGCACTTTTTGCCGGAGCATTCTTCCCTGAGTCAAGATGGGTTGGCTTCGTCAGCTACTTTGTGGGAATCCTTCTCATCCTTTTGGGAGCGCTCCTCATCAAGGCCATCACTGGCATGAAGTACAGGAAGAGCTTCTTTATCATCGAGCTCCCTGAGTACAAGGTTCCGAGCCTTATGTTTGCCGTAAAGTCCATGCTCGAGAGAGGAAAAGCCTACATTGTAAAAGCCGGAACAGTAATCCTTGTCTGCAATACAGTAGTTCAGATCATGAGCACCTTCGACTTCAGCCTCCAGCCCATTGAGGAGGGGATGGAGAACACATCGATCCTTGCAGGAATTTCAGGTCCTTTCTCATACCTTCTTGTTCCCGTTGTCGGTATTGTCAGCTGGCAGCTCGCCGCAGCAGCTATTACCGGCTTCATTGCAAAAGAGAACGTCGTAGGAACCATCGCAACAGTCTATGCCGTATCCAACCTCATTGATACGGAAGAGCTTGAGCTCATCGGAGAAGGCAATGCCGTAGCAGCAGTCATGGGTATCACTAAGGTCGCTGCGCTTGCATATCTCATGTTCAACCTCTACACACCTCCGTGCTTTGCAGCTCTTGGAGCCATGAACTCAGAGATGAAGTCAGCCAAGTGGCTCTGGGGTGCCATCGCCCTTCAGCTTGCGACAGGCTTTACGGTTGGTTTCCTTGTTTACCAGGTTGGAACACTTATCACAACCGGAGGCTTTGGTGCCGGCTTTGTATATGGACTTGCAGCCATTGTAGTTTTTGCAGCAATTATCGTATATCTGATCAAGAGAAACCAGAAGGAAATGGTACTTGAATACAAGCTCGACTAATTGGACCTTTTTTGGGGAAAGAGAATGAATAATGAACAGATAATCACTGCGCTGAGGGAGAAGGGCATGCGCGTCACCAAGCAAAGGGAGATCGTGGCCAATGTAATTGCCGAAAATGACGGTGCCTCCTGCAAGGACATCTGCTGTATTGTCCATACCCGAGACAAGTCCATCGGCACCGCGACCGTGTACCGCATGATAAAGGCCCTTGAAGATATCGGAGTAATTGAAAGAATTGATATGATCAAGCTCCAGCAAGAGACCTGAGCATATCACAATAACTGTCATTCCACCGGAAATTCGGGAATCATAAAATGATGCCACCGACAAAAGCCTGTAGTGTATCGAGGGCATGAATATTAATTTCAGTGCATGATGGACCCCTTATTTTGTCTGCTATTTATAAAAAAGTGTGGCAACCACGCGTGTTCACGGAGACATAAAAGAGAGTAAATCCGTCATATTGTAGGAATTGGCATTTTCGACTACAATATGTTGTGTAAGAAAGCTATTGATACACTATACTTTACCCCAAAGGAGAAAAACATGATCACACAGTTTCCGGAAGTGATTACGATCGATGGTTTTATCTACAAAAAGATGGAGCAAAGAGCCAGTGGTGGAGCTTACTATAACTCGAAGGACAACCCCTCCGAGATCACTTCAAAATCCATTTGTCTTTACCCCAACGGAGACCTCACCTACAATTGGAGAGGCATAGAGCAGAAGTGGAATAAAAGCTTCAAGGTAGTGAGACAGATGGCAAACTGAATATGGTTAATAATGACTCCGCCGCTGATGTGGCGGAGTTTTTTTGTCTTCACTGCAAAAAAAATGAGGCCACGGACAAAAGCAGTGACGCTCTTGTTCGTGGCTTATACTACATTCTCAGTGCTTCAGGCTTATTCGTCGGTACCTGATGTGGCGGGTTCTTTTTCGCTTCCGTTTACATCATGCCCAGCGGGCTCTGGAGTATTATCAGGACTTGCTGGCCCAGGGCTTTGCTCTTCACCGCCTGAGGGATTGTTTTCCTCTGCGTTCTCTGCCTGATCTGTCCCGGTAGTCCCGGGTGTCCGGCCTGCATCGGCAGACTCATTACCTTGGACATTTTCGCCATTATCTGATGAATCTGTTCCCTCTGCAGATTTGTCAGAAGAGTGTCCTTCTTCATCTGCGGAAACAGCCTCCTTGGTGCTTTCTGCAGGAGAACTGTCACCGGCAGGAGCAGAGTTTTCAGCAGCTGCACCTTCACCGGCCGGAAGTGTTCTTTCACGGTTCCCGGCTGCCTCCGGTTCGTCCTCAGAAGTCTTGCCGCTTTCGGCAGGAGCAGCACTTTCAGTTTCTGCACCTTCACCGGCCGGAAGTGTTCTTTCATGGTTCCCGGCTGCCTCCGGTTCGTCCTCAGAAGTTTTGCCGCTTTCGGCAGGAGCAGCGCTTTCAGTTTCTGCACCTTCACCGGCCGGAAGTGTTCTTTCATGGTTCCCGGCTGCCTCTGATTCGTCCTCAGAAGTTTTGCCGTTTTCGGCAGTAACGTAGTTTTCGGTATCTGCGCCATCAACGGCAGTGAGCGGTTTCTCTGCAATGTCAGCTTCAGGGCCTTTAGTCTCTTCAACACTCTCGTCCGGATCGGTTCCTTCAGGGTTCAAAGAACTATCCTTGTCGTCACTCTCTGAACTCCTGTCAACTTCAGCTACACCGTTACCCCGGGTTTCTCCGTCGATACTTAAAGAAGCTTCTGTTTCTTCATCTGTATTCTCCGGATTTGCTTCAGCTGATTTTGAGTTTTTTTCTGCTTCGCCATGTTCGTCGCCGGATATCTTTGCGGCAGTGCTGATCCTTTCAGGAGATATCGCTGCCGGTGCTGCATTTTGCGAAGCGATGCTTTGCACGCCACTTCCGCTGACTGACTTACCACCGTCATTCCATAATGGGACTGTAGATGCCACATAATCATTGGACTGAACAATTTGATAAAAGTCTGTTGTAGCACTTTTATTGCTGTCTATCACAGATTTCTCAAGACTGTTGAAGGGCAAAAGAACTGACCCGTTTGGAGATTCACCATTATTAGCCAGCTCTGTTTCCCTCATAAAATTAAGATACTTTACACAGAAATCCAGCGAGCCGGAATCTCCCATATATTCATCATAAACAAATCCTTCCAATTCTTTTTTCTCACTGGTGCCCTTTATAAATTTCTTTTCAAAATCGTCGGTGCTGGTATATGTACCTCCCGAAATCCTATTGATAATCTGATCCAGAGTTTCTCCTTTGTGAAGGTCCTCCAGGATAGTATTCATTCCACTGCGAATCTTCGCACTGTCAACATTTACTACCTTTCCCGTCTCATCGTATTGAATAGAAGAGCCGTCTTTGCTGTACACTGAAGCCATTTCCCCCAGATACAGCACTGCCAGATAGCCGCTTACATATGTTGCAGGAACATCCCTGTTCTCAGAATCTTTGCCGGATCTTTCAAGGTCATAATAATACTCAGATGTTTCATATTCTGCGTCGGCTGCATCGCTTCTCTTGTATCTGAATTCCGTATGCTGATAATTCTTCAGCAAAAGCTCTTTTGTATAAAGGTTTTCAATACGACCGTTCTCGAGATAAAAGCCTTTATCGTCTTTCTTTTCATCAAGGTCATACGAATATCGGAAAACTGAAAAAGAGCTATTTCGGTCATTATAGACAAATTCGACTGCAGAGGCAATTCCTTCCTTAAACCATGTGGGAAATGTTGTCTTCTTGTACAATTCCAGGCCTTCCGGCGATTCATCCAAAAATTCCTGAGGCGATTTTGCACCAAACATACCAACACGATTGTAATCATCCATAAAAGCATGAAGCATCTCATGCACAATGGTGTTTTCCAATTGCGTGTACTCGCGACTTAATACGAATTTTCCGGTTGAAGGATCCATAACAGGCAAATCATACTTATCTTTACGAGTGAACTCACTTAAATCAATGCCTATTATATATCCCACGAAATATTCGCCGTCTTTCACCGATACATTCTTTTGTACATAGGCCATCCCGCCTTCAACAGTAGATTGGTGTGCTGTAAGTCCATCCTCATCGCCCTTTTCATAATACACATAAAGACCAATTTCTCTTCCAAGCTGGCCGGAGTCCGCTGCATACCTGAAAGCCGGAAAGCCCTCCAGTAATACCTCAACCGCCTGCGGCTCGATGCTATTAATTATCGTATCCAAAAATGC